>JAYZLO010000101.1:0-4045 GCA_036154175.1 Thermoplasmatota archaeon | reverse complement strand
TACTGGATGAGCATGAAGAGTCACCATTGTCCTCACGTAAACCATCAGAAGCGCTATTCCAACAAACAGCATCCAGAATGCCAACTGTTTTCGGTTCCAAGATGGAATGCCCTTACCCCTCCCTGTTTCGAACATGGCTGAAACCCTGTGGGCAACCTCCTACTCAAATATCACTGTTCATTTTTTTTTAACAAACACGCTGCGCTATTGATAACAGTCGCATGCCTCCTTCGTCTTGATGGGGAAGATGGTTTACCCTACGATACTCGTGTTTGGTGAAAAAATTGGATAAACAATCTGTCGATGCCAACAGCATCACCTTTGTTACAGGTGGGTCGGGTTTTACTGGGTCCAGAATTATACAATCTTCTAATTCGAATATTAGAGCTCTGGTGCACAACAACGAAGTATCTGGTTCGAATATTACCAAGGTCTATGGAAGTCTCTTTGATGGAAAATCAAACTTTCGAAAATGGCTACATGGAGTGAATTATGTTATTCATGCCGCCCGACCATCCTCTGGGAAAGCATTGGGACGATATCTTGTGGCAAATAGAACCAGAAAAGCCATCAAATCTATGATTTCAGTTATTGAAGAATCCTCCGTATCTTCGACGATAGTATTGCATGGATCGCTGTCCTACGGAGACAGGGGCGAAGAAATAGTAGAAACGGACTCGAAATTAAATCCTGAGGGATATTCCAAAGCATACTCGATCGGGGAGAGGCCGTGGCTAGAATATCTCGAGCATGGAGGAGATGTTAGGATAGTGAGATCTCCTTGGATATTAGGCCCAGGCTCTTGGTTCAATATGCTTTATGCCGGCGATACTATTCCGATAATTGATGGGGGCAGACAATGGATGTCATTGGTTTCGGTTAACTCACTTTCAGAATATGTATGGTCATTAATCGACCAGAAACCAGGTATATTCCATCCCTCGCTTATCTACAGGTGCCGTCAAGCCGATTTCGCTCGTTTAGTCGCCGAGGCCAGAGACATGGATACGACGAGTGTTAGCAAATCCGAACTAGTAAAAAAATATGGAAGAATGGTCACGGAATCTCTTCTATGCAGTATTAGAATAGATGACTCTAGAGGGGAGGAAAGTGAGTCAGAGTTATCAATGGAAAATATACGAAGCTACCTTCACTCCTTATCCGTGGATTCAAAGATGTAGAGACTGTATTCACCGAAATTCCAGAGCGGAGTTCTCTGCAGGATGCGGTCCATGAGATACAGGGAGCGACTTCTCACCGAGTTGAACGGAGCCCAATGTTTCCTATACCAAGCAGGATGAAGTATGCAGTAGCCTTTTCGGTATACTGGATTAAGAAATTGCCCAAACTTATGTCCTATTTCGCGCGCTGTCGGACAGTAGGAAGGCAAACTTCTAGTCGGACTATATCCATTCCAGACTGGCCGGAGTCTCGAGAAAGCTCTTCTGGGTCTCAGAAGCAGGATATTCCAAAATATCTCAAATAAATACCAGCGGTTAACGAATGTCAAAATCGCACTCCCCCCTGGCTTCAGAACCTTTGATATTGCACTAGCTACTGATTCAAGATCATTGGCCGTATTTAGGGCACCGAAGTACACATAGACAGTGTCCACGGTTGATTCTCCGACTATCTCAACTATATCCTCGGCAGATCCTAAGTTAGGGAGGATTTTCCCATCTCCTCGCTGACGTGCCTTGTTCTCGACTATCCTCTGGAATTCGGGGGAAATGTCCACACCATGGACAATCTCGATGTCCTCTCTGTCTGCGAACCAGGTCATGTCCAAGCCAGGGCCATATCCTATCTCCAACATTTTCTTTGGCCTTCTTGATAGGGTGAATTCTCTGAAGTCATTTCTCAGAGTCATCAGAACGTGATTTTCACCGGCCCTTCTCTCGAACGAGTCCGCTTCAAAATCATAATATTCAGCGACAATTTCATTGTAATCACTTTCCATCCACAGAAACCTCCGCTAATATTTCTGTTATTCTTTCCTCGATTCTGGAACGGTGTGCATTTTCATGTCCAATGCAACGCAGTCTATCATAAATTGCCTCAATCGATTTGGAGCTCTTCCTGTATTTTGTAATCCTCCTCCTTGCTTCCCATGCCTCTGCTATTCCCCCTAGGATTGGGAATCTCATCACTCCCCACCAGAATGGTAGGAGTCCGAATGGCTTGGGGAGCTCCAAGGATGCTGATAAATCTGCATTTGGAAGATATTCCTGGAACCACGGGTTTTTTGTGATCATTTCTTCGAAAACGACCCTTCCCTTAACAGGCCTCATCATAGCCAACTCCCTAGCAGCATAGACAGAGGGTCGCAACTCCAGATTCCTGCAATCCAATACCATATTGGGACAAATCCTGGATTCTGTATTAGCATTGTGCTCAAGATAAACTGCCAGTGCCCTTACTCTCCAGACATAATTGGGCTGGGTAATTATCATGAGGTCAATATCCGCATCGTCCTGACTTAGTCCAGATGCTACTGATCCAGTAATCGAGACTCCCAAAACTGCTTCTTCTTCGCAAAGCCTAGAGACTATCGGTAGACTTTCTCTGAGTTGTTTTTCCGCAGCTGCCTTCCTCCGATCATAGTCTGTAGGGACGTACTCTAATCCCGTAAAATACCATCTGCCTTGATTGCTTTCTACCCCACTCATCTTGGCGAGACAATCCTCTACATCTTCGATACTACTGTTGGAGGTCATGTATCTCCAAACTTCGTCTGTTTCCAATCCGCGATTGAACACAGCCGCCCATGATAGCACATCGATAACATCATGTCTCATCTGACAACCCCAACTTGACCAAATATCTTGTATCTTCGGGAACAAGGAACTCTTGGTTACAAGAGTTTTCGGAGCAAATAATTGTCCCTCCACCGATCCTCCCAAAGAATAGATCGATAGCTTCTCGGCCAAAGCTTCCGTTATCTCCAAGATCGATTACTTGGATAATTTTCCAGTTTTCAGGTGATTTGACCAACTCGTTCTCCTGAACTAAAAACACATCACCCTCGTTTCTAATGCTCCATCCAACTTGCAGTTCAGAGGCGCTTTCATGGTATTCCAATCTCGAATGGTTCACGCCCCATATTGTTGCATACTCCGTATCCCGCGATGAGCTAGCTACCGGATCCACTGGTGAGCCCAGTATCATTAGTGGATCAGATTCCCAGGTGAATCTAGTAGCCTTCCCGCCAATGACTACATGTGTCGCATTAACGACTTTTATGGAATCATGAATCGGATCGTCGGACGGACCGAATCGATATGTCGGAACACCAAATCTGACTCCCAAAGTTATGTCAAATCCAGCCAAAACCACGGAGTCATCTGATAGGTGAGTTCCTAACTCAATGTATTCATTGAGGTAGTCTTCTCTGTATTTTATAATCTCAATATTTTGTTCTCTTTTTTCGATAGAGCTGTCGATTACATTGAAGATTTGATGAGAAATAAGAACCAAAACAAATATCGAGAATAACGCCCCATTATCGATTTTTTTCCTAATACTCGCAGACTCAAGATTACTAGAGAGCCAGTTACATGCTACACATATCAGAACTGAGAGCCAGGGAAGATGGTATCTCGGGTATCCAAAATCGAGTACAATCGAGAAAATCAATATGCTCGGAAATACTACTGAAAATATTGCTGGCCATCTCTCTCCGGAACCCATATTCGCCCACAAGATACTACAGAAGAGGATGGAGATGAATAGGAGCCAACCAATCTCTCCGGAGATATCTGCAAAAAACTGACTAGCGCCATAGTCACCATAATCCCCAACAAGACTGTTTACCGCACCTGTTGCTTGGGTGTTATAGCTCGCAAACGGACTCCCGTGCTGAAGCAGGTCCGAGATAAGGAAGGGAGATTGAACCAATCCCCATGATAGGACAAGATATCCTAGATTCTCTTTGCTTTTACCCCAAAAAAAGAATGCAGTCGGCAGAAATATCACTAAGTAGAGATATGGATATTTCACGGCCCCTAACAAAGATGCAATTACACCAATTGCAATTGCATCTTTT
>JAYZLO010000100.1:0-3520 GCA_036154175.1 Thermoplasmatota archaeon | reverse complement strand
CACTGCTCGTCATACTCATCTACCAGTATGGCAGGAACAGCGGCATGGCGGAGACCTCGTTCCTCACTCCCGATGACTCTGGCTCCGATGAGGAGTGACTGCGATACCGCTCAAACGCCGGCAGGTGAATCACGCAGTGGCAAACTTGATGCATGCGCCAAGGAGTGGTAGGTGACACAATGTTCACCGGAATACCAGAAATTGACATTTTTTTCTTTATTCTAGGATTTTTGTTTTGGTTTGGCGACAAGATATTCAACATTGGCAATGCCTCCGCATCGTCCGAGGACGAATCCTCGGGAGATCAGGATCAGGCAAAGGGTCACCGGGAAGATAACCCTTCAGAAAGACAGAAGAGGCAGTTGGTGAAATGTGCCATGGATCACTGCAATTCGCTGAGCTTCAGGAATTCCGAATACTGCTGGAAGCATCAGGACAGCAAGGGACCTGAAACAGACGGCCCTAGCTGGTGGGAAGAGGGCGGAAACTCCCTCTGACTTCGATACAGCTCACACGCAACAATTCGGTTTGCGTCATGTTAATTTGGCCCAGCGTCCCGAGAGAGGCATGGCAGTCGAGGATTACGCGGCATTGGAAGGTATCTCAGCCTTCGTTTACTTCCTCCTCGGAGGGATCACGCTCGTTCTGTCCAAAAGGACCGTCAACAACAATTGGAACGAGAAATATGCGGCAATAATGTTCGGGTGGTACTTGATTTTCATGGGCCTTGGGGTTCTCGCATCATACCTCTCAGAAATGGTACAACTGGGAGGCGGGGGGGACATTAATTGGATAAGCAAGTCGTCTCAAATGACTGTCTACATTGCTTCGTCAGTGAGAATGTCATTACCAATAGCCATAGCCCTAATTTTTCCTTATCCATTCTTGCAGAAAAAAAACTCACTCCAGATTGCAGGATTATTCACACTAATACTCACGATTCTCGCATCTGGCGTTTTCACGTTTTCCGAATCACCCGGATGGTTCCTATTCATCTCTTTGTACATGGTTCCCGTGCTGATATGGGGATTTGTGTATGTCAGATTCTCGTTCAAGGAGATGTTCCTGGGGGATCCAGATTCTCGCACGATATCCTCTAGCGCAGGTCTCCTAATATTCGCCTTTGGGGGTGTCAGGATTGTAGATTGGCTCTTCTGGCTACTGATCCCCGATAGGTGGATAGTAACTAGGGGACTTCAGTTTTGGTCCACGGTAGAGGACTTCAACATGACCTCATACTTCGTGGCGAGAGGGCTAGAACTCTCCATTGCTGTCACCGCCTCGATAACTGTCTTCGTGTTCGAGGGATATAGGAACTTCACCCATGGGAATAGCTTGCTCTCTACAATCTCCCATATGTTCTTCATGATCGGAATTGTCAGCTTCTTCGTTAATCTTAGTGTGCTTGATATCCTGGATGAGTGCGTCTACGATGTCTGCGATGGTCTGCCTGATTCTTGGCTGATTTACAATACATTCACGAATAATCTTGCCATTTTCCTTTTCAAGCCGTTGATCATCATGTTCGTGCTTCTAAATTACAGCTTAGTGGATACAAAGACGGACAAGAACGGGACTCTTGCCAGGACCATGGTCATTCTGATGGTGGTCATAGTTTCATCTACAATCATCGAGATGCTTCAATCAATCATCCCTGTCGGAGACATAATCACCTCTGGTATTCTGGCAATCGGAATAGCGGCAGCAATAGGGTGGGAGGAGAATATCATGCGACAGTTATTATCCTTCCAAGAATCGGTAAACACATACCTCAAAGAATTGGATGAGATAATTCTTCACGATTATGAGCCCAGACAAGTACGTCTTTTCACTGGAATTATGGTGATAATTTTGGCATACAACTTGTTGATGTCCATCCTACACGCGACATTGGAGTTAGGTTTCTGAGGTGGTATGTTGGAGGAAGGCCAAGGCATATCGGACACGGCGAAATACTTCTTCACAGATCCAGAATCAAGACTCCTCACTCTAGGATTCGGAGTCCTATTCGCGGTAATCCTCTCGAAGATAATATTGGACTTGTCCGTATTCAACAGAACTCCGCATGATGACGTGACGGACTGGGAGATTTACGAAATCACCTTCGAGGAACAGTTAGTTACCTTCGAGGATGAGCTAATTCTATCCGATGGTCAGACAGAAGTCGTATCCTTCGAGATCTCGGAATCGCAAATACCTGATGGGTTCCTGGTAGGGGAGATTCAAGTCAGCATATCATATGACGAGACTAACGTGGTCCTAGTGGGGGACGATCCATGCGATACTGTCCAGGGGAGCATCATATTCTCTGAGATAGAGTTACAGTGGGACGATGACAACAATACTCTCAGCGGTGGCTCAAATTCCTGTGAAGAAATACAATTGAACATAAGGTCATATCCGAACTATGATGGATTGGGCTATGAAGTTGAAAGCTACAATGAGGTCACCGCATCAATTGACTGGACAACCTTGGGCTATGGGATAGGGACCTTTGACCTCCAGGTAGATCTCGAAGTGCAACAGTCACAGGTACCAACGGAGGACGATGATGATAGCGAAACAATCCAGATCGCTGTGAGCGTGGTCTGCTTCAATGTCCTAGTGCAGGAAGTTGGTTTGACCAGCTGACCCAAATCTCTCGCATGATATTCTCCCTTTGATCAATCGCATCAGACTCCCTACCCTCTGAGAACCCTCTGAGTCCTCGTGGTTCTGCCATGATGCCAATGTCAGTCTTCCCACCATCTCTCCTTTTTTGGTAAGATGTCAAAGTCTACACGGCTGACCACGGCATACCCGCCGTCCTTGAAGACGCGTATGCTCCACCTGCCTTCAGATTGCTCCGGGAACGATGCACTGTCCAGGTCTATGTCTTTCAGCCATTTCCAACGATCCCCCTCTTCCCCGTGGTCGTTGTCCTCCAAGCTAGACGGGTAGATGCCAACCCATGCATCATTGTCATTGGCTTGGCCTTTGATTCTGAAGCTTACGGGCTCTCCTACGACTGCCTCTAGTATCTCGATGCTGGGATTTTGAACCAGTTTTGTCGACTCAGTATTTTGAGTTAACACAGATTTCCCTCTCAAAGACAAGCTCTCTATCACGGAAACTAATATCGAGAATGAGCCAACGCCCGTCAATATCGCGCCCGGAATTATCATTGCGAGTTTGTCCTCGCCAGTGGATGTAGATCCTGTGATGAGAAGTGGTAAACCTGGCATTATCAAAAATATACCAATCCCAAATGCGATCTTCGCTGCGTTCTTGGTTGACTCTTTGGCCGTCTCATCAAGCGGTTGAGTCGCAACGGTCTGAGTTGTATGGAGACTAGTCGAAGCTCCCGCAGGAATGGGGAACTCGCCGCGTGGCTTGTTGTGCGTGGCATCATCGCTGCATCGGAAGAGTCCTGTACCTCCTGGCTGCTCAAAGAATGCCGCGTCTTTCGGTGCACCGCCGCCTCTATCGTTCCATATCTGCCCACCCAAGGGTTGCCTGTTCGGGCTGAGGCAGGCCAAGG
>JAYZLO010000099.1:0-19469 GCA_036154175.1 Thermoplasmatota archaeon | reverse complement strand
TATACGTCATCGATGATCACAACTCTTTTTCCTTCCACTCCTGCATATACCTGAGAAAGATGTCCAGCCACATCTTCGTTTATGCTCCTAACTACTGCAAGCTCTAGGTCTAATGTGGAAGAAACCGACTGAGCGAAAGCTATTCCATTGATACTTACACCAACGATAGTGTCAATTTCTTCACCAACCATTTCTTCGATTATGTCACAAAAAACATAAGATATAGCTTCAATTCTTTCGCCTTTAACTGCTATTGATCTCCATCCTACTTTGACATCTACGGGCTTATCATCCACCTCAAAGTCACTTGCAGATAGCCATTGAACCGTAGTCTGAGATAATGATAGCTCATCAGCTATCTGTTGAGTATTCAGTCCGCTTGATCTGAATTCTTCCACTTTATCCCGAAGTTCATCAACACTGAGGTGCATTATCTGCCCCTAGAGTTCCGGCGATATGAATCCACCGGGGCCAATCTATGAATCGATACGTTTTTTCTATAGTTAGAATCTTCCTGTACTCCCAAATCCACCCTCTCCTCTTTCTGTCTTACCAAGATCATCAATCTTCACCTCGGAGAATTTTACTTCTGGAATCGGAGCGATCACTAGCTGAGCTATTCTCTCTCCAGACTTAACCAGATATGACTTCCCTTCACCTATCCAAGTCATTAGGATGAACAACTCTCCCCTATAGTCAGAATCTATAGTTCCGATGCTGTGAGGGAGGATAAGTCCCTTGGAGCCCAATGATGATCTTGCCCTCACCTGACCTTCAAAACCCTCGGGTATTGCGACATGTAAGCCAGTCCTCAGCCTCACACTAGATCGAAATTTAATCTCCGTGTCCTCAAGAGAATATATGTCCCAACCAGCGGCAAATTCACTTCCCTTCGTAGGAATTTTAGCATTGGGATCAGTTCTAGCAAACTTAACTAAAACACGCTCGCCCATGCCCCAAGGGAGGGTGAATAGGTCCTTGACCGTTCTCCATACCTCCCGGTGAGGTGAAAAGTAATACTCTTGTCGGAAGCTTGTGTCTAACCGAGAATATGACTCTCTACTTGATAGGGCAAGAGAACGTATCCCCAAGGATATTAGTGAACGTTCACGATGGACAATGCCACCCCCAGACATACTCATCGAAGGAAGCCAAACTATTCTTAGAAATTTTTCAGAGATAGTAGATGCTATGGATCGCGATGCGAATCATGTTTTTCAGTACCTCCTAAATGAACTTGGAACATCTGGAACTATTGAACAATTTAGAATCATGCTGAAGGGCAAAGTTCCACCCAAGAGGATCAAGGAAAAGATTGTTTCATACGTAAAGACCTATATTCTGTGTGCCGAATGTAAGGCCCCGGATACAAGGTTTTTGAGAGAAGACAGGACTACTCTTCTGAAATGCCAGGCTTGCGGGGCTACAAGACCAGTAAGACTGTGATCATTCTGGAGAAAAGTCGAGTAGTACCTTACCTTTATTTTTCCTTTTATGAATATGCATCTGAGCCTCTGAAACTTGCTCAAACCTCCAAACCGAATCGATAATTGGATCCACACTCCCCTCCAGAAGCATCTTGTTAATTGAAGAGAGATGTCCCTCAAAGATTGACGAGTCTTCTAACAACCCCATGTGGACTCCAAACACCGCTTTGTTAGAACTCATCATCCGCAGTGGATCAAAACGAGGCATTCCCATCCACATTCTTATCTCTGCCAATCTAGATCTTTTATTTCCCCTAACAGCAGCAGACGCTCCAAAATAGTACAACTTTCCTCCCTTTCTAAGCGATTTGTACGATTTCATCAGATGCCTTCCACCTACTGGATCTATCGCATGATGTACTCCTTTGCCATCGGTTAGATCTTTACATTTCTTGACAAAATCTCCGGTCGAACTATCCACAAATTTCATGCCCAAAGATTCTACAAATTCCCTTTTTTTCCTCGAAGCAGTCCCAATCACTTCGGACGCCCCCAATGACTGACATATCTGGGCAACAGCAGTCCCTACTCCGCCTGCTGCGTGGTGAACGAGAAGAGTCTCACCATTTGCGAATCTGCCCAGATGAACTAGCATATGGAAAGCAGTCCCATATGTCACAGGGATTGCCGCAGCTTGATCAAATGTTACAGATTGTGGAATAGCAACCACCCTTTTGCAATCTAGACAGACCTTTTCGGAATAACCACCAAAACCAGTCATTGCAATCACTCTGTCTCCTATGTCAAAATCAGTCACAGCACTGCCAATACTCTCAATCTCACCTGAACACTCGTATCCAGGAGTGAATGGGTAATCAGGACTAGATCCGTAAATGCCTTGTCGCATCATTAACTCTGCAAAGTTTATACCAGCTCTGTGGACTCTCACGCAAACTTCAGTTGATTTTGGAACTGGGTCCTCAACCTCGATAATCTGTATCGTCTCTACCCCTCCTGCTTTGGGGTAAACAATTTTCCTCACCATCTCACCCGACTTAAATCATCATTACTCGACTAATCTAAATAACTCCTTATCTCAATCAAATCCTTCTTCTCTCTCCTAGGTATCTCTTCTGGATAGCCTGCCTTGATAAATCCAATTATCCTCTCTACGTCTCTGGAGGCCCCAATCGCAGAGTAAGCTGCATTGGATCTAGTAATTGTTCCGGTGCTCCATTGGCAACCAATCCCCTTGGACCATAACGAAAGGACCAAATTATGGGTAGCACAAACCGTAGCCGCGTAATCTTCTTGCTCCCTAAATGCATCCTCGGGACTCTTCAAACTAGTAACACAAATTAGAACCGGGGGGTGTAGGATTTTTCTTACAGCCCTTGCAACTACATTATCCAAGTCAACAGTTTCGATATTATTTGCCTTCTTAATAGCTAATCTCTCGATTTCTGGAACCATCATCCCCCTCGCTTCTGACCCCAAAACATAGAATCTCCAAGGATTTGTATGTTTATGGCAAGGTGCGTTTCTCGCAGCCATGAAAGCTACCTCTAACTCATTCCGGTCTACAGGATCGTCTTTGAATCTGTATATCGTTCTCCTAGAAGTCAAAACTTCCTGGAAATCTTCCATTAGGTCACCGTAGCTAGATCTGATCAAACTTGGAAGCTAGGACAAAGTCTGATTCCGTAAGAGCATCGATCTTGTGAGTGAAAATTATTGCTACGACTTTTCCCCAACTGAGTTGAAAATCTGCATGATGCCCTTGCTCTTCACAAATTGCCCCTAGTTTGTTTGTGAAATCAAGAGAGGTAGCAAAGTCAGGAAACTCCCATTTTCTGATGAGGTGATGATTATCAATCACTTTCCAATCGGAGTTAACCTGTTCTAGGAATGCTGCAGATTCTTCTTCACTCAATGGGGGAACTCCACCTTGGCAAGGTACACAGTCCTTAGCTGACAGATTATCCATATTTCACCCCCAGAGATTGCTTTCCCCATCACTATTCTTTTCAGCTAGTTCGAGCACCTCTGATCTCCTCTTCATATCGTCCTTTTCGAATTTAATTAAATCCTTATCCTCTATGTACGTCTTTCTTAGATGAGAAATTAGCCTCACCTCGACTATAACATCTCTGGAAATAGTTCTGAACTCTCCTAGTTCGTCTAGAATGTCTATGGAAGAGCTCCTACCTCCGACCATCATTCCTCTCAAGTACGGATCTCTATCTTCAGGAAGCATTCTTCTATCCATCAGTATTTCAACTAGGTCATCCTTCCTCAAACCAAACTTCCTTTCCATCAAAGGTCCGTGGAAAACGTCTCCGAGATCACCTAGATTGGGGGAGCCGTATTCTTCGTGGAATCTCTTAGCCCAGGCAGGCAAATCATCAACTTTCATCTCTTAAGTGCCTCCTGACATATGCCCTCGATTATGTTTTCATAAAAAAACAAACGGGTGAGGGATGTAGTTTTTTCATGCCAGAATTGCTAATGCTTGAAGTGCGATGTCGTTCGGGACGTGATGGGGAGTAATTGTATGGCGTCAGTTGAGTGGAGATCAATTCCCACAGTACTTTACCCCCAAGAGATTCTTGACAAGGCCTTTGGAAGGGCAAGTAGTCAAGCGGATTTAGTTGAAGATCCAGATAAATATCATAGAGTCAGGAAGCAGATGAACAGAATGGTACAATCTGCCTGCGATATCGTCGCCAAAACCCTCAACTCATACGTCGATAGATGGCCAAGTTTGAACGCACTTTCTGAATTTGATAGGGCTCTAGTAGACGCCGCAGTAGGTTGTGACGATTACAAGAGGAATCTAGGAGCTCTTCAATGGGCAGCTGAGAGGTCCCAGCGGATCTCAGGAGAGGCCCAAGCGAAGATTCTACGACTCAGGGATATAGATGGTTTCCACAAGGCAAGACGCCATGCATATGGCAGAGTTTCATCAGTTATAGATCAAATATCTCCTCAGATATTATGGCTAGGGGAAGCGAGAGATGTAATGAGGAAACTACCTTCAATAGATTCATCTGAACCATGTATAGTAGTAGCTGGGTCGCCCAATGTTGGTAAGTCTGCCCTGATTAGTGCTCTTTCAACCGGAGAGCCTCAAGTAGCCTCCTATCCGTTCACCACTAAGCAACTTCATCTCGGTCATTTTATGCATCGTAGAAGGGTGTATCAGATGGTTGATACCCCTGGCCTATTGGATCGTCCAATGAAAGACAGAAACCAGATCGAGATGCAAGCTATAGCAGCCTTGGAACATCTCGGTGATGTACTTCTATTTCTCATCGATAGATCCGAGCAATCCACAACTCCTTTGTCGGAGCAGGATAATCTACTCCAAGAGGTCAGAGAACTATTGCCCGGGAGGTTAGTATTGGTTGCAGAAACTAAGTCTGATATAACTGAGAAATCCACGGGAAAAGAAGATTTCAGAATAAGCTCATTGACAGGGGATGGCCTAGATAATATGAAACAATCACTGATTGATGCCATAGGTGCGGATATTGTCGAAGACCCTCTTTTTCTTCCAGAAAACTGGCCTAGAGAAGATGTGGATAAAACATAGGCGATCAGACATGCCACGTATGCCCGCAGACTACACAGTAGAAGTCGAAACCGCCATAAGATGCCGTTAGTCCCGAAGCCTCAATCTCAGAACCACAGTTCGGGCACTTCGTAACCTGCATGCTTTCTGCAGGGGGGGTGGGTTATTCAACGATGCTGAATGAAGATTACTAATCTCCGGATCTACCAAAGATATTTCTTAGTGGAAAGGCCATTTCTCCCGCTCCAATTAGTAGGAGTATGGAGATAATTCCCAATGTTAACTCGACAAAATTACTTAGATGTATGCTGGTCTTTACTTCAATCAACATTGAATCAAGTCCAGCACCATCATGTCCACCCGCAACGAATCTATATCTGCCCGGATCTATTCTAAATTCCATTGATCCGCCTGATTCTGGCCCTCCAGCGACTAAGAAATCCTCGATATCTTCTGCAGTACATGTAGTGAGCCCATTTGAATCTGGGGGGCAATCCCGAGCTGCTCCAGATTCCACAACACCAATCCAACCACGATCAGGCTCATTCCACTCCACCTCCAACCTAATATCAAGAAGCATAAATGCCGATGGAACACTCATGTCTTCCGAAGTCATTCCCACATTGCATCCAAGATCATCATCAGTGCAAGGGACGATAGGTGCCTCGCTACCAGTTTTATCCGGTTCAAAACCTATGAGGCTGAGAATAACTATCAATGCACACAAGATTCCTATTATTCCCGGAAGAATTGAAAGAAGCCTTACCATCATTTAACTGCCCCATTCCAAAACTAACCTGTCGCCCCTATGAAAATTTGAATTCCAAGCATTCCTACAAAAATTGCTATTCCTAGATACATTACAAATGAAAATCTCCGCCTTGACTTTTCTCTTCTTTCGAATATAGTTGAACATTCTACACTCGAACAAATCGCCGGCTCACTATCAAGAGGAATTGGCTTCCAACACACAGAACAATGCCGATGGGAATCAATGCCAACAGAAACTCGTGATTTCTGGACCTTCTTTGAAGCAGCAGCATGTGCCTGCTTCGCAGTCCTCTTGGCTGCCTTTAGGATAGTTTCCTTCCGACTACTCATTTCCCCCTCACCATAGTTCCTCCAAACTCTTCTCCTTGTAGGGACCTAAGGATCTTGTCTGTATCCCTCCCATCAAGGATATCAAGATCGACATTATGTTTCAAGGCCTCACCCACACCAATAGGATCTACAACCTGTGATTTTCCTGCTCCTGAGTGCTTTGGCTTCCCAACTATCTTCTGCAGCTCGGTCAAAGTTAGTATGTCGAACGATGCAGAATCCGGATTTTCCTTAGGATCCTCGGCAAAAACCTTGGAAACATTAGTTGCTATAATGCATTTTCTGGCCCCAGACTCTATTGCAAGACTAATTGCCACCGCATCCGTAGTATGTCCGGGCTCGGTTCCACCCATCACTACCAATCCACATTCTTCAAGCTCTTTTACTGCCCGATCCACAGTTTCAGGAATTATTTTGGAAATGCTAATTCCCTGGGATGAGAGTGCCTCCCTGAAAATCGTGGCATTAAGGCGTGTAGCAGCAATCCCTATCCTGTCGAGTTTAGCTACGTCGTCAACAACATGCCTGACGAGCTCTATTCCTTCCCTAGCTGGTGCTCCACCTCCCAAAACTAATCCTATTTTATCGCCGGCCAACACTCTCGATTTTATGATTGACACCATGTCCAATAGCCACTCGTGCCTATCCTCGACTTCAGGACGTAGAAGGCTTCCTCCAAGAGCAACTACCAGCGTCTCCATCGTACTGAGATAGGTACCCTGCCTTTCAATAAGTATGCTTCATTGGAGCTGAAGGGTTGAAATGCCGCCCATGGTGGCATTTCACGGAGGGAGACGTATTTCAGACGAACTCGCACAGCAGCAGCGAAGACTGCGACTAAAAAAGGTCATACGGGAACTATCAGAAATGAAGGGGATGGGGACCGAGCTAGTTTCAGTTGTTATACCGCCGGATAGGATGATTAGCGATGTGAGGCAACACCTAGGACAAGAGTCTGGTCAAGCCGCTAATATCAAGTCAAAGTCGACACGAAAACATGTATCGGATGCTATTGAATCCGCAATCTCTTCGCTTAATAGATACAAGACCCCGGGAGATTGCGGGATTGCCATTTTTGTAGGTCACGTCATTGTGGGAAATAACAAGACGAGGTTGATTTCAACTGTCATAGATGACCCGCCCGAGCCTTTCTCTTCTTTCAGATATAGATGCGACTCAACCTTTGAGATCAGTCAATTAGAAGAGATGATGATAGATAGAACATCTTATGGCTTATTCGTTATCGATAGGTCCGAAGCTGCATACGGTCTTGCTTCTGGAAAGAGGCTTCACTGCCAAGAGCACATTACATCCTTAGTTCCCTCAAAGCATGGTAGGGGGGGCCAATCTGCCCAGCGGTTTGAAAGACTGATTGAGGAAGCAGCCCACAATTTCTTCAAAAAAGCTTCAGAGCGAGCCTCAAACTACTGGCTCCCCATCATTAAGGATTTGAAGGGAGTAATTATTGGTGGTCCCGGTGCGACCAAGGACTTCGTAGTTAAAAACGACTACTTCCATCACGAAATTAAGAAATTGATAGCCGAGCCATATTTTGATGTCGGCTATTCAAACGAGAGCGGACTAAGGGAGTTAATCCAGAGAGCAGGTTCAACGATGGATCAGATAGAACTTGATGTCGAGAGAACCTTAGTCGATCAATTTCTCCAAGAAGTTATGAAATCAAACCCTAAAGCAACATATGGCGAGATTATGATTCGCTCAGCTTTGGATCAGGGAGCTGTCTCAACCCTGCTTCTGTCCGAATCGCTAAACCAAAGAAGAACCTCTTTTTATTGCAAGGATTGTAAGGAAGTATGGGAGAAAACCCAGCTCAAGACCCCAGAAAATGGTAAATGCCCTGTTTGTGACTCAGACCAAGTATACGAGGATGAAGAAAAATCAATGGATCTAATAGATAATTTGTCACTGTTGGCCGGACACACTTCAGCTCAAGTAAGACTAATCTCTCTTGATACCGAGGAAGGTGCGACCCTCAGTTCTGCATTCGGAGGTATTGCAGCGCTTTTGAGGTATCCAATTTCATGAGGTGATTATAATTAGGGAACTGATTGACGATCTGAAACCAGTATTTTCAAAGGCTATGAAAAAGCTAGAAATTCCAGACACTACATGGGAGCCCCTTTTTGGTAAGTCAACTGTGGAGGATCATGGTGACGTAGCACTACCATGTCACTCTCTAGCCGGAATTCTTAGAAAGCCTCCTGGAGAAATAGCCAAACAGATTACCGAACTAGTTTTCCAAGATTTAGAATCGTTCGCCACAGTTTCTTCAATAAGCGGATTCGTTAACATCAGTGCCAAGCCAGAATGGATTTCTAGGAGAATTTCACAGCTACTGCTAGATACACGTCTAGGCGTAGGACTCGACGAGGGGAAAATCTTCGCTGTGGACTACTCTGCTCCAAATGTTGCAAAGGAGATGCATGTGGGGCATCTTCGATCCACAGTCATAGGGGATTCGATAGTCAGGATGTTAGAATTCAAGGGCCATAGGGCTATTCGTGAGAATCATGTTGGGGACTGGGGAACACCATTCGGGATGTTAATTGAGCACCTGCTAGATTTGGGCGAGGATCGAGCTGCAACTGAGCTCGGTGTGGGAGACCTTGATTCCTTCTACAAGCAGGCTAGATCTAAGTTCGTTTCAGATGACGGGTTTGCTAGTCGTTCCAGGAGCCGAGTAGTACTTCTTCAGGGAGGTCATGAAGAGACTCTAAGGCTATGGAGAATTCTAGTAGACGAATCGATGAGATATTTCAACGAAGTTTACTCGATGCTCGGGGTATTGCTGACTGACGAGGACATAATGGGAGAGTCAAGATACCAGGACTTACTCCCAGAGGTAATTGAGAGGCTCAGAGATGCGGGAATTCTTGAGGAGAGCGAAGGGGCCGATGTCGTGTTCCCCGGGGGTTGGGTTAATCGAGATGGTGAGCCCCTTCCAATGATAATAAGAAAGGCAGATGGCGGATATAACTACAGTACCTCAGATTTAGCTTGTATTATCGATAGGGTAGAGAGGCTCAGATGCGATGGGTTCCTCTATGTCGTTGGTACTCCTCAGAAACAGCACTTCGAGATGGTGTTCCAAGTAGCAAAGAAAGCTGGATTCATGAGTGATGATCACCAAGCTGTACACGTAAACTTTGGATCAGTTTTGGATACTGATGGCAAGGTTTTGAAGAGTAGAGAGGGAGAGGTGATCAAGCTCCATGATCTTCTCGAAGAAGCAATTAGGCGTGCAGAGCAGACGATCGACGAAAAGAATCCAAACCTCCAAGGACAAGAGAGGTATGACGTTGCACGAGCCGTAGGTATTGGCGCCATTAAATACGCAGATCTCTCTACCGAGCGGACCAAGGATTACGTATTTGATTGGGAGAGGATGCTATCTTTCGAGGGCAACACTGCTCCTTATCTTCAATATGCTCATGCAAGAATATGTAGTATATTCAGAAAATGGGGAGGTGATAGAGAATCTCTGAGAGAAAACTTCGGTTCTCTTATAGAAGAAGAATCCAGTCCCCCGACTAAAGAGGAGTTGACACTTGCACGCAGACTCGTAGAATTTCCTTCGATTCTAGATGACTCTGCCTCTACTTTCAGCCCGCATAAGTTATGCAAACATCTGCATTCCATAGCGTCTTCCTTCGCTTCATTTTACGAAAATTGTAGTATACTCAACGAGGAGGACGACGTGATTGTCAGAAGAAGACTCGCCCTTTGCGATATAACAGCTAGGGAGCTACAACTCGGCTTGGGAGTCATGGGCATCATAGCTCCAGAGAGGATGTGAATCTAGGCATGTTCAAAATATGCAACCTCCCGCCACATCCATGGTCGAAGTAGGAGACAAGGCTCCCGATTTTACACTGAAGAACACCACTAAAGAAGCAATAACACTCTCAAATCATCGCGGAAAGACTGTGGTTTTAGCATTCTATCCGGGAGCATTCACAGGCGTCTGCGACAAAGAGATGTGCTCATTTCAAGAAAACCTTGCTAATCTGAGTGATTGCAATGCTACAGTAATTGGAATCAGCGTAGACTCCCCTTGGGCAAATGCAGAGTTTGCAAGAAGGTACAATCTAGATTTTGAGTTACTATCAGATCTGGATAGAGAAGTTGTGGAGTTATATGACGCTAAATTTGTAGGGCTGGGTGGTCTCGATGGCTACGTGAGTGCAAATCGTGCAGTCATAATTATCGATAGCCAAGGCACTGTTCAGTATCGGTGGACAGCCGAAAACCCCGGGATTGAACCGGATTACGACGAAATCGTCTCTTTCTGCGCTGCTTAGCCCCAAGCCAAGTGCCGAACTAAAGATCCGTATAAAATCCCAGATACCGCCAAGCTTTCTTCGTTGAACCTGTCCATATTGTCCAAGTATGTGTGGTATTCAGAAGAGCCAGAACCATAGCACAGCATCGCAAGCCCGAACTCCCCTTCATCTTGATAAATATCGTATACGAATGGGGCATGATCAGAATTATCCGGCATCTGCACGGACTCCAGCTCCCTAACAGTAATGCCATACTTTTGATAGAGCTCTGGATGAGTTTTGGAGAACTCCTCTACTAAGCCTTTGATATGGCGAACGTCAGTCGGGCTATTTCCCTGTAGGGTGACTCCGCCATTCCTCTCTGCGTCTACATGGTTCATATCTAGGTTGATGTATAATCTGAGATTCTCCGCCAGGTTCTCCCTATGCTTATCCACCCACTCCTTTGATCCCCACAAACCTCCTTCTTCACCTCCCCAGGTGCAGAAATAAATCGTCATCTTGGGAGCTCCAGCCTCAGATTCGAATAATGCAATCTGACGTGCCATTTCCTGCACTGTCGCCGTGCCAGCAGTATTGTCGATCGCTCCTTGCCCATTATACACAGTATCATGATGGGCCCCTATCACTATCAATTCCTCAGTCTCCCCCTGAATTATTCCGCACACAACGTGAATTTGACCTTCATCTTGATTGTCCACATCAACTTGAAACTGCAACATTCCAGCACCATTAACTACTTCTTCGAGAATCGACTCTCCTACGCTTCTTGATACCATGACAAAACCGATATTGTAGGGCTTCTCGTCAAATTGCGTGATATCAAGAGACTTAGAATAAGGCACGCAATCACCTGAAACTAAGTCATCACAATTCTGTCTAGCATTAATCGTGATCAAACCTCTGAGGCTGTTTTCTTGTGCCCTCTTCATCAGTACGGTATTGCTCTCCGTACCGGGCTCTTGCCCCTCTCCATCTAATAGCCACACTATTCCAACGCTATTGGCTGCAGACTCCCAGTTTTCTGACTCATTGCCAATTCCGAGATCAATAACTTGGGTATTACTGCTAGCAGGAATGTTTACACTCCCGCTATATCCTTGAACTACGTAATCTATGGTATGAATAAAATCAGTCTCGTCCCTATTCAAATCTGCTGCAGAGCATGGCGTTGGTCCACCTATCAGTCCACCAATATTGCCTGGCTGGCAAATCATCAAATCAAACTGATTACCCATGTAATATACAGGAATCTCGAATTCTTCTATCGTAGAAGGTAAGCCGCTATTAGAGAAATTTGTTTTTATCGACTGCGCGGCATTCTCCTCTTCTACGGTTCCAGAAAGTCTCCCGCCCCATACTGGATGCCCCAAATTGACCAGACCTTCCGCATATGCCCTTGTCTGATTCTGATCGAATTCGATTAACTCGTAATCCTCCTCGCCCTTAATCCAATTCACTAAATCTGGTCCCAAAACTAATCCTCCTCCTGTAAAACCGGTAATTATTATCAAAACCAGAATGTAAGCGGAAAATTTAGCCCTAACTCTTTCTCTTATCGAGAGCAAAACCCTATCCGAATCAGTACTGGATGCCTCTTCATGTGCCATTCCAGCTATCTCCGCCTCGACAACACCTTCTGCTCCAGATAACTCATTCAATCTGAATACTAAGTCCGCCTTCTTTCCACTCACTGACATTCCTCTGGATCGAAGCTCCTCCTTCAACTGATCCACAGTCTTGGAGCTCCATTCATTCATGTTAATTGACTCAGTAGTTAGAGCCCCTATTGAACCCATTCCAAATTGGAATCATTTCAGCATCGGTTCAAAACCTAAACTTCCTCGCCGGTCCATCTCTTTCCAAGAGAATGCTCTATGTCAAGCTGATCCAATATCCTAGCAACAACAAAGTCAACTAAGTCTTCAATACTCTGCGGAGAATGATAAAACCCGGGGCTAGCTGGAAGTACCACTACCCCCCATTCGGAAAGTTTTGACATTGCCCTTAGGTGAGGTGTCGAGTATGGGGCCTCCCTCGGTACAATAATCAGCTTCCTCCTTTCTTTCATAGCTACTAAAGCGCTTCTAGTTGCAAGATTATCGCTTATCCCAGAAGAAATTTTTCCTATAGTTGTCCCACTTGCTGGACATATGATGTATGCGTCAAACCTTGCTGATCCGGAAGCCGATCTTGCAGCTAGATTCCTATTTTCTTCAAGTGTAACGCCTTCCCTATCAGCTAGCTCTTCAGGCGAAATTCCACATTCCAAATCTAGATTTATAGCTCCAGCACCGGTTACTATGAGGTTCACCTTCCAATCGTGTTCGAGTAGTGCATCCACCAAACGGACTCCATATCTTGCACCCGATGCCCCTGATAGAGCAACTACCGCTTCTGGCATGATTGCGGGGCAACACACCCCTCCTTGAATGGTTCCATCCCTCAATTGTCTTTCCTCAATGCCTCAGCGAGGAACAAATATTCATCAAAATGGTTGTATAGCTGAGCTGAGATTCTAATGTAACGAACCCCATGGTGAATCCATGGGAAAACTGGAACCTGGATTCCATACTCGTCGAGAAGAAAGTTATGAAAAGGATCTCCTTCCATCGTCATTACGCCCACTTCGCCTCCTTCTGGCATCTCAACCGATGCTATTGATGCCACCATTGACTCTGGAACCGGAGGCTTGGTACCGAGCGCTTCACAAATCACCTCTCTTCCTCTGAGAACAAGATCTCTATTCAAGCGTATAATTTCTGGCCATCCACCATCTACCATTTTCCCAATATGATCAATTGCCTTGGGGATGCAAAGCCAAGGTGATGGGTCCTGTGTTCCGGACCATCCGAACTCAAATTCGAACCTCTCTTGGTCAGTACCCTCTAGACTTGCTCCATGGCCTATGACGAGCGGACGAACTCTGCTCTTTCTGTCCTCTCTAATGTGCAGGAATGCTGACCCCTTTGGCGTACAAATCCATTTATGGCAGTTTCCAGTGCAATAAGCGACATCTAAGGAAGCTAGGTCTAGTGGTACGATCCCCGGTCCATGAGCAGCATCCAGAAGAACATCAACTTCTTTCTCCTGTAACTCCGACACCAACTTCTCAAATGGCATCCTCAATCCAGTCGGACTAGTTACAGTATCAATCAGTGCAAGTACAGTTCTATCTGTCACACTGTTTAGAATGAGATCGATTATTTCTTCCTCAGATTCTAGTCTAAATGGTATTTCCACAACAACAGTTTTTGCACCCGATCGTTCAGTTACGAAGTCAACGGCATTCCAGCATGCCTGGTAGCTATGGTTGGGAACGATTACCTCGTCCCCTGCTTCCAACTCAATACTTCTCAGAACTGTATTTACTCCCTCTGTGGCATTCTTAACGAACGTCATGCCATTAACTTCAGCATTGAGGAACTCAGCCAGAGACTCCCTACTTTCCTTCATCAGGGGAATGTAATCTCTTTCGAAGAATCGAACCGGATCTTTTTCAATGTGCCTCCTGATTTTTGTTTGCTCATCAAGAATGGAGGTGGGAGTAGCACCAAATGAGCCATGATTAAGAAAGACCGTATCGGGATTCAGAGACCAATATTTGGCTAGTTCCCCCTTTCTAGGTCTATTCATTGAGAAACTACTCCTGACCATTCCATATCTATTGTGGGCTTCCTCCCGAGGAATTTTTCACAAGTGT
Source organism: Thermoplasmatota archaeon (assembly GCA_036154175.1). GTDB lineage: Archaea > Thermoplasmatota > Poseidoniia > Poseidoniales > Thalassarchaeaceae > UBA36. Next base: position 5,360 of record JAYZLO010000099.1, on the reverse strand, counting down.
AAATTAGACTCTCTTGAACCCTTAATGAATCGATAGGTGCGCCAAACGGGTCTTCAGAGTACCCTAATCGGGAAAGACTAGTATGCAATCCAGCCTTTATTCCACAACCCTCAAGATTCTCGACCCTATTTTCTGGTGTTGCTATGTTTATGGACATCCCATGCCGACTCACCCAGTGCAAAAATGACAACCCAATGGAACAAACCTTGTGCCCATCAACCCATGCGCCCTGCATTTCAGAACTCTTGTAAGCCAATACTCCACATAACTCTAGGGCGGCGATGGCCCAATCCTCGAGTATACTGATGATACCCCTAACATTTTGTTCAGATAACTTCCATTTAATTATGGGATAAATTACCAATTGCCCTGGGCCATGCCAAGTCACTCCTCCGCCTCTGTCAGTGAGACAAGTGGGATAACCATCCACAACAACTTGGTCTCTATTCGCCTTTGGGCCAATAGTTACTATTTCTGGATGTTCAACAAATAGTACGGTGTCATCTATTAAGTCCTCTATCCTCTTTCTCTGCAAATTCTTCATCAGGTCACTCATTTCCTTATACTGGACCTTGCCACATCGTAGAATCCTGATTTCAGTCATCGAACACCTCAGCTGATATGTATGGCATGACCAAGTGTTTTCAGCACGCTCTCGTGAAATGCCTCTGACATTGTAGGGTGGGCGTGAACCGTTCCTGCAACGTCTTCCAGCAGGGATCCCATTTCTAAGGCTAGAACGAATTCTCCATGCAATTCTGCAATATGGCTGCCAACAGCCTGAACTCCTAAAATTACATTATCGGACTTTCTTGCGGTTACTCGGATGAATCCACCCGTTTTTTCGGCTTCAATACTTAGCGCCCTTCCATTTGCCGCAAGAGGGAATTTTCCTACAATTATCTCCTCTCCTATTTCCTCCGCCTCTTCTGGAGTCAGGCCGACAGAAACGATCTCGGGCTCTGTGAAAACTATAGCCGGAATCGCTATCTTATCGAATTCTCTCTTATTTCCAGCAATTATCTCAGCGACCATCTCTCCTTCTGCACTAGCCTTGTGGGCTAGCATTGGTTCTCCCGATACATCTCCAATAGCATAAACGCCGGGTACCGAAGTCCTACACTTCCTGTCAGTCCTGATGAACCTTCCAGAGCCATCCATCCTGACTCCTGTATTTTCAAGGCCCCAACCTTTGGTGTTCGGTCTTCTTCCAACGGTAACAAAAATTTTGTCTACCTTCAATTTGTGCTCTGACCCGTCCTTCTCAAAGGTCAACTCAACCTTTCTTGATGCACCACTTCCTTTGATTTCAGATCCCCTTGCCAGAGCATTGGTGTGGACCTCCACCCCATGTCTTTTCAGCCAAATTTCCAAAGGCCTCCTAATCTCCTTGTCCATTATGGCAAGAATTGAATCCATACCTTCTATCACTGTAACATCCGATCCTAATTTGGCCATCGCACAGCCTAATTCTAGTCCGATATAACCTCCTCCAACTATTGCTATGCTTTTTGGTAATTTGCTAAGCTCTAAAGCTCCCGTTGAGGAAAGAATAAATTCCTCATCACATGGCATAAATGGCAGATCTATGTGACTTGATCCGGTTGCTAGAATTACATTTTCCGCTTCAATTCTGATTTTCCCTTCTTCTGAAGAAACATCACAAGTCTTGGGGCCATCAAAGCTCGCCCATCCTCGTACTAACTCTGCCCCAGCTTGCTTCAGAAGACTCTCCACTCCTTTGTTAAGTCTAGTAACTATGTCATTTTTCCAGGAAACTAACTCCCCCATATTCAATTCTGGCTCAGACGCTATGGAAATTCCCATATGTCCCCCTTCTGAAGAATGTTGTCTCATAGATTCGAATCTATCCGCCGCATGGATGATAGCTTTGCTTGGTATACAACCCCTGATCAGACATGTCCCTCCGGCCTTATCCCCTTCCACTATTATCGTAGAGAGGCCTAGTTGTGCCGCTCTTATCGCTGCAACATAACCTCCAGGGCCAGCCCCAACAACCAAAACCTGACATTTCTTTGTATCTGACAATTTCTCCCCCTCACATGAAAATGAGTGCAGGATTCTCGAGCATCCTTCTCAGGTGCTGAATCAGAGCAGCACCGTCGGCTCCATCCACAACTCTATGATCGAAAGCACTCGACAGATTCATGATCCTCCTTACTACAATTTGCCCATTTCTCACCACAGGCATCTCCCTAGCTTTGTGAACTCCCAAAATCGATACTTCTGGGTGATTTATTATGGGAGTTGCCCCCAAACCTCCTTCCCTGCCCAAACTTGTGATGGTGAAAGTGGATCCCGACAATTCATCCAAGCTCGCACTACCGTCTCTCGCAGCACCAGCTACTCTTTGCATCTCAGAGGCTGCTCTCCAAATATCCATAGTCTCCACATTCTTTACCACAGGAACATACAGTCCTCTTTCCGTCTGGGTCGCTATACCTAAGTTGACTGCTCCATGTCTATTTACTACTCCTTCTTCATCATCGTAGAGGGCATTACACTCTGGATGTTCCGGCATAATCTTAGAGAGGGCTAACATGATGAAAGGGAGATAAGTTAACTTGGGCTGAGAATCATCTCTAGATGTATTGAGGGCCCCTCTTAATGATTCTAGCTCCGTTATATCCACTTCCTCGAAGTATGAAAAGTGGGGTATTCTCGACTTACTCAGAGTCATCTGTTCGGCAATCTTTCTCCTTAGTCCTACGACCTTGACTTGAGAAACTTCGGTTCTCTTCGTGGAGTATGATGCAGGCGGTGCCCCTGAGACAGTACCTCCAGCCGCTATGTAGGCATCCAAATCCGCATGCCTAATCCTTCCTGCAGGGCCCGAGCCTCTAACTTCTGAAAGGCTAACCTCACTCTCTCTCGCCCTTTTCCTCACTGCTGGACTTGCAAGAATTCTGGTACTGGTTTTTTTCACTGGCGCCGGAGCAACGGGCTTCTTAGGGGGGATCTTTATTTCTGGTAAAGGAGCCTCTTCAGGAACATACTCTTCAGTGGGAGGGGATGATGTAACTCCCTCCGAATCACTCACATCTCCCAACTCTGGCTCTTTTTCCTCTGATTCATTTTCCATCGAGTCAATAGTTTCAGATCCCTCTGAGTTTATCTCAAGAAGGGTCGAACCTACAGCGATCATATCTCCAACTCCTCCACTGAGAGAGTGTATAGTCCCACTAACCGGCGAGGGTATAGTAACAGTCGCTTTATCCGTCATAACATCAACAATTGGGTCGTCTTCTGCGACTGTATCGCCTACTGAGACATGCCATTGTACAATTTCCCCTTCGACAACTCCTTCTCCAATATCTGGAAGTTTGAATACAAAATTTCCCATGTTAATCCTCCTGAGTTTTTGATATCGCGTCGGCTATTCTAGTTGGTCCGGGCATGTAATCCCATTCAGTAGTATGGGGGAATGGTGTGTCCCAGCCAGTAACCCTTTCTATAGGGGCCTCCAAGTGGTAGAAGCACCTTTCCTGAACAGAAGCAGCCATTTCAGCCCCGAAACCGCTAGTTTTTGGTGCTTCGTGAACAATCACACAGCGACCTGTCTTCTTTATCGATTCTACGACTACTTCTTTGTCCCAAGGAACAAGTGATTGCAGATCTATTAAGTCACAAGAAATGCCACTCTCCATTATCCCTTGTTGACAAACATGGACCATAGCTCCCCAGGAAATTACAGTACAGTCATCCCCTTCCATAGCCAATCTTGCCTGGCCTATGGGGATGCTGTAGTGTCCTTCAGGAACTTCTGCCTCCGGATGATCAGACCACGTTGGAACATTGTGAGGGTCACCATAGAAAGGTCCTCTGTAGCATCTTTTCGGTTCAAAGAAAACTACCGGGTCGTTACTCTCTATTGAACTAATCAACAGTCCCTTTGCATTGTATGGTGTTGAGCAATATACTACCTTGAGGCCAGGTGTGTGTGTGAACTGAGATTCTGGGGATTGAGAATGATGGTGTCCACCTCTGATGCCTCCGCCCGCAGGAGTTCTCAGAGTTACTGGGCACCAGTATTCTCCACCGGACCTGTGCCTTACCTTGGCCATTTCATTTACTATCTGGTCATAGGCAGGGAAGATGTAATCAGCGAATTGAATCTCAACTACTGGCCTAAGCCCGTTAATTCCCATTCCGAATGCGGTAGCAGCTATCCCTCCTTCGGAAAGAGGTGAGTCGAATATTCTATGTTTGCCATGCTTTTCCTGAAGTCCGTCAGTTGTTCTGAAGACCCCTCCAAAGTAACCCACATCTTCTCCAAATATTACCACATCCTTGTCGTTCTTTAGCATTATATCTAGAGCACTATTTAGGGATTGAATCATATTCATGTTAGCCAAATCTACTCCCCCATCAACTCATCATGCTGCTCTTTCAGATGCCAAGGCATCTCTTCGTAGACCTCTGTGAATATTGTTTCAGCAGAAGGATAAGGGCCATTGGCGAGGTCTCCGAATTTTACTGCCTCTTTGTACGCATTAACAACTTCGAAGTCTATTTTTTGGATGAGCTCTGTATGCTCCTCCTCACTCCATTCGCCAATGTTGACCAGGTGTTTCTTCAATCTCTCCACAGGATCCCCGCCTGGCCATTTGGCATGCTCGTCTTTCGGCCGATATCTGCTAGGATCATCACTACTGCTATGCGCTCCAGCTCTGTAAGTTAGCACTTCAATGTGAGTAGGTCCCGAGGAAGCAGCTGCCCTCTCCCTAGCCCATTTCGTAACGGAGTATAGGGCAAGGAAATCATTTCCGTCCACTCTGATCGATGCAATCCCATAGGGCAAGCCTCTGGTAGCAAAGTTGCCTGTTCCGGTAGCGAAGTTAGCATGGGTTGAGATTGCCCATTGGTTATTTACAAGATTCAGGATAACTGGAGCATTGTAGACGCTAGCGAAATTAAGGGCGTAGTGGTAGTCTCCTTCGGCACTAGCGCCATCCCCAATCCAAGTAATCGTAACCTCGTCAAGACCCTTATGCTGCGAGGCTAATGAAACTCCCACAGCTTGACTAAATTGTGTCCCTACCGGACTTGATACAGAAATGAAACGCCCTTCTCTGAAGGAGTAATGAACCGGCATTTGCCTGCCCTTGATGTTATCCTCCTCATTACCAATACAATGGCAGATCATACTAACCATGTCTCTTCCTCTGACGAATTGAGCTCCAGGTTGTCTGTAGCTAGGGAAAATCCAGTCCTGCTCTTCAAGAGCCATTGTTTGGGCAATTGCTACTGCTTCTTCACCAAATGACCTCATATAGAATGAAAGTAGCCCAGTCCTTTGCATCTTCATCATCCTATCATCAAAAATTCTCAGACGCAAC
>JAYZLO010000098.1:0-3725 GCA_036154175.1 Thermoplasmatota archaeon | reverse complement strand
GTCCACCGCTGGTATTCTAAGAGCAAAACCTCGGAGGGCAATGAAAGCACCTCGACAAATTACGCTATTGTGGCAAATTCAGTGGTACACATGATACCGGGGAGCAAGAAGCAGATTAGACAACTATGTGAAATTCTCGAACTCGACTTACAGACGAAATACCCTATGCATAAGCACGATTTTCCAGAGCGAACGCTATTCGAATAACCAAGTCGGTATGCTTAGCACGTGTCATAATTTGCCCACTGGTGAAGCCTATACTGTATCCAAGGGGCAGGTGTAACCCCTAATTGACGCCCGCATCGCTTTCCCTACCCTTGGGAACGGGGATATGCGCATGGGCTCACCGTTAGATCGGGTCAATGTTTATCACCAAATCAACATAAGAACATGCATGCGTGCCGTGGATCTTCTAATGATTACAACAATTTTACTTGCCCCCCTTGCAGGATGCACCTCAGACGGCGATGATGAGAATAACGCCTCCGACAATACAAGCCAAATTACTGCTAAAGTCAATGTCATTGAGGCAATGGTAGAAAATTCCTCTAGTGAAGATAAAGTTACGTCTGCTGAGTTTATCGGAAGACTTGCGACAGGCTCACAAGATACTGCCTTGAATACAATTCAATATTGGCTAACCTGCGAAAGAGACGGTAATTCAATCAATACAGATTCAGTATACTTATCGGAAGAACGTAATGTAACTGCTGGAGAAAATTTCGAATTTATTGTAGAGTTTGAGGGCTGTGCAGGAGCTTCAGGAGAAACTATGTCGTTCAGAATTGAGCCAGACGGGGGAGGCCCTACTATTACCGATTTGGAAGTTAGGTCAACAGCGAAGGGAGCATCACTTCTCTGAGTCTTCCACTACAGAGTATTCGCCACCCTTCACGCACCCATCAATACTCTGGTTGAGCCGTGATCCCTATCGATTTATTCAGCAAGTTCAGGAACAAGTCTGCCCAAAGCCAATACAGATTTCGCCAGCATCCACCACCATGTAATAAAATGCGAAAAAGATGATCGCTATACTAAGAGCCAATAACAGAACCAATGGCCAATTCGGAGATTCATTATTCTCAGAAATATCCTGGTCACCGAGAGCAGTTGCCTCAGCAATATCATCCTCACCGAGGAAACGTGCCAGAACATATAACAAAGCCCAAAACATTACGCAAAGGAGATATGGTTCCATATGTATCATCAGATGTACAGAATTTTTTCAAATATACTCATCATTTTCCTTCATTACATTCCCTAAGCTATGTTTCAGAAAGAATATGGAATATTTTGAAATCATATCAATCCATGAAGGGGCAAATGGGGGGCATTAGATCACTCATCTTCGGTCCGCAGAAAGGGGACATAAGTGGGCTGAGAGCGAAATACGGCTCACATCCATCACAGTTTATCACATTATCAAATGGAGTCAACGTCCACCTCCGAGATGAGGGGGACTCTGATGCTCCCCCGATTGTATTTGTACATGGACACAGTGAGGATTTGCACACATGGAATCGCCTCGTGAAACAACTAATTCGGAGTTTCAGAGTGATCAGATTTGATTTGCGCAGGCATGGTTTGACCGGTCCAGCACCAGACAACCAATACAGGATCGAGGACTATGTTTCGGATCTATCCATGCTAATCGACCACCTCGGAATCCATAGTTTTGTTTTGGTTGGGCACTCCATGGGAGGGCGAATCTCAGTCAGATACGCAATGGGGAACCCAGAGAGAGTCAATGGTCTGGTACTTCTTTCTGCAAGCGGAGCGCCACGTAAGAAAGAGGGTTCACCACCCATGGCGCTCAGACTCATGAAAAATCCACTTGGGCGTTTTCTGATAAAACGCATTTGGTCCAGAAATATGGCAAAAAGCTCCCTTCAAGGTATGGTGTTCGATGAGTCATCAATTACAGACGCGGAAGTAGATCGCATGTGGGATTTCTCGATATATCCGGGCAATATGGATGCAATGTTCCAAGAATATGCAAATAAATGGGAGGATTTCATTCCGGCAGAGATCAGGGGGATCGCCACTGATACCCTGTTGATTTGGGGGAAAGAAGATTCGATTTGCCCAGAAAGTATGGGAACTTGGTATGATTCTCAGTTACCCAACTCCACCATGGTTGTACTGCCGGATACAGGTCATACGCCTCACTTCGAATGTCCGGACAGGTGTCTAGATGAAATCTCGTCTTGGATGGGAAATCTATCGTGAATTATGCCCAATCCAGGAAACACGCCTTGATAACCCATACGTCCATGGGATAATTTATGATTAGAATGATTTTGACAATGTTGATTGGGTCATACGCTGGTATCGCTATCAGCGTAATGAGCTTCTCGGCCTTCCTGGCGTGAGTGATGCACTAAGGTATGCGAGCCCCCCCAAAGCAAACGTTGCCCAGTAATGTTAGCGGGTTGCTTGGACTAGAAGGCACCAAGTTCACAGCGATCCAGTATTGACCACGGGCGTTGTATCCGTCTCGGAACACAGCACGACTAGGAGATTGCTTACCATCGTAGCCTTCTTTTCCTCATCGAGTTCAATGATGTCCTTCTCGCTGAGCTGTTCCAGAGCAAGCTCTACCATCCCGACGGCTCCGTCCACTATCTCACGACGTGCAGCGACCACTGCAGAGGCCTGTTGACGTCGCAGCATGGCCTGAGCAATCTCTGTCGAGTATGCCAGGTAGCTGATCCTCGCCTCCAAGACTTCGATGCCTGCGCGTGCTAGGCGAGACTCTACGGACGTCTGCAGCTCCTCAGCTACTATGTCCTGATGGCTTGAGAGTGTGGTCCCACCGATGTCCTTCTCCTCTATTGCATCGTAGGGGTACTTGGTTGCCATTGCACGTAGGGCTGCCTCGCTTTGGATTTGCACATAGTGGTCGTAGTTCTCGACCTCGAATAGGGCCTCGGCTGCATCGTAAACCCTCCAGACGACCACAGCAGCGATGTCTATGGGATTAGCGTTGACGTCGTTGACCTTCAGTTTGTTTGACTCGAAGTTGTTTATTCTCATTGAGACCCTATTCTTGCTGTAGAGCGGATTGATGAAGAATCGAAAACCCTCTTGCTTGAGCGTTGATACATACTTTCCGAAGAACTGAACAGCGACCGCCTCGTTGGGATTGACGATCACGTAGCTATTCCACATCAAGAGCCATAGGGGCCCAGTGATTATCAGCAAGATTCCAGTTACTCCGCCTGCTGCCAGGATTATGTTCAGTATGGGGAGTAGTAGTAGATGTATTCCTAGTCCGACGAATCCATTGAGTGATTTAGCCTCGATATCCCGATACATCGGTTCATCCTTGTTTCTTGTTCCCGAGGGGGATATTTCCATAGATGGGGGTGTTTCCATGTGCGATTAGTTGGGATGAATCATATAAGGTGTTTTTGGAGCAGTCAGACACCACCTTATTTGTGAATCTCCGCTCCACTAATCCATGCGTGCTAGCAGGGGCGATTTCCGGTTGACCGGAATAGTGCTCATGGTAACGCTACTCACTGTCGTCTTAGTTCTGAGTGCTGTGGATGCAAACTCATCCAGTTTCAGAGGGCTGCCTTCGGTGGTCTGGTGTGCAATCATCATCTTTGGAGTTCAATGGACGGCTTGGATTCCTGCCTCCATCGTCCAAACGGAGAGGTTCTACGACCTCACTGGAGGAATCACATACCTGGCGGTGGTTGCATTCAGCCTTTGGGTGG
>JAYZLO010000097.1:0-11557 GCA_036154175.1 Thermoplasmatota archaeon | reverse complement strand
CTTTGTAGGTTGCTTGGGCTAACCATGGCCATCTTTCCTACATCGATCCTACCATTGGCCAGTATTGGAGCGACTAAGTCTCCCTCCGATGGCTCTATGAGTGACAAACCAGAGTCTATTCTCTCAGATAGTGAGTGGTTAAATGCTAACGACTGAACTGAATGCACCATTAGAAGCTGCAGAGAATTGGGAAGCGTCTTAAATGCCCCCAAGAAATCGTCAGGTTTTTTCAGAAGATGCTCGAGCATTGAGATCTCGTATCCCAACCTCTCTGGTGCCAATTTGAGAGATTCTGCAGGGTCTTTATACTCCCTCCATGAGGATCGAAATAGCTGTGATTCTTCGTCCTCTCTAATAGACTCCAAGCCGAGGTAATTATCCACTGCACCCTCGAAATCACCCTCCAAAATGGACATGCCCACCCTAGGAGTGACAGGTCTAGTAGAGCCGAACCTCTGTGGCCCTATCCAATTTGGAAAGGCGTCATTGCCTATCGTTTCAGAAAGTCCCTCTCTAATCTGGCGGACCCTCCGCATTGCTTCCTTTGCGTCAATTGGTTTTCCCTGATCATCGCAGCACCCCCTGACAGTAATTGTGAATCTATTTCCATCGTGCCCCCCCATGGAAGCCTTCTGATGAGTCCGTCCCAAGACCTCGATGATACTATCTGGGATGTTGACTTGTTCCACCTTTTTTCGGTGGGCGTCAATCACTAGCACCTGGGTTGTGATCGCCCTTTTGTCCTTTAGTCCGGAACTGAAAATCCTGTTCTTGTTTATCCCGCACGCCTTAGCTAGTCTGCGTAGATAACGATTGGTTTCCCAGTTCGTCATGGTTATTCTGGCGACGGTAAATCTGCCCTTCTCATCAAGTGCTGGTACCTTGGAAGATTCTTCAACTCGGAAGTCTTCTACCCTGCACTTTAGTAATCCGCCAATACCCTCTGCAGGAAAGATCCATTTTGAAAGGCCTAGATAATCCTCAATATCCTCCCTCTTCAGGGGATCACCTCCTCAAAGTTTGATACTAGAGAATTCTTTTGATATCTCTGAGCATAAATCTTTGAGAATCTTGGATGCTTTCTTGCCCTTAGCAGTCCTGACGTATAGTTCCGGATCGTCCAAATCTGGGTGTTTCTGAAAGTAGTTGGCATACTCTATATCATCCCTGTCATTCAATCGGGATCGGAACATCTGGAGGGCTGTATGGCCCCCGCCGACGACTCTTATCCTCAACTCACGACCCTCATTCTTCAAGACTTTGACTGGCATAGACGGGCTCTGGACTGGAGCGGTCCTTTTGAGGGCTTGCATAGCAAAGCACTGGCCGAAGTACCGCAATCCCCCCCTAAGTTTTACAACGAGAGGTTTTGGCGGAGTCGATGTCAGGCATGGATGCCATGACCAAAAGAATAGCCGATTCGTTCGAGAAGTATTCTGGTCCAGTACTCGTGATGAGTCTTTTTCTAACTGCATTCCTAGCTTACGTGCTCACCCCTCTTCCAGCATTCACCACGGATTTAGCCTCATTCGCTCCGGATACCGACGCAGATGAAGCTAGAGAAAGGATAGAGGGGTCAATCGGAACTTCCCCCCATCTGGTGTACATCAATGTGAAGCCTTCAGTCGGAGAAGATCAAGTTCCCAACGTGCTGGAGATGAAGGCTCTGCAACAGCTGGCGACTGACAGCAAAAGGGTTCAGTCTTTTTCCGAATCTCAGTCTTCGAGTGGTTTCATATCTTCACAGATTAATACAGCAGAGGTTATCGGTCGTTTCCGTGAGGAAAGAAACCACTCCGGGGATCTCTCTGAGTTCAGTGATTGGAAGGATTTGCTGGAGTCAGTTTTGGAAGGAGAGAATTGTGAAGACTCGGTTGGAGGTGATGAACGCACAATTGCAACAGCGACTTTCGCCTCGTCGGCGATGCTGCATAGTGATCTGGATTACTCCCCGATATGTGACTGGTTGGATACTGGGCAAGGAAATCCGACCCCGACCGCTAGCAGCACACTCTGGCTAATAGAAATGAGCGGCGATCTTGATAACGAAGAAAGGCAGGAGTTTGCGAAGGAAGTCAGAGGGATGCTTGAGGAGGAGTCGATCCTCGAATATGGCATTATATCTGATGATCTGATAAGCAACGACATAAACGAATCCACCCTTGGAAATCTTGTCTGGCTAATTCTCCTTGCAGTGATAGTGGTAGTTTTCGTCTTAGCTTTAGCATTCAGATCTGCCACGATGGTGGTCGCCCCACTGATAGCACTTCTTGCCTCCCTAGTTTGGACATACGGAACAATTACCCTACTTGGGATGCGTTTCTCTATACTGGAGGTAGCAGTAGCCCCAGTGGTACTGGGGCTGGGAATCGACTATTCCATACATCTCCAGAGAGCATATGAGAGGTCCAAAGAACGTTCTAGTAGCTCTGCTGAAGCGTGGGCAAAGGCCCTTATGGAACTGAGAGTAGCACTTTCCCTTGCAGTAATTACCACCGTGTTCGCGTTTCTTGCCAATTCTCTTTCACCATTGCCGCCACTTAGGACATTCGGAGCCACTCTAGCCTTGGGGGTGGTGTCCGCTTTCGTAGCAAGCACGCTAACTGTAGGGGCAATGCATGTATTCGTTGAGAGGACGATGGGGGCATCTAAGAAAAGGGGTCTAGAGCTAGAGAAAATTGCTGAGAAAGCGTCTGATTTCCAGAGGGGGAATGCACCTTTGGTACTACTGCTGGTGGCGGTAATTACTGCTGGATCGGTAGTAGTAGCAATGCAGGGATTGGATACAAGTTTCGAGCTAACGGACTTCCTATCCGAAGACGAGATGGAAATCATGGAAGTAAGGAACGACCTATACGATTCTTACGAAGTAAATGCGATGAAATCTGTATACATACTCGTAGAGCCTGCCGAGGGAGAGACGTCATTCGATAGCGAGAAGGAGCTTATTGAGGCCCTAGGGGATCTGGAAGACTCCCTGACCAGGATGGAGGGGGTAGTTGTAACAGAAGCGCCGGGGACAAGCAATGAATGGGCCTCCTATGATAGCATTTACAGAGTCATTGGGGATGCAATAGAGAAGGACGATTCTTTCGGAATCACACATAACCTGGAGCTGTTTGGAGAGGACCTTGCGCCTGCAGAGTCCTTTGTTGAGGGAGATCTGGCGAATGCAATATCCTCCCTGATGGACAATCATACCGTAGGGGACCAACTCAGAGGAACAACTTGGTCCGAGCGCGCTGGAAACCATGCAGGCCTTACTGAGGATTCCTCGGCGATTAAGTTCCTAAGGGTGAGAGTGGATGTTGAAGCGCAGAGCAGTGCTATGGTCGAGCAGATATCGGTCGATCTGAAAGCTGAGGCTTCAATAGTTTCGGAAGATACTGGAGGGAGGGCCTATGCTGTTGGGGATCTAATGACGCTATCCAATCTTCTTTCTGGCCTGATTTCCTCCATAGTTAGCTCTACTGCCATAAGTCTGGCCGTTTCCCTATTGGTTCTCGCATCCCTGACAAGAAGGATCGGCCAATCCCTCCTGGTAATTCTCCCAGTCGGGCTTGCTGGTTCCTGGGTAGTTGGTTCAATGGCAGTTTTAGGGATTAACTGGAATGTCCTCACAATAATGATCACGGCTCTGACCATTGGTCTTGGAATCGACTATTCAATTCACGTATGGAGGAGATTCGAGGCAAATAGATCCAGCGGAATGGCGATCTGGCCAGCCATGAGGGACATGTACGTCAGTACCGGTTCGGCACTTCTTATGTCCGCAGGAACTACAATTTGTGGTTTCATGGTTCTGCTACTATCGCCGATTCCGGTGATAAGAGACTTCGGAATAGTAAGTTCGATATCTGTCGCATTCTCTCTGACTCTGGCACTTCTTGTACTACCAGGACTTCTAGCTGCGGAGGTGAGGACAGGTAGTTCAAACGGGAATGGCCACTAGATAATCTCGATCAAGTCCTGCATTTCCAAGTTCTGCTCTCTAGCAAGCAATAATATCGCCATATGAATGGATACTGGCCCTAGAGCCCTCCTTTTTCTTTCCGCCCTCCTAATTACCTCAGAGCTAGAAAGTCCAGAGAGTGAGGAGACCTTTGAGGCAATTCGTGTAGTTAGGTCGGAATGGGTTTCTGTCTGATTAATTTCTTCCACATGTTCGATAATATCTTCGACCGGGGGCTCGGGAAAACTACGAACATATGAAATTCCTCGGTCGGGGGGGCTTGGTATTTCTGTAACCCTGGAAAGGAAAGGTTGCCATCCCAATTCGGGATCGTGGAGAAGGGAACCACTGCAAGGATAGAGGGATCCTGAGTCCTCGATTAGCCACCCAGAATCACAAAGTTTGTCCACTAACTCTGCCGCCTTGCTAGGGGAAAACCACTGCAACTCCAACGACCACATCCTCGCAAGATTAGATCTAGAAATCGTCGAATCTGGTAAATTCTCAAAAGAAGAGCTCAGAAGTTTGGAAATCTGGACCGAGATTTCATCGGGCATGACTGCATGTTGAAGTGGCGATGTTTGATTTTTTCTAGTCAACTACTCGCTTGATTCAAGTGTGGTGGCGGTATCCGCATGCGACTTATGGCCGGAGAGTACGTCGCTCGGGATCCCAGAACAGGTAAGAGGATTGGTCGCACTAGCTCAAGCAATAGGGGCCGAAAGGGAATTGGAGCGCTAACTCCAGAACGAGGACCATGGCAGAACATCCCATTGGAAGACATCATCCCGTTAGCTATTGGGGAGGAGGCGAAAGTCGAGGTACTGTCTGATGGGAAGAAGCTTACTCTAGGGAGGATCGATGCAATTAAGGCACTCCACAAGGTTTCGGAATCGGATGCTGAAAAAGGCTACGAGGCGTTAGTTGAGGCATTGGAAGATGACTTTCCGGATGTCAGGATTGCTGCGCTAAAATCGATGCCTTCTTTCGTCTTGAGGAGGCAGGGCATCTTGTTCCATTGCCTCTCCGACAGGCTTTCGGACGAGGTAGAGGCTGTTAGCGAGGAGGCGATGAATTGTCTGCGAAAGGTTGCCCCAATGTTTCCATCTGGGTGCGAGGTAATGCTCAGAAGGGAGCTGCGGCACAGCGACAGCGGCCACAGGAGCAATGCCTTCGAGACGCTTAAACTTGCAGCTAAGGAGTGGCCCGAAGTGGGATGCCTCCACTTAGACGAGCTAATTCGCGAGGCTGATAGCGATCTAAGAATCAGGGGTTCTATGATCCTAAGAACTGTCACTGCAAAGGGTGGTGCGGAGGCTTGGGACCTGATTAGTTGGTCACTTCAGGATGAAGAAGTTAGAGTGAGGAGGAACGCGTCTAAAACCCTCACACTGCTAGCAGACGTAGAGCCCAGAGTAGCAGCCATACTCGTAGAGTCGAGTATTGGCGAAAATGACCGGCAGATCAGAGGATCGGTGATTAAGGCGCTAAAGAAGCTAGATATTCAGAGCCCGAGAGTTGTGCAGATGATTCTGCGTGGTGCTTCGGACAAGGATATCGAAATGAGGAGGGCTTGCATCGGTCAAATGTCGATCATCCTATCTGGCCAGGAGCTGAGGGAGGCCGCTGGAGAGCTAATGAAGAAAGAAAGCGACCCAGTGTTGAAGAGGAGATTGAAGTCTCTAGCTCTAGATCCGGACTTTGAAGGATCGGAGGAAGAGAAGAACAGGAAGCTGGCACCAGCGGAATACGTCCAAAAAGAAGATGATTCTGAGGCACCTCCGATCCTCTCGAGCTTGGGTGAGGATGATAAACGAGGGGTAAGTCGGCCGGAAGGCGAGGAAAGCAAATGAGTGACGAATTCGACGAAAAGTTAGCTCGATTCGAGAAGCTATGGAATGGAGTTACTCCCAAAGGAGAGAACCGTACTAAGGCTCTAAAGTTCAGGCAATACATGAGGAACCATGTGCTGCAGAAGTTCCACAAGCGAAGGAAGGATCAGTGGGCAAATGCGGACAAAGGGCACTATAATCACGGATTTTCTAGCAAAGACCAATTCCTGACCAAGGAAAACTGCAGGAAGTACTGGATGGGAGAGCTGCAGAAGGACATACGTGAAGCTGAAACCTGGTCCTGAGGCCAAATAATGACACCTCCAAAATTCAGCGACTGGGGTCTGGATCGGAACATCTCAGATGCAATTGGAAAACTTGGCTGGGAGGAACCCACCGAGATCCAGTATGAGGCGGTCCCAGTGGGCAGGAAGGGAATCGACGTGGTGGGCCAGGCTAGGACTGGTTCTGGAAAGACCGCGGCATTCGGCATCCCGATCTTGGAGGCATGCGAGGTAAAGAAGACCACGCAAGGGCTAGTTCTGTGCCCAACAAGGGAGCTTGCTGTGCAGGTTGCTGAGGAGCTGGTAACTCTCCAAGGGAACAAGGGCCTCAGCATCGAAACGGTATATGGCGGCACGGATCTTGAGAAGCAGGCAAAACTACTTGCGGAAGGGGTTGATCTGATTGTCGGAACTCCCGGAAGAGTAATTGATATGAGCAAAAGGGGGCACATCGACCTGGCTTCGATTGCTATCTTCTGCCTCGATGAAGCCGACAGAATGCTAGACATGGGCTTCTTTCCGGATATTCTTTGGATAGTCGAGAGGATGGGGGGGAGGAAGCAAACCTTCCTATTCAGCGCCACCTTCCCTCAAGAGGTCCTCGACGCTGCAGAGGAGTTCACCTCGGACGCTGTTCACGTTATGAGCGAGGACTTGGAGGTCGAGGTTCCGGAGATAGATCAATTCGCAATAAAAATCGGTAGACTGAACAAGATGTGGGCACTAGGCAGAGTAGTCGCTAGCATGTCGGAGAGTGATCAGATGCTGATCTTCACGAACACGAAAAGAATGGTGGACATGCTGAGTGAGAGGCTGGACAGGCAGGGCATAGACTCGGCCGCACTCCATGGAGACATGCCCCAAAACAAGAGAGAGAGGATTCTTGACAGCTTCAGAAAAGGGAGTAAGAGGATCCTAGTCGCGACCGACGTCGCTGCTAGAGGCTTGGATGTGGATGGGATTACCCATGTTGTGAACTACGACCTCCCCGAGGAGACAGAGAACTACGTCCACAGAATCGGCAGAACCGGCAGGATGGGTAGGAGTGGTGAGGCATGGAGCTTCGTGGGAAGCAACGAGATTGGGGCGCTGGACAAAATCTCCAATACATGGGGAATGAAAATTCCTATCGTAGAAGCTCCCGAACTACCAGAAGGCAAGAAGGAGATGGCCAGACTCAAAGATGACTGGGACGAGCTATCAGACAATTTCGGGATGGTGACCATCCGATTGCCAATTGGGAACGAAGAGGCCTCCAAGATGTCCCTGGCCAACTGGATAGTTGGAGAAGCTCGTGTCCCCGAGGTGTCAATAGGGGAAATCGAAATCGGAAATGAAGCCAGCATGGTGGAAATCCACGTCAAGAAGGCATCATACGTAATCGATGTCATAAAGTCAAGGAAATTCAATGGCAGGTCACTGAAGCCAGAGATTATCAACTGAATTTTTTTTGCCTCCCGCGAAGGCAAACGGGTATTAGCTTCCGCATTCTAAATATAGCCGGACTAGTAAGAGCCGCTCATGGCTGACGGCAAGGGAGGGAGCGCCGCCAAAGAGAAGCAGGCCGCAGAGGCAGCTGAGAGGAAGGCCGAGGCCGAGAAGAAAAAGCTGAAAGAACAAAAGAAGGCGATGGAGGATGCTTCCAAGGCCAAGGCGGCGGCAGATAAGGAGCTCGAGGTGGCCAAGAAAGGCAGAGCTGAGGCCGAAGAAGAACTCTCAAAAATCATTTCTGAATCAAAAGATGTTACAAAGAGGATTGGGGATCTGAAGAAGGAGAAGGCTCAATCCGAGAAACAGCTAAGAGTCGAAGATTCTGCCAGAAAAAGGGCGGATTCAGACCTATCGAGGCAGAAGAAGTCGTCTGGAGCAAACCTGAAGCAGCTCGAGAATCTGGAAAAACAGGTCAAAACCACCAAGGCAAGACTAGAGGACTCCAAGAAATCAGCGTCCGAATCAAAAAGGCAACTCGAAAAAGAGAAAGAAAAGACCCAAAACGACTCGAAAAAAATATCAGATCTGAACAAGGAGATGACGGCCCTTCAAAGAGATCTGAAAAAATCAGAGGACGACCGTAAAAGGGCAGAGGCAGACCTCGCATCTGAGAACAAGAAAGGAGCTGCGGACAAAGCGAAGCTGAAGGGGCTTTCAGACACCACTAGGGATCTAAAGGCGAAAATAGCCAATCTAGCCAAGATAGTCAAGGATGCAAGGACAAGCATAGAGGACCAATCAAAGACCATGAGGGACCTGGAGAAGAGGCTCGCGGAGGAGGAGAAGGCCAAGTCTGAGGCAGAGAAGAGATTCCAGCAGGCCACCAAATCAAAAGAGTCCACATTAGCAAAGAAGAAAGAGGAGGAGGAAAAGACCAAGAAGGCCGAAAGGGAGCTCCAATCGACCATAAAACCGCGTCAGGACGCGGAGAAGAAGGCAAGTAACGCCGAGAAGGCAAGGTCCCTTGCGGAGAAGGACCTAGCTAGGGCAGAAGGACTCAGGAAGAAGGCCGAAGAGGGGGCCAAGAAAGGCAAGCAAAGTCGTCTTGACGCGGAAAAATCCCTGAAGGAGTCAGAGAAAGCCCAGAAGGAGGCTGAGAAGGTACGTGATGAAAGCCTAGCAGCTGCTGAAAAGGCTAAGGAAGATCTGGCTAAATCTAACTCAAAGGCAAGGGAGGCTCAGGAAGCCTTGAAGAAGGCAAACACCGCTATGAGGTCTGCCCAGGAAGTTTCATCCAAGGCAAAGAAGAATGCGGACGAGGCCATTGCTAACGCTAAGGCTTTGGCATCTTCTGCCAAGGCTACTGCTAGGAAGGCGGAAGAGGCGGCGGCTGCGGAGAAGGCTGCGAAGGACGCGGCGGCGAAGGAAGAAAAGAAAGCGAAAGAAGCAGAGTCAGAAACCAAGAAGGCCCAGGATGAAAGGGCGAAGTCGCAAAAGAGGCTCGAAGAGCTCTTAAAATCCAGAGAAAAGCTGCAAAGGGTCGCTTCCGAGGGAAAGAAGAGGCGAATAGAGCTTGAAAAGAGGGCAGCAGACCAGAGGAAGGCGACCCAGGAGACGGTCAGGAAGACCGAAGAGGAATCAAAGAAGAGGTCTGCGGCCGACAGTGACAAAGCGAAAGAGAAGCAGGCATTCGAGAAGGCAAAGGACGATCTCAAAAGAGAGACCGAGAGATGGCGCGAAGCGGAAAAGGAGCTCGGCAGAATGACCAGTTCCAGAAAGAAGGCCGAGGGAGAGCAAGCCCAGGCACAGAAGGAGAGGGCGTCAGCGCAAAAGGAGGCACAAGCAGCAAAGAGAGAGGCGGACGTGGCCCTTAGCAAGACCAAGCAAGAGGAGCGGGACATGAAGGAGGCCCAGAGAAAGGCCGATGCAGCTGCCAAGGAAACCGAGGATTTCGAGAAGTCAGCCAGGGAGGAAGAGAAGCGCAGGAAGGCCGAGGAGTCCAAGAAGAAGGCACTGAAGAAGAAGAAGCTCAGTGCAGAGGAGAAGGCCGAAGAGGAGGCAAGAAAGCTACAGGAAGCGAAGGACAGAATCCGCAAGAAGGCAGAGAAGAGGCGGAAGAAGGCAGAGGAGGCCCGCCAAAGGAAGCAGTTGGAGAGAGCTCAGGCCGATCAAAACGCCGAGGCCATGAAGATGGAGGTAGCGGCCAAGCTCGACGAGCTATCGACTCGAAAGGACTCCATGTCCAAGGAAGACTACGTCCTGGCAAGGGTGGCGATCAAGGCTGTGACCTTGGACTTCGAGAAGCTGGGGGATTCAGAAGGGCACAAGGACGACCTCCAACAGATAGACGGAATCGACCCAGGCCTCGAGGCGAGGCTCAACACACTGGGTATCTCCACGTTGAAGCAACTTTCAAGGATGGATGACGACCTGTCCGATGACGTCAACGACGCCATCGAGTACATGCCGGGAAGAATCCGGAGACAGCTATGGGCCGAGCAGGCCAAGATCCTCCTGGGAAACTGATCTAGACACCCCTAAAGGGGTGTCTAAACACGAAAAGAGAAGTGGAAATTGGATAAATCCAAAAGGGCATTTTACCCCTTAGTGAATCATGCGAGCGCAAGCAAGGTCGCCATTGACGGCTTTGATTCTGGTCTTGATTATGCTTGCGAGCACCCAGCTTGTCCTACTATCATCAAGAGAATACCGCCACCAAGAGCTTCCGGGAATCGACCAGAGATTCGTCCTTGACAACTCAGAGGTAATCAAAATCGACCTAGGAGTAGACCATGCCTGTGCAATAGGGAGCCTGGACCAAATGAAGTGCTGGGGATCCGGTGACGACGGAAAGACAGGGCATGAGAACTCCGAGCACTACGGGGACGATGAGCTAGAGATGGGGCAGTACCTCATGTTCACAGATGTTGGCACGGGCCTAACTTTCACAGAGGTCAGTGCTGGTGGTTCCTTCACATGCGCACTGCTGAGCGATTCCTCCGTAAAATGCTGGGGTGCTAACCAATTCCTTGGATCATCGGCAGGGGAAAATGGATCAGGTGCTAAGGGTGATGGTTACCTAGAGATGGGTTCCGGGGTGGCCTCCGTTGACCTTGGCTCATGGACGCCCACATCGATCTCATCCGGAAACTCGCATGCATGCGCAATTGTGAATGATGGATCCTCCGATGCTCTCGCCTGTTGGGGCGAGAACTCGTACGGACAGCTAGGGCTAGAGCACACGAATACTATCGGTGACGAGAGCTCTGACCTATCCGGGGGAGAGCTGCCACACGTGGATCTGCCCATTAGAGGATCAGATCTTGCTCAGGTCTCATCGGGAAATAGGCATACCTGCGTCCTGTGGGAAGATGGTGAGATGGCGTGCTGGGGCAAGAACACGCATGGCCAGCTAGGCATTGGCAACACGGATACCATAGGGGACCAAGCGGGCGAGATGGGAAGCTCCCTTACACTGGTTGATCTACCCTCTAGCAGAGTGGCCACATACATCGCTGCGGGCGATGACATGACTTGTGCGATACTGGACAACGGTGACCTAGCTTGCTGGGGAAGGGGCACGGGCGGTAGATTGGGGACCGAGGACCAAAGCAATCGCGGCGACTCAGCAGATGAAATGGGCGATGATCTCAACATAGTCGACATGGGTAGCGGTCTGACCGTACAATCAATAGGAGTGGGACAGGGCTCTTCCTGCGCTATTCTCGATGACGGAGTAGGAGATACGGATGACCCACCCGATGGGGTCGATAACACCCCTGATGTACTGAAGTGCTGGGGAGAGGGTTATGGAGGGGTCCTGGGCCAAGGGGATGCTGACAACATCGGAGACGACGTCAATGAGATGGGGAACTACCTCCTAGCAGTGGATCTGGGTTCGGGAATACACCCCATATCGGTTGATGTGGGCGATGCGTACACCTGCGCGCTGATGAACACCAGCATGGTGAAGTGCTGGGGGCTTGGCCTTGATGGGCGCCATGGACTTGGATTCAATGGTAACTACGGCGATCAGAGCACGGAAATGGGAGACAGCC
>JAYZLO010000096.1:0-26384 GCA_036154175.1 Thermoplasmatota archaeon | reverse complement strand
GGCTTTATTCGATCTTTCAAACAATGGCGAAGCTTCAGCTGATTACGAGGCTGATGTTAGATCATGGCTGCAGCCTGCGTGGGATCACTATGGGATAACCGCAACTGACATAGGAACACTCCAGTGAATGGATAAGTTGGCGGGGGGAAGAATCACCCCAGCATCATTTTCGGTCTTGTTACCGTTCCCCCCGTCAACAACAACTACTCATTATGTTAACATAAAATTATTATTTCATAGTGACTAAAATGGAAGATGGAATCAGGGAAGAAATAGGGCACAATCTTAGAAAAGAAGGGTGGAAACAAAATAAACGATAGATGCTGATACTGAATATGATGATCATTCAGAGGAATGGATTGAGGCTACACTCACATTAATGAGGGAGATCCAGTAAATCGCCATCTATTTGGCCTCTTATGTTTTGGGAGAAACCATGAGGTCAACTCCCGGAATGGTGGTGCTGCTATTCTTGGGATTTACTTTTTCAGGTTGCATTGATTCTGGTGATAATGAAGAAAACACCTATCCAAGTATATGGGAAAGGAGCAACGTTGAGTGGGATACCAGCGGAACATTCAGCAGAGTTTTAGAGTCTGGCCCTTACTATTCACTTGATGTCCAAGAGGCTTTAATTGAAGTGGATACTTCATCAGTGTGGGAGACTGGTCCCAGTTCTGCAGAGGTTCACCTATCTTACTGGTTACCTAGTAATACTGCTGATGGGGATAAGGTTCCCGTGATAGCTGTAATTTCTCCTTATTTCTCTTATGGGTCCCCAGGCGATGAGTCCACTCCAACAAATATCATTGGAGGCGGACGAGGTGAGTTTATTTTCGAGAATTTTGTTCCACATGGATACGCCTTTGCCCAGGTTGCTGTTTTTGGAACAGAGCAGAGTAGCGGGTGCTTTGACTATCGAGGAGCAGGAGAGGGACTCGGTATTCACTCGGCAGTAGAGTGGCTCGGACAACAAGATTGGAGCAATGGAAATGTGGGACTCTATGGCAAGTCATACGAAGGAGCCACTCAATGGGAGGCAGCAGCAATGGGTAGTCAGTATCTGAAAACTATCGTTCCAATTTCAGGTACCACTGCTCTCCATCCTCTATTGTACAAGAATGGAAGCGCTGAAGCAAGATCCCAAGTGATGCATATGAATTATTTCTCTAGTACAGTCGACTATGACACGGATGACTTTGACAATATTTGTCCTGATATTGCAGAGGGATTCTTCGCCGGCCCGGTAACATATGTCGGAGGGGAGATGGATCCATACATGGAGAATTACTATGACGAGAGGAGCCATATTGACAAGGCATTTGCTAAATGGAATGGTAGTATTTACTGGGTCCAAGGGATGCAAGATTGGAACGTCGATCCCCATCAGGTATTCGGAGGACCACCGGGAATCAATTGGTACTCTGAGTATGTAGAATACGGTTATGAGGTCCGTGGAATTCTCGGTCAGTGGGGCCATGACTATCCAGACCAGTGGGAGAAGCATGATGATATTGAAAGCGGTTACGGGAGAGAGGCACTATCCAATATGACGAGATGGGACTGGGCTCAGGATTTGTTCGAGTGGTTCGAATACTACTTACAAGAAAGGGGCCCGCAACCAGATTACATTGTTCAGATTCAGAGAAGCGATGGAGAGTGGAGGATAGAGGAAAGCTGGCCCCCAAGCGATTCGGAAGATTACTTAGTCGATCTAGGTGATTGTGGTAACGATGGATCGTTCACAGGGGGTCTTCCTGTAATAGGTGGAGGTGCTCCATTGGTGGGGGGAGGGCAGACAGTGACTGTCCAATGCCCGGACATCAATCCTGACTTCTCCATGCATATTTCTGGTCTGGTAACCTTGCATCTTTCTGCAGTACCATCATATGACGGAGGGCAGATTTTCGCTGAGATGCAAAACATGGAGACGGGTGTAAGAATAGGGCATGCTACCATGGACGTCCGGTATCATGAAGGAGGTTACGAGCCAAAGACAGTAATACCGGGCCAGGAAATCACCATGATGATGGAGTTCCAGGCTATCGATGCAATTATTGAGCCAGGGCAGGGAATTAGAATCATACTTTCTGACACTGGCGAGGATTACCTGGCTCCAGTCTGTGGTAGCGCTTGTCCTGTACACGTCTTGACTTCTCTTTCCGAGGCTAACTTCCCATTGATAGAGAGAGATAAGATGCCTATTCTGGAAGTTCCATAGCTACTTCACTTGGTATGCACCGGCCATCCTCCTTACTGCATCGTCCACCTCTATTCCACCATCTAAGAGGCTACCCAGAGTACTGAGGAAAGGGGTCGAATGCCCCATAATCTCAGATCTGTTAAGAAACATCCTGGTCGCTCTGACACCCTCTGCAACCATATGCATATCTTCCATCGCCTCCTCGAGACTTTTTCCTGAGCCTAGCTTCTCCCCAAGGGTTCTGTTCCTACTTCGCGGACTTGTTGCCGTCACATACAGGTCACCTATTCCAGCTGGTCCGAACGCGGTCTCCGGGGCCGCACCCATTTTTTCAAGAAGAGTCATACCTTCGCTATACCCGGATAGTACAAGGGCAGCCTTGAGATTATCACCTCCTATCGTGTCCTTTAGGCCGTCGACTAGTCCACATGCTAATGCGACACAGTTCTTGTATGCCCCCCAAAGCTCCGCACCTATCGGATCCTCTGCTGGAGTCAGGATCAAGGACTCTGTAGAGAGACGTTCGGCAACTCTCTCAGCTACCCCTATGTCGTGACAAGCCACCACAGCGTTTGTGATCACTCCTCGTGCGACTTCTGGGGCTATTGTTGGACCTGTCATCACCACTACTTGATTTGACAAGCCAGCGTCCCCTAGCCTCCTCTCGATTGCATCCGAAATCATCCCAGTACCGCCTTCATCGGATGGTGCTAGACCCTTGGCTAGATCGATTAGGAGGTGAGATGGCCTTAGACTGGGAATCAACATGTCCACGACTTCAAGAATTGCCGAGCTTGGTAGGGCTAGCACTAGAATTTCACAACTATCGGTGATGTCGGCGATATCCATGGTGCAATCCAATGACGGGATCTCATACCCAGGCAGGTACTTTTTGTTCTCGTGAACTGTCATCATTGATTCGTAAACTTCTTGCTCGACTGTCCATGCAAGTACATTGTGTCTGTCATTGCACCAAACAAGCGCCAAAGCAGTTCCCCAGTTGCCGAGTCCTAGAATGCCTATTCTTGCCATTTTTACCGTCTCCACGGCCCATACAGCATGTTATGACACTATGGGGACTTGACATGGTTAATCGCTGACTTCTTGATGGGTAATTATCCACACCGAGTTAAGCAGGGGTACCCGAGTGGTCAAAGGGGCTGGGTTTAGGTCCCAGTGCGTAGTGCTTCGCAGGTTCAAATCCTGCCCCCTGCACCAATCTATTGGATCCTGATTCTCTTGGATCTGAGTTTCGTGACTCCCCTATCCTTCCAATTGATTGCCCTGTAACCCATAAATCCTAGGAATGCGATGGACGATACAATTGCTATCCACGCTTCAGAGCTCAGAGGCCGCCCTGGGTCCTTGCTCCAAACTCCGAATCCATCTGCTCCCAGATCACCATCAACTACGTCGAGAATACCATCATTGTCGTCGTCTACATCATAGTAGTCTGAGATGCCGTCTCCGTCGGTGTCTACCGCGGTTTCCGATGAGGGAATTTCTGGCCCATCTCCGCTATCAGTCTCTATTATTCCAATGTCATCCCCGGGAAGTACTTTCACAGGGCACCCTAACTCGTTTCCTGGTAGAGCAATCAGTTCGATCATATTGTCCATGGAGGGATTAATTCCGGCTTCATAGGGGCACTCGTCAGTGTTGTCCCCTATTCCGTCAGAGTCCGAGTCCTGCCATTCCGTCGAATCGTTGGGGAAAAGGTCCCTATTGTCGCCTATGTTGTCGCCGTCTGTATCATTCCATTCTGAAGGATCAAGGCTGAATGCATCGACAGTGTCATTGTAACCATCATTATCATCATCGGTATCATTCTGGTCTCCTATGCTGTCTCCATCGGTATCATACCAATTGTACTCATCAAGAGGAAATGCGTCTCCATTGGGAAGTGCGATACAGTCTGACAGTCCATCACCATCCAGATCAGGAGGGCTCCCTTCATAGGAATCCTTTGGATCATCGCACAGTCCATCATTGTCGTCGTCCGGATCCGCATTATCACCGAACGTGTCCCCGTCAAAGTCGGACCATTCCTCCGGGTTGTCCGGGAATACATCGAACCAATCGGATCTGCCATCCCCATCATCATCGTTGTCTGTATTGTCTCCTATGCCATCCCCATCGCCGTCTTTCCACTCTGCTTGATTATTTGGGAAGGCATCTTCAGTATCGTTGAAACCATCATTATCGTCATCCAGATCTATACTGTCAGGGATATTATCTCCATCAGAGTCAGCAGAAATATTCGGATCCAACCAGTCGAAATCTTGGGTATTGGGAACCCCATCGTTATCTGCATCGCTATCAAACTGATCAGGGATCTTATCCCCATCGAAATCATTCATGCAATTATCGAAGTTTGTCGAACCCAGGTTCAGAGTAGATTGTCCATCGGGACAGGCAGTCTGGGTCACTGCTTCGAACTCTGAAACATAGAACCCTAGAGAGGCTAGAGTGCAAGTAGCCTGCCCCTTCAGACTAGAGTAAGTACCTCGAGTACAACCGACCTGCCCCAGCTCTCCCGAGTAAGGGACGCTGAAACCCCTGTCAGCTAGAATGCATGAGGTCTGTGAGGAATTAGGCTGGTAAGTTCCGGGAGAACAGGGGAGCTGTTCTTTCGATCCATGCCCCAGATCTATCACCGTAGGTGAATGCCTGTTAGTGGTCGTACCATCTCCTACTTGGCCTTTAGAGTTGATTCCCCAGCACTGTAGACTGGCGTCTGTAAGTATGGCACATGAATGCCTATGTCCCACAGAAATCGAAAGTACTTCATGATCTAGGACTAAGGTTTTTGGAAGGTGCCAACCACCGGATATCGGCGTACCATCACCTATCTGCCCATATGCGTTGTCTCCCCAGCAAGACATCTCTCCAGAGTCGAATAGTGCGCATGAGTGGAAGAGACCAACTTGGATATCTGTTGGGGATTGAGTGGAGTCAAGTGGTACTGGCATCGGAATCCCCGCTCGCGTAGTTCCTCCGTTTCCAAGTTGCCCATACGAGTTGTATCCCCAACAGTACATTGATCCGTCGTTCATGCCAACACAGGAATGGAATGCCCCAGAATCAACAGTCACTGCACTGCTATTGCTCGGAATTTCGATATCTACTGGACTCAACTTATCACTAAATGAACCATCACCCAATTGGCCGTGCCAGTTGTCACCCCAGCATCTTAATGACCTATCTGCCATTATTGCACACGTATGGTAGGAACCAGAGGAGACTTCATGCACTCCCGCATCACCCAATGGGACGCTTATTGGGACGTGCCTCTCTGAACGACTTCCATCACCAAGCTGCCCGTTGCTGTTATCGCCCCAACACATGAGGCTCGCATCCTCCATAACCGCACATGTGTGAGACTCTCCAGCTGATATGCTGAGAGCAACTCCTCCACCAAGATCAGCACTGACTGGAGTCAGCCTCTCCAAAGTGGTCCCATCTCCTAGCTGGCCGAACTCATTCGATCCCCAACATCGGACAGAACCGTCATCCATTAGTGCACAGGAGTGGTATGATCCAGAGCTGATTTCGGACACTGTTCTACCCAACGGCATGATCGCCTTTTCGGGTTGATGATGGTCCGTTCTGGTCCCGTCCCCGAGCTGCCCATTGCTGTTCTCCCCCCAGCAGCTAACAGATCCATCGTCCAGAATCGCACAACTGTGAAGCGCGCCCGAGGAAACCTGTGTGAGCACTGGGACACTGTGCCCCGGCTCAGCCCAGTTGCAGGCATCTGCCGAGATTTTACCGTACTCGTCATTATATTTCCCTGCAGGACATGGTGTACCTTCTGATGCCCCAGGGTCCGAAACGAAGTATCCTGGTCTGGCATCTTCGCAGGAGGTCTGAGCAGGGAGCTCTTGGAATTCTCCAGGAGAACAGGGAGACTGATCGGTAGCCCCGTAGGTGTCGGTATAATGGCCAGGGGTTGTTGGTGTCATTACGGTACTTCCGGGTGTGCTGACGTAGTAACCGGGAGTAGCTTGCCTGCAGGTGAAACGCCCATATTCTCCCGTACCACAGCTAGCAGCAACTGTGGGATTCGTGTCATCACTGTCCAATCCCACGGGAAAGCCATCCCCATCCATATCCGAGGCTACACCCACTTCGAAGATATTCAAATCTCCGTTATTGTTCCAGTCTCTTTCAGATGATCCAACATATGACCACCTTGGAATTTCGAATTCTTCCGGTGAACTACCAATTGAAAGACCTCCATCGGAGCCAGAACCACCCCAGCACCTCGCTAGGTCATTTGTCGCTACTACACATGTATAGGACCCTCCGGAAGCTACAGAGAGGGCACCGAGATTCAGCCCTAGATTTATTGCAGTAATCGAGGTCACTTGGTTAGATGTGCTTCCATCTCCAACTTGGCCCTCCGAACTCCCTCCCCAACAGTGAAGCATCCTGGTGGTGTCAACTGCGCATGTTTGTTTTGCCCCAATTTCTAGTGTCGTAATCCCAGTGAGAATCGCTGAGACCGAATTGGCATCATTTTGCTGATTTGTCCCACCATCACCCAATTGGCCGAATGAGTTGTCACCCCAGCATTTCAGGCTCTTACTGGTGCTTGAGAAGATTACGCACGTGTGGGCACCTCCAGCCGAAACTGCCACCGCATCTCCACCGACAGTGATGCTGACTGGCGAGCTCTTGTCTGATGGCGCAGAACCATCCCCAAGCTGTCCATTCTCGTTATTGCCCCAGCAATGTAGCGAGGAGTCGCTTAGAACTGCGCATGTGTGACCCTCACCAGCTGACATGCCCAATACAGTTTCTGGGAGGGATATCGATACCGGATTCGCGCTATTATCGAAACTGTTGTCGCCAAGTTGCCCATCATCATTGGCACCCCAACACTCCATGCTCGCGTCGTTGAGTATGGCGCAAGAATGCGCCCCTCCCGATGAGATTTGAACAGGAACTCCAGAAAGCCCGTCAACATATACGGGCACATTAGAGTCTTCTTCACTTCCATCTCCTAGCTGGCCGAACTCATTCGACCCCCAGCACACCAGATCGCCATTATCCAACACGGCACAGGTGTGATCGTGTCCTGCACTAACTGAAACTGCGGTTCTGCCGGTCGGTAGAGATACCTCAGTCATCGTGAGCCTGTCTATTGTGGTCCCGTCACCTAGCTGCCCGTTGCTGTTCTCCCCCCAGCACTGAAGGGAGCTATCATCAAGAATCGCGCAGATGTGGTTTCCTCCAACACTCATCGTGGTCTCGGTGAAAATAGAACCTGCTTGGAAGCCTGGGCTGACTAATCCATCAGAAACTGGATGCCTCATGTCAGTGATGACTCCTTCATTGGATGCTAGGTAGTACTTTTGAGAGGAGTCGATCACCTGAACCCCAGTTACGATTACCTCCCAATCTCCAGCTTCAGGAGTCCCATCTACAGTTATCCCAACTAAATTGTTTACAGCATCGTTAGAGTAAGTCTCTATCACCCCGCTGGGGCTCTTCAACATGATGTCCAGGTCATTACGAAGCTGGGATGTAGTAAGAGGGGAGTTGGGAGGGTCATTCCATGCTAGGACTATTCTGAATTGCTCAATCCCAGAGTCTGGGATTGTGAGCTTGAATGAATGACTTTCATCAGTTGCAATATCGATACCTTCCGTGAACCCGCTTCCAATCACCGACTGGAGGTCAACCCTGCCCCATCCTTCGTGGTTATTTGGCGCCTTCTCCACAGCTCCGTTCTCACCATCCCCGCCTGAGTTGTACTGCCCCAATAGGTCATGTGCTCCCGCGGCCATTATCGCCTTTATCAGCGCAGAGTCAGGGCAGTCACTGCTTGGGGGGTTTTGCAGGAGATGGCAGTCATAAGCTCCAATGTTGTTCAGATACTCTAGAACCAAGGCAATTGATCCTGCTGTAATCGGGGTTGCCATGGAGGTGCCATATTTGTGGGTATACATCCCTCCTGCCAAATCATAACCAACCCGCTCGTCCGCCTCGCTAGATCTAGTGGATATTATCCAAGTACCCGGAGCGACTAGGTCTGGTTTTATTCGACCATCGGCAGTAGGGCCCCGATTCGAGAATGCAGCCATCCCCTCGGGATCATCCGCTCCGGTATCTGTAAAAATCGGGCTCTGACTCCACTTTTCATCAGTATGGGGGTGGGGGCACTCACCAGAAGCCGCAGGGTAACCCCCAAACGTACAGAAATTCCTGTAAGGGATGGAATATAGGTCCAGAGTATATCGGAAGTTCTCGGAAGCTCCAATGGAGAGTATGTTCTTTGCAGTAGCTTGCCTATTATGTGCTCCAAGATTTATTTCCCCATCCTTGCCACTGCTACAAGTTAGCTGATCGAACGAGTTGTAGGAGCAGTCCATAGCATCATTGCCCATGGCAAATAGTATTGTAAGATCCTCGAAGTCGTTGGCTTCCGTATCGAGTTCCAAACTAGCTGAACTGTAGTAATTCCAGCATTGCGAGCCGCTGCAACCGCTAGTGGAATCGGGACCAGTCCCCCAAGAGTTTGTGTGTATCCTAGCTCCTGCATTGTGCGCTTCAGTTAGAAAGGTCTCGTAAGAGGGGGGACAAAGCCTGGAACCGCCGCAAGTCCCTCCTTCTGCATATACTCCTTGCATGAACAGGTGGGCATCCGGAGCCACACCACTGTGATCGCTGCCATCGACTCCGTCAGTATCAGAGTTTGCTCCATTTCCGAGCACCGAACCAGCTACGTGCGTACCGTGACCATTCGGATCGTTCGGCCCGTCTGTGCAGGTAGTGCAAGTGTAGGAGGACATCCCAATGATTCTACCCGCGAAGTCTGAGTGTATTCCGCTGTTTACCGAGCTGCAGTGCGCCAGACTATTACACTCAACTCCAGTGTCAAGTCCAGAGTCCATTACCCCAACTATAATTCCATCACCAGTCAGGGCTCCCCCATTAGAGACCATGTTTGACACATCCCCTACCCAATCAGCATCGATTATGTCGGCTGCCGCCTGATTGTCCAGTTGGGAGGGGTAACTAGGCTCTATCCATTCAACGAAGCTTTCGGAAATCAGTAATTCAACTTCTTTGTCGTTCACTAGAACATCTGCTATCCTTTCAGAACGATAGTCCAGAACCTCCACTCCAGTCTCAAGAAGCTCTCTGAGAAGATTATTTCCAGAAAGGACCAAAGTCATTACGAACTTATTCTCTTGCATGATAGCTCCGTTTGGGGTGCCATTCAGGGCACCGATGACGTCTGGAGCAATTTTGTCGGATGGATCGAGCCTAAATGCTCCGACTACTCCTACGTCATGCAATTGATATGGGGTTAGCTTTGGAACATCACAGTGAAAACCCTGCGGTGCAACAAATGTCTGACACTCCATTCCCAGAGACTCCAGCTCTCCTTTCCAATCAGAGGGGATCGGGTAATCATGCGCTAGGACATGCCAACCAACAATCGTGGACTCACCAGTTCTTTTGCTCCAATCCAAAATAGGCAAGTATGTCGCATCTCTGTTAAAGAGGAAAGCCTTTCCAAAATTTTCCTTGTCAGTTACCCAACCGTGTGTTTCGTCCTCTATCTCAGGGAGCGCAAAGGTAGAGAAATCAGTAGCGCCAAAATCTTTCGAACTCTTTGAGGAAACTCCAGAATCAAGCTCCTGAGAGCTTATTTGTGTTTGTGAAATGGACAGCATTAGTGGTAAGATCATCATAGCGACGAGGAAAATCGAGAGCCCCCTCCCCTCCGCGTTGACACTGGGCATAGTCCTCCTACTATGTAGGAGGACATTAAAATTGCCTTATTCTTCGTGTATTTCCTCTCCGCAAAATCAGGTTTTTGTTTATAAAAAAAATAGTTTTTCACACACAAAAATAACGAGCTAAAATACAAACTACACAAATACTTGAACCGACGCTAAGGTATCATGGCTAATGCCGACATAGATGATTACTCTGAACATCCCCCTCAAGGCCAATATGAAGAAGCCCAGGATACCGAAGCTAAGGATCAAACCGATATAGAGTTGGATAGAATCAGACATAGACGAGAAAACCCGGGTAATCGCTTCTTAGTCAACACAATAATTCCCCAGACTTTCGATGATGCGACCCTTGTATTTGGAGCAGTTTCTGGATTAGTGTTCTTTGGACTAATTACTCTCGCCTCTTCGGGTTTGATATTAGGCGACTCAATAGTAATTGACGAGACTCTCTCGGGAACGCCATTGGATACATCTGATTGTGTTGATAGAAGAGGAGAAGTTTGGATTCAGACATGGGTAAATCATGACCAAGAGTTGGAGATAGTTTCTCATAATATTCCTGATGATTCTCCTACAGCCCTTTTTGTGGAAAATCTTAATGAATCCAGCTCTAAAAGTGAATTCCTTCTTCTATCGGGAGGTTTGGGGGATATTTCAGAGTCCATTAATGGAGATAATTTTGACGAAGGCGAATATCGTATTCTTGTCACCATGGTCATTTCATCTAACAAATCAAACGACTGGCAAAGTCTTACTCGGGATGCGCTCAATGACATATTCACTGACAAAAATGAGCTTGGCCAAGTAGTAACAAAGGATTTGCGTATTGAGATTAAGACCGTCAAGTCATCTTCCCTTTTTGGTTCCGGTGAGCCCCACACCAAGATGGAAAAGATAGACGAAGAGATGAGAACTTGCATGACAATTCAGGACTTTGGGGCGTGGGGGTGGGTCCTAATGGGTGCAGAATGGGTCGGAGGGAGGGAAACTGCTATGCTTACAGGTGGAAGCGCAGAAGTCCCACCTTGGTATATGGCCATAGTTTCTCTTGGTATGTCGGTTTTCTTCCTCTGCGTACAATATCCACTAATGCATAGGTTATACCACAGAGAGGCTGACGACCTTCTTTCAAGTAAGCAAATGACGAGACTCATAGAGCGAACAATAGAAAAATCATGCCAGAATATTCACGTAATTCCTGATTTGGATTTGATGAAAGTTCAGGATCGTTCTATTTCTGTGGATGTCTACCTTCCCTACAGGATTACAAAACGTACAATAGTTCCGCCTATTGAGGTGAAGGGTACGATTATCAAACATATCCTGAAAGAGTTTAGAATTTTCGGGGAGATGAGGCCTTTGCAAATCAAGACTGTCCGCCTAGAATCGGATAGTTCAGACGAAGAAAATAAAATCTCAGCCACCGAACATAAAATGACAGACTCTCCAATCCAACTGGCTGAAGACTACAGCGAGTTTTTCTCCAATATTGGCCAGTTCGGGATGTTAGAGGAGAAATTCAGAGAAAGTATGGCAAGATGGTTTAGGAAGCATGATGTGGCGGATTATGGTTCAGCAATTATGGCTGATGAAGACGCAGTTTTCGTAAGAGTGATTTACAGGCCTGTAATGAGATTTGCATACTTTCTGTTTAAGCCAACTTACGAGCATCTTCAGGGTGATTTGAGAGATCACTTGAGCGAGCATCTAAGCGATCATCTGGGTGACAGAGTTCTTGTAGTCAGTGCCAGAAATGAAAAATCTACCTTGGGTGATCGAGCTGTTGCTGGAAGAGTGGAGCAAGGGGCTACGGAAAATCAGTGGCAACTTCCCACAATTAAGAAACAGGAAATGCAGGAAAATCTCTCAGGAGAGGCAATGGTTGCGAGAAGAGGGGGCATTCCAGGTGCCCTGTTACAGAACCCATTCATGGGCGATATTCTTTCGTCAGTAGAATACGTTGCACACAAAAACCGATCAAGAATAGATAAGTATGGATTTTGGGGGCTGATTGTATTCGTCTGGATACCATTCATGGCAAGTGGAGTTCTGGTTGGAGCTATGCTAGGACTGGTCGCCAGAATGAGATTCGAACGGGTCCTAGCTGCCTGTTTCATAGGGGGGACTGCCGCTTCAATTACTTGGGCGTATACCGCAAGAGGGATAATTGAAGTAATGGAGAGGTACCATGCTGAAGCATTGATTCCGTTTATTATCTTACTAGCAATAATTTTCACGTGGCTGAAGATTAGAGATAACAAGAGGCATAGAAGGGAGGAACTCTTTAGAGACTCTATGGCATTCTTTGCAGGCGCCAGCGAGACTTAACCCAACCTTCGTGCCAATATAAATAAAATATAAATAAATCAGAAGAGTATATTAAAAGGTGTAATTATGTTTTTTCTACTCACAAAACGATTGACTAGAAGCTTATTGAAAACAAAAATAAGACTTGCAGCGGTTATTGCAATGGTAGCAGTGGCGGTATTTGCTGGAATATCATTTGCAGCATACGCCAATACTGTTTCTGGAATCTATGATGGAATTTACGAAGATGATCAACAGGGAGTAAATCTACCAGATATTTGGGTAGAAAATCCCAGTGGTACCTGGGACCAAGAAAGATCAGAATCGATTTGTGAGGCTATTTCGGAAAATTGGCCAGTTTCACCACTTAAATTGAATGAGTGCGAGCCCCGCCTTAGATTGGATGGTACGATGTTCCATTCAGAAACGAATCATGGAGAAGAATCAGAGAAGCTAATTCCTTCGGTTTGGCATGGAATTGACGAAGGTATCGTTGACAGGGTTTGGATTCCTGATCACAACTGCTGTTCTGGGAGAATAGCGAGCGGAGATTCAGAGATAGTAATAGACAAACGTGTAGCAGATGGATTGGAAATATCATTAGGAGACACAATTTCTATTGCAGCGGGTTCAGGAAGAATGGACTTCACAGTGGTAGGGATTGG
The DNA here is from genome assembly GCA_036154175.1 of Thermoplasmatota archaeon. GTDB lineage: Archaea > Thermoplasmatota > Poseidoniia > Poseidoniales > Thalassarchaeaceae > UBA36. The sequence continues at coordinate 13,449 of JAYZLO010000096.1, read as the reverse complement.
ATACCATTCAAATCATCTGTACTTTTCTCAGGAGGGCTCATTGTTCCCTGCTGAATCAGGAACATTTGCAACCGGATATCTGTCATCAGACGGTCTCGAGAAACTAGCCAACCTCTCAGCGGGTTCCTCTAATCTAATTCTGATTGACGTCTTTGGGACTCCAGACTACAATATCCCGTCTACTGACAAAAACGAAGGACTAGAGCTAGACTTTGTGATTTCTTCGATTGATGAGAATATCTCCCAGATGGTTGATTCGCCATCCCTTGTTTATGATCGATCACAGGTTTTCTCAGTCGAAATTCTTCGTGCCGATGCAGAAGGTGCAATGGTGTTTTACATTCCAGTTACTGGTATGATTGCTGCCATCGCTGGAATCACAATTTTTCTAAGTCTTCAGAGATTAGTCCACTCACAGTCAAGAGAGATTGCCATACTCAGAACCCTTGGAATACCAAGGTTAGCAATTATGCCATCATACTTGCTAATGCCTCTAGCGATTGGCATCATAGGTACTATTATCGGAGTGACTCTTGCTCTATTTATTGGCATCCCGGAAATGCTTGGTATTTACGAGGATATTATTGGAATACCTATTCTTGAAACTACTTCACTGCCACCTCTTGTTTTTCAGATATCATTCCTGACAAATATTTTGGTTCTTGCATCAGGCATACTTCCAGCAATTCAGGTTTCAAGGCTTCATCCTCTGGAAATTATGAGGGGCCAGCATGAGGTCAGGGTCTCTTCTAGAAAGATTCAGGAGCTAACTTCCAGAATGCCTGCAACTGTTGGGCTAATCATTCGCTCCGGGATAAGAAAGCCTGCTAGACTATTTTTCACATTCTTCGCTGTTGGACTTTCAATGCTACTGTTCGGGAGTACACTTCTAATGATGTCAACAATGGAAGAAATTACAGTGGGATCGGTAGAAGATAATCAGCACTGGGATCTTCAAGCAAACGTACTTTTCGGAGGTGAACAAGAAGTAATCGAATGGTCTGATCAGAAGGGGGCGGATCATGAGTTGTTACTGATGTTTCCAGCCAATCCGGAAAACGACTCTAGGGTAATTGTTACTTATGGCTTGGAATCCTTGTCAACGGATGGAAACTCCATGATAACAATAGATCTAGCGCATGGTAGTCTACCTCAAAAGGGACAACAAACCACTGAAATTTTAGTTGATGAAGGTATTACTCACTTCTTGGGTTGGGATGTTGGAGATTTCCAAACCTTGCTATTCGGCTCGGAACCTAAGACTGTCGAGATTGTAGGAATCACAGAAGGAGAAATTAGCAGGACTGTTTACCTACACAGATCGGATTTAGCTGATGTGGTAGGGGTCCAAGCCACTTCGGTCTTGATTGACCTACCCGATGGGGTGCAGTTGGACAGTGAGCTGGGAGAGATATCTCTCGGAGTAGTGGCTAAGGAAGATGTCATTTCATCTTACGAGATGATATTGGAACAACAGCAAGGATTCTTGGGAGCAATCCTATTTCTTGGCATCCTTATATCCATTGTTGTACTCTTCAATACACTTCTGATGAATCTTTCAGAGAGGGATACAGAGATCGCAACATTACGAGTTCTTGGGGCACCTATGGGCCGATTAGGAACGATGATTTTCATTGAGCACCTGATCATTGGTCTGATTGGAGGTATTTTGGCCTTCTTCTTTACGTTGGTCGGAACTCAGGCGATGATTACTTCATTCATTCAATGGTCATTCTACATGACAGTAATTGTTGACCCACTAGTGGCGATGATGCTCATCGGGGTGGTCGTTTTGATTTCGATAGCATTGACTCCTTACGGAATGAGGCGCATAAGAAAGATGGATTTAGTCGAGAAGGTCAAAGACCTGTCACATTAGCGCATGGTTAGTGCGAGTCGTGACATGGAACCTGAATGGGATCAGAGCCGCCTATAGAAAAGGCCTGACTGATTTCATTGAAAGAATAGACGCGGATGTAATGCTATTCCAAGAAGTTAGGGCTCTTCCTGAGCAGATGCCAAAGGAATGGACTGAGCCCGAGGGTTATGAGGTTATTTGGCATCCCGCTCAAAAGAAAGGTTACTCTGGAGTCATGTCCTGTTCAAGAGTCGGCATGGTCGAGCTTGGTAGGGGGATTGAAACGAAATTAGACGAGACAAGAGATCCCGAAGGGAGGGTATTGGTGACAAAGCACAAGAACCTAAGCTGTGTTAATATGTATCTTCCAAACGGCTCTTCCCGAGAAGAAAGGCAGCATTACAAGGATCAGTGGCTCGAAGATATGCTTGTTTGGAGCTATCAGTTTCTAGATTCTGACGAACCCGCACTTCTTTGTGGGGATTTGAATATAGCTCATACCGAGGATGACATATGGGATCCAGCAGGCAACAAGCGAACCTCAGGTTTCTTACAACATGAAAGGGAGTGGTTTGATAGAATGCTAGAAGCGGGTTGGAGCGATCTACTCAGAATTCATTTAGGACCCATGAAAGGGCCATATTCCTGGTGGTCAAACTTTCGAAGAGCTAGGGAGAGGGATAGGGGTTGGAGGATTGATTACATTCTAGCAAATAAAGTGGCTAGACCAATGCTGAAATCAGCTCAGATAATGAGGGAAGGAGGGTTAGTTGTTTCCGATCACGCCCCAGTGATAGTAGATATTGATCTGTAATCAATTCATTGAAAACAAAAGAAGAACTTACAAGGTACCATTCAAGAGAGTATCCAATCACGGCTTTCTATGGGAGATCAACTTTCCAGTCGCATGGAAACCATTCTCCCGGGTGGAAAGGGGGTTTGGATACCCATGGATCATGGAGCATCTCGATTCCCCGAGCCCGGTCTTGAGGATACCATTTCGGCTGTAGATGCAGCTATTGAAGGTGGGGCGGATGCAATAATAATGCACAAGGGACCTGTAAGCTACCACACAATTCGTACTGGTTGGAATCGTTTTGTCTGCCACACCTCTGTTTCTACCGTTCATGGGGGGGCTCGCTCTCAGGACAAGATTCTAGTTGCAGCGGTATCTGAGTGCATTTCCAGAGGGGCAATAGCAGTCTCAGCACAGGTCAATTTAGGCGATCCAGCAGAACCAGAAATGATTGAGAGAATCGGTAAAATTACCACAGAAGCTCAGAAAATGGAAATCCCTGTATTGGGGATGTTCTATCCCAGAGGGCCAAATCTTTCTTTGGATAATTCCGACTCAACTGGTGGAATTGCCCATGCCGCAAGACTAGCTTGGGAGTTAGGTTGTAACGTGGTAAAGGTGCCTTGGACCGGTTCAGCGGAATCATTCGAAATCGTAACATCTTCAGTACCAATCCCAGTTCTTATATCCGGTGGCCCGAAAAAACTTACAAATTCAGACCTACTAAAGATTGTCGAAAAATCAGTTTATTCTGGAGGCTCAGGTGTTTGTATGGGGAGATATATTTTTGATTCACACGATCCTGCTTCTCTAATCAGATCTCTAAGAGCTATTGTCCACGATGGAGCTAATTCTGACGAGGCATCGAGATATCTGAGGTGAGAAATTGCAGATTTGGCTAGATTCGCCGACAAATGACTATTCCGGAAATAATACTGTAAGTAGGCTTTGGAGAGGTGGTTCTAGTGATGTTTCAGAGGTATTTATCGAGAACTCATTTGATCAGGAAGATGCAATATCATTAATCGGTTTAGTACCATGGATTCTAGTAAGATTTTCTGACTGGACAATGGTTCCATTAGAGAATCTGATTGCTAGCTCTAGAGGTTCAGGAACAAGAATAGCTGTGGCAATAGAAGACAAAATGGAATTAAACGGAGCAGTATATTCACTTGGCGGAGGGGTGGATGCCGTCCTGGTTTCCTCAGACCTAGTCGATGAAGCAGCAATTATGGTCGGGGAAAGGCTGGAATTTGAAGAGGGAGAAAAGGAAATAGAACTTTCAATTCTTCATGCAGAAGTAACATCCGTCGAATCGGCAGGAATTGGAGAAAGGGTTTGCATAGATCTAACTAGAAGGATCCAAATTGGGGAGGGAATACCTGTAGGCTCTCTTTCAAGCAGCCTCTGTCTTGTTCATGGTGAGACACTCTCTTCTGATTACGTACCCACTAGGCCCTTTAGAGTAAACGCTGGCGCTATCCATTCCTATGTTCTTCTTTCCAATGGGAAGACTAAATATCTTAGTGAATTGATATCAGGTGACGAAGTAGCCGTGGCTTCAGAGTCAGGATTACGAGGGTCTGCCACCATTGGGAGATTGAAAATTGAAACAAGACCTCTTATTTTAATTAGGTTTAGAGCTAATGAAAAAAAAGGACAAATCGTGGTTCAACAGGCAGAGACTGTTAGATTGGTAAGCCCTTCGAAAGAGCCAATTTCAGTCACGGCGCTGTCAGAAGGGGACTTTATATCAATAATTTCAGATTCTAGAATGCGTCATGTAGGAATTCCAGTTGAGTCAAAGGTGGTGGAAAAGTGAAAATCATCGGAAGGGGTTCGGCAAGAGGTGGAATTTCTATTCTCCATGCCGCAGGACTTGGAAAAGGATGCTCTGTAGGTGTAGACTTGTTTACAGAGGTACAGCTAGTAGACTCAGAAATAGTAGTGGAATATGACAGACATGGAATTCTAGATTCGGTAGAGAAGTGCTGGAGGGAGGAAAATCTCCCCATGCCATCTAGATTTGGATGGTTAGTTGAGAGCTCGGTTCCTATCGGCCAGGGCCTAAAATCGAGCTCTGCACTGGCTTGTGCAGCATTAAGAGCATTGAATAATTCTTCATGGGCAGGATTGAATAATTCTGAGATAGCGAATCTTGCTTCCAAATCTCAGAAAATCTCCGGTTGTTCAATTACCGGTAGCTTGGATGATGCATTCTCATCACTGGAGCCGGGTTGGAAATTAGTCGACCCAGAGATGGACGCTTCCGAATCAGTTATTTTAGAAGGTGAAATGGACTTAGGTCTCTCTGTAATTATTTTACTTCGCGGAAAAAGACAAGAGAAACTAACTAAGAATATTCTTTCTCCTCAGACTCCTATGTTTGAGAGATCGTTGGCTTCTATAATGCGTGGCTCTCCATTAGATTCAATTTCGTCAAACGGTTTGGCTGTTGCAGCGGCGACAAATGATCACGAAGCACTTAGGATAAGTAACATGTGTATTGCATCAGGGGCAATGGCATGTGGAATATCTGGATCCGGGCCCGCAATAGCATTGGTCTGCTATGAAGAAGAATCAGAAACCCTCCTAAGCACAATTGCAAATTTTGGTTTTGAAGCAATTTCTACTAGATTTTCTTCGATAGATGGAATTAGTGAGGAGGCACTCTGATGGGCATGGATCTTGGTGAGAATATCAAAGTGACCATTTTCGGAGAAAGCCATGGAAAGTGCGTAGGGGCACTGGTCGAAGGAATTCCTCCTGGGACCAAGATTGACACTGAAGCCTTAATTGATGATTTGAGTAAGAGAAAACCCGGTAGAATAGGACTTTCTTCCAGAGCCGAGATTGATGATTGTGAAATACTATCCGGAGTGTATGATGGGAAGGCAACTGGATGGCCAATTCTAATGATTGCAATGAACTCTGATGCTCGTTCAAGAGACTATGACTTTCTTCCTGACCATCCTAGACCCGGACATGCAGATATGGGTGAAGCAATCTGGTCAAAGGGATTCTACGACCCCCGTGGAGGCGGATCCCATTCGGCAAGACTAACATTGGGCATAGTCGCAGCAGGAAGTCAGGTCAGGTCCATTTTGGATGATGTCGGATGGACTTGTGATGCACATCTCCACAAAGTAGGGGAAATTACTGCAAGACCACTTTTTCAGCTAAGAAAATCGAAAGTACAGGAAGAAGACTCAACAATGAAGAGACTTAATTGTAGAGATCCAGATGTCGCACCAATGATGGATGACTTGATCAAAAAGATCAGAAGAGATAGGGACTCAATAGGATCGGTCGTTGAGTTGATTATCGAGGGCCTCCCCATAGGATTGGGAGACCCTTGGTTCGATGGAATTGAACCCTCTCTTGCGAGAGGATTAATGGCAATTCCCGGAGCGAGGGCAATTGAGTTTGCAAGTGGCATACAATCTTCTTCAATGAGGGGGTCTGAGAATAATGACATGTGGGTCCCGGGACCAGATTCTCCAATTCTTGAGAAATCAGAAGACGGAGAAGCAGATGGTGCACTTGGAGGCAGATCCACAGGAGCTCCAATGAGGGTTTTGATTCATTTCAAACCGCCCAGCAGCCTTCCTAGGGAACAGTTCACTCTTCATCTTCCGAGTAACGAGACTAGGCCTCTCAAGGTTGGAGGTAGACATGACCCAGTTATTGGACCACGTGCAGTTCCAGTCGTAGAAGCAGTGGCAATGTTGGTGATTTGCGATCTTGGAATTACCGGAGGATTTCTAAATCCTAAGAGCGATTCTCTAAATACTGCTGAAACCTTAACGGAAGATTGATTGCGAACATGGAAGCAATGATTATGAAGACCAAAATCGTTCCCAGAGCAACCCCATAAACGCTAGTAAGCTCTACACTTTCCTCAAGTCTATTGGCTGCTACAGGATCTAGTATTCGTATAAATAGAGGGACAATGAAGTTGATGAAAAGAGTAAGAGTGGCCACAATTGCCGCTACTGCCGGAGTGTATCCCAATGCCTTCCGATATTTATCGGAGATACTTTTGACATTCATCACGTACACCTCTCCCCTTCTGATTGACGTGTCGAGCATAGAGAAACGAATCACTCCACTAGATATTTCCATGTAGACAACAAGGAAAACAGAATAAAATATGAGAAGGAATTTCTGTATTACTTCATTCTCTAGGAATCCTAAGCCCCCCAAGCCAAACTCTACTTTGCTGCCTGCAAATCTTATCGTCACTAGAATTAGAGCGACGTATGATATTAGGATGAAACGTTGATCCCTCTGCCAAGTGCCCCAGAAACCACAAGCTATCCCCGAAATAATTAGCAGCCAGTGTAATCCCAATCCAAGAATTCCAAGGCCAACCTGATTTGTTGCCGTGAACCATACCGTCCCTGAAACAGGAGTCAGCACAAAGGTAAGGAATCCTAGGATTAGAAGGGAACCAATCGCTCCCATTTGCAGGGTAATCACCATCTTGTTGGGAGGAACAAATTCTCTATTAACTAATATTGGTCCACCGAAAATCGCATCTATCCAAGTGGGTATAGCAACCTCTGGGACGGCGTCATCCGGTATTCCAGTATCTCTTTTCATCTCTCCCGCTGCTTTCTTCCGACTAGGAGCTGAGGAACGTACGACCTTTCCTTCGTAGAGGTGAGAAGTATCTACTGGTCCCTTCCCTTGTTCTGACATCATCGCACCCCTAGAATCCCCTGGCCCCGGCTAGGGCCGTAAAGAGAAGCATATCCGGTTCCCAATCCATAACATGCGCACCCAATCCCCTAAGCTCGGTCATTAGGATATCTCTTTCCGTCTTGAGAACCTCATATCCAGTCCGATCAATCCTTCTCGCATCAAACTCAAATTCTAGACTACTAGGGGAAAGCACCGTAACCTCGAAACTCCTAGCCCTTAGGTCTCTTACCGCATCAACTATTGTGGGGTCGTCCTCTAGCGGAGATAGGATAATTATCGGACTTCCTCTATGGATATGCGGCATAATTCTGTTAGTTACAATCTTCAGAGGAGTATTCCCCTTGGCCATTGCTCCTGCAAGCTTTGTTAGGACAATGTACAACTGCTTCTTTCCTGTATCTCTGTCAACAGAGACTATTTCATCCCCATAAACAACAAGGCCCACTGAATCCCTTCTTGAGAGGAAGTATTGAGTGAGGCTCGCTGCAGCTCTTGTACTGTAAACCAGAGAGTTCCTGCTCACTGGCCCGGTTTCACTCACGGCTCTGCTATCGACTATTATGATCACATCACTCACTGCATCTCTCTCAAATTCATTGACCATCATCTTGCCATCTTGTCTCGCCGTAGCCTTCCAATTAATTTTCCTCATTGGGTCCCCTGGAAGATACTCCCTTAGGTTGTAGAAGTTAGAGCCTTCTCCGGGATTTCGGATATTTACTGCTCCAGTAAAAATTTTCGGCACCCTACTCTTAATCATCGCATCCTTGATATCTTCCATTTTTGGAAAAACTAGGAAGTCATCATAAAGCTGGATTTCTTTTTCGTTATGGAACAAACCAAGCTCGTCCTGAACTCTGATGCAGACGGGTCCAATAGTATAGAATCCTCTAAGTGGAGTCTCGATTGTATAGGAAATCTCAGTTTCTCTCTGAGGCCCTATTTCCATCAGTACGTAGTTAGCCCCCTTCTTTATCCTCATCACCTCAGGAACTCTATCCCTGAGTTCCAGCACTTTGGCCATATTGGACCGATTTTGTATTCTTAGTGTTACATCTATTTCTCCATCCTCAAAAACTCTCGACGAAGAGGTCTTCCTCATCGCTACAATACTCTGGAGTTGAACACCTTCATCCATCTTAGAGTCCTCAATTCTCCTCCCAGATGAAGCAACATCGCCATGCGCCGTCCGTAGTGCCGCCCAAGTTAGGAAAGAAAGAAGGACTACAGCAACAGTTACCAACTGCTGATTCCTCAATACAAGACCCAGTAGATACATGGCTACCGAAAGCGAAGCGAACATCGCTGACTTTCGGCTCCAGGCCACCTTCACACCCCAGCTTTAATCAGACTGTAGGAACGTTCGCAGCGTTCTTCCCGTGAAGGATGTCTCTGATGATTTCTCCGCTCTCTAGTCCCTTAATTTGGTGTTCAGGCTTCAGGATGATTCTATGTGCTACTGCAAGCTCTGCGATTGATTTCACATCGTCAGGAGTTACGAAGTCCCTCCCTCTCATAGCCGCTACAGCCCTGCTAGTCTTGAGCAATGCTTGAGAACCTCTAGGGGAAGAACCAACCAGAACTCTCGGATCTTCTCTAGTTCTGGCAACTATATCTACCATATATTCCCTAACTGACCTATCGACGTAAACCTCCTCACAAGATTTCTGCATCTTCACAACGATACTTGGATCTGTTATACTGTTAACTTCAACTTCGTCGGTCTTTCTATTAATCCTCCTCTGAAGGATTTCGTTCTCGTCGGCTCTATCAGGATAACCAACCATCATCTTCATCATGAATCTATCCAATTGGGCTTCGGGAAGTGGGTAAGTCCCTTCTTGTTCAACTGGATTCTGTGTAGCCATAGTTAGGAATGGTGATGGTAGTTTGTGAGTGACTACTCCAATGGTTACTTGCTTTTCCTGCATTGCTTCAAGCAATGCTGCTTGAGTCTTGGGCGGTGCCCTGTTAATCTCGTCGGAAAGAAGAAGATTGCAGAAGATTGGTCCGGGCTTGAAAGTAAACTCTCCTTTCTTGGCATCATAGATATTAGTCCCCGTGATATCTGCAGGAAGAAGATCAGGGGTGAATTGGACTCTCTTGAAGTCACATCCAAGAGCGTCTGCGAAGGTGTTAGTCATCAGAGTCTTTGCTAGACCGGGAAAATCTTCGAATAGAAGATTCCCATTAGATAGTATATCGACCATTACATTGTCAATTACGTGTGATTTTCCGATGATCACCTTTTGAACCTCAGTACTGATTGCTTGACCCATCGCTCCTGTTGCGGCCAAGACCTCATCTATCTTGTTTGAACCACGAGCCTCCTCTGCCTTCTTGGCTAGAACTGAATCGTGTCCACCCGTACTGGGTGGTGCTGGCATCCCTTTTGCTGCTTCTGTCTCACTCATTTTCTTGTCTCCTTTTGTTAGTTATTCTTTCCCCAACGCCTAATTGTTTGCATCAACTTGCGTAACTCTTGAGGCGTGTACGTCCGGCTTTGGCTATAAGCCAATTCCACAAGCCGTGGATCTCCAATCATCGCCTGAACTTCAGGAGGAGGCGTCTGAGCCATCTGATCCCTAGTTAAATCATGATGTACCCTAACTTTGGTTAGCAGGGCCTTCCTCACTCTATCCCGGTAAGAACTAGGATCGAGCTTCTCAGGTCTCTGGGTGAATTTAGTTAAATCAAAAACGTGCCTCCAGTTTTCTTTCTCAGGGACTACCATCATTGCAACTAGAAGTAATAATGCCACATTTAGAACAACTAACCACTTCAAGAATTGGTTGGAGGTTAGTAGAACCACTGTTCCCATCGTTTCCACGAAAGGAGCAGAAATTACTCCTGTTACGTGCCTGCTTTCATCAAAAACAATTTGGAAATTTCCCGGTTCGGACCGTATTGGCGCGCTCAGGTTGACATTATCAAATTCCATCATATCGTAGACTAGGAGCTTGAAGAATCTCTCATTGCCCCCCCAATCATTGTTATTCAGAATCTCCTGAGTCCAACAATTATTACGAGTGTACTCGCCGATAGCCGAGCAATCCTCACTTAGGCCTTGTTCTTGCGCATCGTCTAATTCCCATAGTAAGTTGGAAAAGGCCTCTTCGTCCGAAACGAACACAATACTTCCAGTTACTTCCAATTCTCCAACATTTGCTGAGAATGCATTTCTACCCTCATTAGCTACCTTATCCAAAACCTTAATTCCAGGATAATCAAACCTCATCATTAGTTTGAGATCACCAGGAGCAGGATTTTCTGGGTTGGTCGGATCACCATCCTCTTTAATGTCAATGAATGCCGAAGAAGAAGCCATACCCAGAGTCATGATTTTTCTATGTCCGGGATCGGATAGATCCTCTGGAAGAGGCTCAAACATCATTCCTGTAGGCTCTTTGTACATCACAGGAAGTCTACAATCTTTCAGACCATCAGGATTTTCTATCTGGAACGCGGAACATCCTTGCATTAATGCTCCGGGCGACATTTCTGTAACATCTTGGTTGATAGGAGAAGCAGTCCAGACATTTTTCCAATCAATGAATTGTTGAGACTGCTGAGTATACACCCAATGTTGCTTCTCATCTAGAAGTGGCTTACTGAAATACCTAACTCCGAAAAGATTTGCAAGCCTGTCTGCATTTGTATTGTCCGCAGCAACGATAACCTTTCCACCTTTCTCTGTAACAAAACGATAAATTTCGTCGGCTTCCGTTTCGTCTATCGGTTTTTCTGGCCCTATTACAGCTAGTAGAGTCCTGTGTGGGTCCTTCCAGTCGTTCACTAGCATCGGCGTAGACATCGTATTGGCCACATAATAGCCTTGATTCCGATTCTCTACATACTCATCCTCAAAAGTTTCTCTCATATCGGATATTTGACCCAGCTCACCTGTTTCATACGCCGAAAGAGCAGTCGGCTTTCCCACGACAAAGTACATTGGAAGAATCAGAAGAAGAATTCCAGTAATTAGTACAGAATACAGAACATTTCTGTTAAAGCGCTCCCGGTCATCTATTTCTCGAGCCATATTTCTCTATCCTTATTTCGACATGGCCATAGGCACCGTCCAACATCTGCTCGGATAACAAATCACGGTTATATGTTGCTGAACATAGTTCATTATTTTCGAATAACACAACAATTGACTTACTTTTTCCTGTTAGGGCGTCCTGGAGAGAAATTTACTGCAATCATTAATGCCATTAGAGTATACAAGAAACTAGGATGGGGCAAATTTGACCTTACCGAATCATCATCCACACGTACTTCATTGTCATTGTTGTTTGAATTAGAGTCGCTCTTTGGCGGAGGCTCAACAGAAATCCTAACTTCATCCTCAGCAAACACATTTCCACCAATGTTCATTGATCTCTTGGAAGTAACTGTAACGGTAATATCACAATGTCTGCGGGGGTGGCTTTCGGACGCTGTAACTCTTAGTTCAGCATCCATTGTCTTTCCCGGATCAAAGTTCCCAATCAATAAAGAGTCAAGCCCATTATCCGTCGACATCAGTGGACAGTCATCTTCAATTTCTATATCTCCAATACCGTCAGGTGCATTTCCGTTGTTCTGTACTGTTACCACTAGGATCGTATCGGTTCCAGCATTCATTGGTCCGAAAGGTTCTGAGATATCAATCGATAGAGAAAATATTGCTGGAATTTCTAAATCTCCCTCTCTCTGTTGAGACGAAGAAAGAGGATCCGGAATACCTTGCCTAGCAGTTACTGTAGCAGAAATCGAAAATTTTTCTGTTTTTTCAGCATCGAATGCAAAAACATCTATTTCGCTAATTTCTAGAGTGAATGATTTATTGTCTCCTGAAGGGATAGTTTCTGCTTCTGGGGCATCATGCTTTCCTCCAAATGGAATTTCATAATCAAACTCTACAGAAATTTCCACCAACCCCGAGTTTTCTACGAAGAATCTAACACTAACTGAACCTCCATCAGATAGTATGAATGGATTCGCAGAATCTTCCTCCGGATAATCAATTTCTAATTTCCAAGAATCTCCGATATCCTGTGATAAGACAGGCTGAGGAATAATGCCGAATAGCAGTAAAAAACTACTCAAAATTACTATTCTTGCGCATGTAGACACTAACTCACCAATAGACCCCTGCAAGCCCTCTTCGTTAAGACCTTCACCATCTTTCTTCTGTATGAGGGTGAGAACCAAGTATTTTGTACAGGCTTCACGGCTTTCCTTATTGACTCCGCGAGGCCGTCCACAGAAACATCCCCTTCCCATTTAGTCAGAGCATCCTCGGATTCCTTCGTATGAAGCATGGGGATTGACTCGAGCCCTGTCGTGGCTACTCTGAGGGAGGATGGATTTCCTTCGTCCCCCCCCTTCTTCCAGAGTACTGCTACTCCTGCCTCTGGAAAATCCCAAGAGTCTCTCTGTCTCAGCTTCTGATAGTCTCCATCCCAGTCTTTCGAGTCATCTGGAAGTGTTAGGTGCGTCACTAACTCCCCCTCTTCAAGGATATTTCTAGTCATTCCATCCAATTGGAAGAAATCTTTCAATGCCATCGATCGAGCTCCTTTGTTAGACACAAGGTGGATTTTTGCACCAAGGCACATCAACACTGGTGCAAGATCGGCTTGATATGTAGCAACGCACAAAGTATTTTGATTTGGAATTACTCGACAATCAGCATCAGTCCCACAATCACATTTGTGACACCAATCTATTGACTCTCTCCATGTTTCTGATTGATTAATCCAATAGCATCTTGTATCTAGACAGATATTTCCTCCAACAGTACCAGACCTTCTAATCATTATACTAGCAATAGAATCAGCAGCCTTGGAAAGTACCGGATGCGTTGACTCATCTTTGGCGAGGTCGTGGATACTGACCATCGCCCCAATATGATTTTCGCTCAATTCTCTCAATTCACTTATCGAGGAGAGGGAGATTACATTTTCTTCCACATTGATGTGCCATTTGTAATTAGGAAGCAAATCAGTACCTCCTGCAATCCAGTCAAAACCCTGATTTGAATCTGCTAATTCCCTAGAGATTTCGAGAGCCTCATCTAAGCTTCTAGGAGTAAATACTC
>JAYZLO010000095.1:0-28893 GCA_036154175.1 Thermoplasmatota archaeon | reverse complement strand
AGTAGCTACTGAAAAAGAGTCGTTGGTAGTACTGGCTGCAGATGAGCCCAGTGTAGGAGACATTCTGAGACTCATTGAATCTGTTGGGGACAGCGTATGTGCACTAAAGACCCATGTGGATATGGTCCAAGGATTTAACGCTGAAGATTGGTCCATGGTAATAGATTCTGCGCGCTCGAAAAATATGCTTCTGTTTGAAGATAGGAAGTTTGCAGATATTGGCAAGGTAACCAAGACTCAAATGGGCGGACTATACGATATCAGGTCGTGGGCAGACCTAGTGACTTCACACAGTATTAGTGGACCAGATATCATAGATGGTATTGCTGCTGGCTGGGAGGATGTGGAGCGTATTGGAGGTGTCTTGCTTCTTGCACAAATGTCCAGTTCGAATAATCTTCTTGATGAGGAGTATGCTGATGAGACCATTAGAATCGGCTCGGCCTCTCCACATGTTGTCGGATATATTGGAAATGGTAGCTCAGCATCGGATCTAAAATCTCTCAGGAGCAAGGTAGGAGAGGGGAAGATGATTTGGACTCCGGGAGTGAGCTTGGACGCTTCAGAGGGAAGTCTGGGGCAGAGATACGGTAATCCTGCAGATGCTGTGTTGGCTGGCTCTGACGCAGTGATTGTAGGCTCTGGGATATACAGGTCTGAAGACCCGTCGGCCTCCGCAAAAAGGTATGCTGCGGCTTCTTGGGGTGCCTTGCTGGAGAGATAGTTCATGGTAACCCAGGACTTCGTGGCCTGGATTTGCTCAGCTTTGGTGATTTTAGCCATTGGAGCATTCGTCTTTTTCGAGCTTCTAGGTCGATGGAGAGTTGGCCTAAGACTGACAGAACTGGATGAGTCTCTGCTGAGTGATGATGGAGTTTCAGTAGAAGAAATCACAGATGCTCCAAAGGGTAGCGTGGTTACGAGTGGTAGCGTTGCTGAGTTGGTTGAAGAGAGTCATGGAGATCAGATATTTAGTAAATCGAAGTAGAGACCGCTCAAAATTGCAGTCACTGAAAGAATGGTAAGTAATATCAGAATTTTTACGGTCTTCCCCTTCTTCTTTGGATTTACAAAGTTCTGGTCAATGGGAAGGGGAGGGTCGGCTGAGGATAAGATGGCTTGTGGATCCGGGAGTGCTGTCTCTATGTTTTGGGGGTGTGGGGCCTCATCGTCTAGCTCGGGGTATAGTTCGTCGAGATCTGCCAGTCCTGGAGCCTCTGGGATTGGTCCGTTGATAATTATCCATTTTTGTTCTATATCGGATCTGGTAATGGGGGTGGTAAGAACTGCGACAGCTCCGGAAGAGTACGCAGCATCGTTCGCCTTTTCCAATCTTGACTTGCTCACTACGAAAATAATCCTAGCTTCTGGATCCCTTTCTCGGATTTCTAATGCTGCAACGTGTCCATCTATGGTTGGAAGATTTAGTCCCAAAAATACGAGCTTGGGTTTCAATCTAATGTATAGGTCGACTGCTCGGTCACCATCATCACAAATTTCTGAGACCCATCCTCTCTGAGACATTATTGAACGAACCCGGCTAGCGGTGATTCCGTTCTCATGAACAATGAGTGCCGAGCGTTTCTCTTCAATCGTCATCGAGCATTCGACAGGGGTCCTGACTCAAGAAGTGGATGGTCAACAGTCATGAGAGGATGTCGTCTATAAGCCAATTGGGATCGAACGGAGATAGGTCCCCGTATCCCTGTCCCGTTCCTGCTAAGACTATTGGTCTTCCAGTAGCATGGGCTATGGACAGTGCCGCTCCTCCCTTTGCATCTGTGTCTAATTTGCAAAGGGCAGCCCCATCAAACGAGAGCCTCTTTTGGAATTCTACAGCTTGAGAAACCGCATCGTTTCCTGCTAATGCGTCGGCAACAAAGATTACCAAGTGAGGATTGGTTATCCTGTGCACCTTTCGAAGCTCCTCCATCAAATTAGATTTATTTTGCATTCTTCCGGATGTGTCTACGATTACTATGTCTTCTCTCTTGGCCTTCGCACTCTCTATTGCGTCCCTAGCGACTGCAGCAGAATCCCCCCCTCTTTGGCTTTTGATACATCTCACTCCCAGCCTATCTGCATGTGCCGATAGCTGATCGATTGCCCCGGCTCGGAAGGTGTCTGCAGCAGCGAGTACCACTTTGAACCCCTGATCCTTCATTCTCTTTGCAATCTTAGCAGAAGTCGTCGTCTTTCCTGTTCCATTTACTCCTACCATCATAATGACTACAGGAGATTCTTCATCTACAAGATGTTGGATTGTTCTATCGAAGTCCCAATAACCGTCTCCAAGGAGAGATAGTAGTGCTCCCTTTAGGGCCCTCTCTACTACCTGGGATAGGTTAGCCTTCCTGTTTACTCTTGAGCCTACTAGGTGGTTGGTTAGAGCCTGCAAGAGTTCCGTCACTGCAGCGTGACCCATGTCTGATGAGAGAAGCTCTTCTTCCAAATCTGTTAGTAGTTGTTGCAATACTGGCCCATCTTTGATTACTCTACCTCCTCTTGGCCTTGTATCTCCCCCTAGATCTATCTCAAACTCGGGTTTACTGGATTTGACCAATTTTCGTCCAGTGGTGGAGTCCATTAAATTTCCAACAGTCGAGGGTCGTTGTGCTTTCTTAGACTTTGAACTCTTTTCTCTTTGAGCCTTCTTCCTTTCCTTTGAACTGGATGGTGTCTCGAATGGATCGCTTACTTCTTCGTCAAAGACGTCCCACTCACTGTCTCCAACGGGAGTGGTCTCTTCTTGGTCTGATGTTATCTTTTTCAGATTAATGCTTCTGGATTTGGTTGCATTTGCTGCCTCTTCCGATCCTTCCTCGGCCGTTATTCCACTTTCTTCTTCCGCCTCTTCAATCCTCCTTCTGAAGCGATCAAAAAGTCCCATTTTCAGTCCTCAGTCATCCAAAGTTAGCTCAGTTCCCCTCTTTCTTCGTGTTCTTCTCTTTGGTAGTGAGGTTTGGGTTTGTTCTAGAGTTTCTGGAGAATCTGCTGTATCCTGAAAGGCTTCTACCGCTTGGTTGAACGTAGTAGCGAGAGACACAATATATTCCTCAAGTTGTTCATATTCACTCCTGACTGTGTCCAAAATTCCTTTGAGTTCTAGATTCCTATTCCTCAATATTTCCGTGGCTTCGTCCCTCGTCTTTTCAGCTTGAATTCTACTGCCGATATCGACGACTGCACCTCCTTCTGGTTGGATATCAGCTATCAACTGGACTCCAGCTCCCAGTGGAATCATGGCCCCCTTGGCCCCTTCTCGTGAGATGGAGTTTAGTGCATCGATAGCCTGCTCTTGTTCTAGTCTGATGCTTTCTAGATTTCTAATCTGCTGATCAAGTGCGTTCAATCTCTCTCTATTTGCTTCCACAAGATGCGCTATGCGCTGTAGATCGGCCTTATCTGCTTCAGACATGGCCTACGGGATGGCTACGATGCAATGAAGTCGTCGCTAACTGTGAGGGTTCATTCACCGTCCCATATACCTTCTGAAATCATGAATTCCATTACTCGTTCAGATACATTAGCTCTGTTCCCCCCCCTAACGCCTGTGGCGGAAACTTCGAAGACCTCTGGAGGGATATCTTGAGCCTCTCTTAAATCGTACCCAACCTTTCTACCATAAGAGATGGCCTCGATATCAGGCATTATCCATGCGTCTACATCCTCGTCATGATATCTGTACTCGATCATTCGCTTCCTAACCTCTGCAGGATAGGGGTCAGATTCGGTCACTGGAGTATCTCTGATTCCAACTACCACTCTCTTTCCTTGGTCCAGCTCCTGCTGAATAAGCCATTCGTGCCCGACATGTAGGGGTTGCCACCTACCAGGAAGCAGTACTGCCTTGGGCCTCTCAAAAAGATGAGCTAGTTGGTCTACCATGTCCTCAACGGTATGTCCGGGCTCACCACTAGAGTTCAGCGTCATGTGGGCACACTTTGGCTCGTCGAAGGGATCTGAGATCCCCGTGAAATTGGAAATTTCCCCGGTTCTGGCCTTTGCATACAGGCCTTTCACATCTCTTTCTTCGCACACTTCTAGCGATGTAGAGACGTGGGCCATCACCGAGCCCTCAGGAAGAATCTCCAGAATCTTTTCTCTAACATCCTCATAGGGGGTGATGAATGAGCAAATCACAGGGGTGTGCTTGGAAATTAGTGAAGCCATTCTTGCGATGCCAAGCAAGTGTTTTTCCCTGCCTTCTCTGGAGAAGTCATTGTTTGAGAAAAAATCCCTAATTGTATCCCCATCTAGAAGTTCAGCTCCATACCTCCTTACCGCTGCTTCTGCAATCGTAGTCTTCCCAGCGCCGGAAAGCCCGATCATCCAAACTACTGTGTTCACCATAGTCACACCTTATGGGTATACGACCGGCGAGTCTCATTTAATCCTGATTCTCTAACCAGAAGTCATTCCACTTCGTGCTGCAGGTAACTAGGAAAAATGGATTTAGCACGTCTGCCATCAAGTCGTAATCGAGAGTTTCACAGTCTGGCCCGAGAACTTTCCCTCCCGCAGACTCAACGACTGCGTGGGCTGCCGCTATGTCCCAGCATGACGTAGGTCCAAATCGCGGGTAAAGGTCTGCCGCAGATTCAGCGACTATGCATGCCTTGAGGGATGATCCCATTCTGATTAGGTCATGCTCGCCAATAGAACTCGCAAATGCCTCATCTCTCTCGGATCGATGGCTACCGCTTGCTACCAATCGAACGGGTTCTTCTGGGTGATTATTCACTGAAATCTCCCTTGAGTGTCCTTCTGATATCTTAATGGCAGATCTTTCTTCCCCGCCATACCACGTGGATTGAGTGACGGGAGCGTGGACTACTCCAAAAACGGGGTTCCATCTTTTTCCATTTCTTCTCATCAATGCAATGTTTACAGTAAACATGCCGTTTCTCTTGATGAATTCCTTCGTGCCGTCGAGCGGGTCGACTAGCCAGGCAAATTCGCTGGACGAAGCATCGCCGACACGGCCTTCCTCGGAAACAATAGGAGTATTTGGGTCGAGATTCCTGAGGCCATCGACGATGGTTTCGTGGGCCGCAATATCAGCTAAAGTGAGCGGTGAGTCGTCTTCCTTGCTCTGTACCTGAGTACTTGTGTCTGAGTCGTAGATTCCCATTATTGCGATGCCAGCTTCAGTTGCTAGGTCTACAATATCCAAGTCTTGATAATCCATCATTACCACTAGAAATCCTCTAGTTTAGATGCGGCGCTGTCTAATTTTTGTCTGGCATCCTCGTCAAGGTAGAACAGAAACGGGTCTTCGTCTTGCATAATTTCTTTCCACGAAGACATTGCTCTTGCCCAAATCTCTTCTCTTGAGTTCCAATCTAGCATTCTATCTACGAACCTGCAATATCGTTGGATTTCTTCGTCCTCAGATGCCACTCTTCGTAGAATTTCATTAGTCTGAGCTATCATTAACCCCTGTGTGGGATTTAGTTTGTATGTCGTGAAAGGGTTTCTTTCCTGATTAATCGTGATATGGTCCCTCCATAGGCCAAAGGTGACGTCGTACGAAAACCCGACTAATAGAACGATTGCCAGAACTACAACTGCTATTCCGATCAAACCTAGGTAGGTGAGTGGAATTAGAAGGAGCGTCTCGTCGGATTCGAATCTCCATGCGACATATGGCCAAACCAAGAGTGTGATTGTTGCTGTCCAGAAGCCCAGACTGATTATGGCCTGACTCTGCTGGATTCGCCAATATTGCCTCATCAGCCACTTCTTCATTGGTCTAGGCCCAGTTAGCGTTGGTTTTCACAATTACCCAGAAAAGTTAGCTCCCGAGGAGAAAGCGTCTATTCTTCCTCAGAAGCTGGAGAGGAATTGAGTGGAGTGCCAGATTCACCAAAATATGCAACTACCACAGGAGCATCTGAGTTGGATGGGTCGATTTGTTTGATCTCATCGACCCGAACGAATCTTCTGGTCACTCTGTGCTTACTTCCGAAGTTTGACATTACCCTCTCCATGGCGTCTTCCTTATTTTTTGCCACCAAATCAACGTTGAATTCCTGGTCCTTCTTGCCGGATCTGAAAGAACCCTTGGCTCTGAATGCCTTCATGCCTCTACCGAGTTAGGTTTCCGATTTAACCCAAGCGGGTCTTAGATGTGGTTTCTGAGATATGAGTTCCCTCAAGGTTCAAGTGGATGTGCACATGGCTAGTGTCGATTAGGCATGACTGTAAACACTCCTCCGGAAGATGGAGGCATCGATCTTAGAGGCAGATTGTCCGGCATTCCTCGAAACCGGCTTGTTGAAGAGGTCGTCGCGAGATGGGATGACGTTATTCGCTTGGAAGGAGAGATTGCGAACCTAAGAAGGCGTTTGCGAGAGGTAGAGTTGGTTACCGAGGATGGTGTTTTGGAATCATCTCGAATTAGTCAAATGGAAGAGCGTTTGCGAGTTGCTGATTCTAAGGTTAGAAAACTAGAGGGTTCCCTGATTAATGAAAAATCAAGGAGAAAGTCGATCGAGGAGGATTCTAGCCGTTTATTGGAGCTACAAGAAGAGAATTCCAGACTCCTAAGAAATGAGGAGGAGTTGCTTCTACTCGTCTTAGACATGGAAACGGAGATAGATCGATTATCGAAATAACCGGCTACTCGTCTTCTGATTCGTCGTTTTTCTTTGCCGTAAGCGAAGTGATCACACCGAAAACCTCCGAAATCAAGCCTCTTGCCAGGGCAGTTGGGGAAGATGGCTTCTGGGAATCGCGGCTTACATCAGTTTTCTGCGTTAAATCCCTTATTTCTGGCATGAAAGGTTCCATTTCTCTGTTATCAAACCACAGAGATCCGCATTTTAGGCACCCATCGAGTTCGATTGTTGTTCCTTCAGAGGTTAGGACGGGGCCCTTCACCATTTCACCGTCACAGGTTGGACATCTGTAACCAGCACTCGTTCCTGCTTCGAACACTCCATTCCTGACATTTCTGAGCACTGGCTGCCTCATATTCGATGATAGCCACCTGTCACTGGCCATAATCCCATAGCAAAAACCACAGTAATGCATGTGTCCAGAAACTACGTCTCCATGCAGGTCCATCTCGGAATTACAACACGGACAGGATGCCTCCGCCATGTGTGATGAGTATCGCTGGGGCGTAAGAGGGTGTCTGCTTTCCGACTAACGGACGATGCTGTTAATTAAGGTGGTTAGAATCTCCTGTAACTTGCTTGCGTCGTCAAACTCTTCAGTTAAGTTTCCGGTTACGATCCAGTCTGCACCTGCATCGGCAGCCTTTCTCGCTGCCTCTGCATCTCTTATTCCCCCACCAACAATCAGGGGGAGATCGCATGCATCCCTAGCAGCAGCGATTAGTGATTGATTCACAGGGTTTTCTGCGCCGCTGCCGGCTTCTAGGTACAACATACTGAAGCCCAAAAACTGCGCTGCCATGGCATATGCGGATAATCGGTCTGTTTCGTCTGGGCCAATCAGATCGGCTTTTCCTACCTGTCCTGCCTTCCCCCCCGGTTCACAAATGACATAGCCAAGAGGGATTGGCTCAATTCCTGCTTTTTTGACAAAGGGAGCACCTTGAATTTGCTCTCCTATGAGGAATCTGGGATCCGTCGAGTTCATCAGCATCATGAAGGTAATCCCATCTGCAGCAGGCGAGAGTGCTGCTGCACCTTGTGGGAAGAGTAGTACTGGGACTTGAAGGTCAGTCTCGGCATCTGAGTCTTGGCTTGAAGCCCAGGTGACTAATTCTAGAGCCTCCTTAATTGCTACTACTGTCTTGTGAACATTTTCCATATCGGTGTCTGATGACCCTCCGACTAGCACCATTCTAGATCCTGCATGAACTGCGGCCATGGCTCTATTGGCTGCTACCTCAGGTGTCTGGTCAGCTGGATCGATTAGTATGCTGTGTCTACAACCCATGGTCGTGTCACAGAGGTAATCGCGTACAGCACTCATGACCTACCCACTATCAGAGGGCTGTATAATTGTATCAACTTTTGACTTTGCCTTGGAAATGCCCTTCTCGATGTCTTCAAGCAATGCATTCCTAGGGTCTTCTCCGAACCAGGTAGTTGTCTGAATCCAATTATTTACACGGTTTCTACTTTCATTTAACCATACTTCAGTAGTTCCATCAGGCCTAAATCCTGAAATCTCTCCGGAGGATTCTACTTTAGAAGAAAGAATGCCCCCAAACCACTCTGGGCCAACATTATTTTGTCTGAAGTCTAAAATCGCATCATAGTGAATTGTGTTTCTGCCTATAGCTCCCGCGCCTGAGACTTGGATGCTGTCTGAAGAAATTTTTGAGGCTCTAGTTCTCAGATGTATGTTACACCCCCTTTTGGATAGTTGTATTGCGAGAGACTTTTCGAACCAAGATCTTCTGACTGCAGTCGAATCTTGCATTGGTGTCTGAGATTTCATATCTGAGAGCCAGTGATTTGGGCAGGGTGGCCACTTCTCGAATATTCCAGGTGCTTCTGCGGACAGGCCTATCTCTGCTGCTTCCGAAATTAGTTGAACGTGTATGTTTTGACAAGTATCCAGAATGTAATGAGCTGCAGATAGTGCATCAAGTGTATTTCCTAAAATTATGAGCTGCCTCATACATTGGCCCCAATAACAGAGATATGTGAATTATCAAGAGTCAACTCAAAATTAGTGATGGCCAGGGCGTGTACCGGACAAGCTGGTATACAGTGCTCACAATGGGTGCACTTTGGCTCGTCAACAACCGCTAGAATGCCTTCCAATGATAATGCATCCACCGGACAGAGTGCTACGCATGCTGCACACCCAAAGCACCGATCGTCATCAACTTCGAATCGATAGTCCGGTCTTCTCGGCATGTCCTCGGCAGGCAGCGCTGCCTCTCAATGTTATCTCCCCTACCCCCCTATTTCACATGGAAACCCAAATGATTAGAATAACAAAAAAATTAATTTTGATTATTTATATTGAAATGATATCCATTTGAAGCTCTTTCATCTAAGGAACTTAATTCTTCTGATTTATCTCAGTCAAATTACATGTGAGGAAACTGGATGTGTCAATTTTTTCAGTACGTTCCAGTGGAAGTAGTAGGGTAGGGGTCTGATTCATATGCTCACAATGTCTAGGACTCTCAATGGTTGTCTACAGTGCGGGAAGCACAAACCCTTACCCCGAATCACCACCGAAGAAAGGGATAAGAATTCATTTTCTAGGCGGTGCTAAAGAAGTTGGAAATGTAGGCTGCATTCTAGAGGATAAGACAGGAACGAGGTTACTGATAGACTATGGCTTAGCACCAACCAAGCCCCCTAGATACCCATCAGAGTCCCCATTTGTACGAGACGCTATTTTTACCCATGCACATATCGACCATATCGGCATGGCTCCTTGGCTGACTTCCCATGGCACAAGGCTTCATGGAACCAAACTCACGGCTGCGGTCTCTGAAATAATGTGGTCAGACACATACAAGGTATCTGATATCGAAGGATACCCACTGGGTTGGGATAAAAGAGACCTCGAAGAGGCATTATCTTCGTGGGTAGAACACGAGTTCGATACTTGGTTCGAGGTAGGGTCATGGAAGTGCCGACTTCTCCCCGCAGGACATATTCCAGGCGCAGCAATGATCGAGATTAAGACGCCTGAGTTGAATATCCTGTGGACTGGGGATCTAGACACTAGAGATAGCCCTAATGCAATTAAGGCAACTCCGAGGAATTGCGACATCCTTTGCATAGAAGGGACTTACGGCGGCAGACAACATCCAGATAGGGCGGAAGAGGAAGGCAGACTCGTTTCGCGGGTACTTGAGGTAGTCTCCAGAGGGGGCACTGCATTGATCCCGGCATTCGCCTCGGGTAGAGGTCAAGACATCCTCAGGATACTCCATAGAGAGGCCCCAGAACTGAATGTCCACTATGACGGAATGGGTACGAGAGTCACAAGGCAGTGGCTTACTTGCCAGGATTTTATCAGAAACCCAAATGAAATGGAAGCGGCATACAAATGGGCGAAGAGAGTTAGTGGGAAGTCAGACCGAAAAAAAGCGATGGGTGCGGATGTAATCGTAACCACCAGCGGCATGCTCGACGGGGGCCCAGCGATATGGTACCTAAACAGACTTAGACATAATAGCGCGAATGCAATACTACTAACAGGCTACCAGGCCGAGGGCTCAGGGGGGCGGAGGCTGTTAGAGACAGGAGCGTTAAGCGTTTACGGCCGCCAGACACGAATTCCACTCGAAATAGACAAATTCGACTTATCCAATCACGCTGACCACGACTCGATCTGTGAATTCGTCAGAAAATGCTCACCAGAAGAAACCATAATTTTCCAGGCCGAGGAAGAACCCGCGCAAGCGCTTGCTAACGAAATTGCAGAGGAAACAAGGGTCCATATCCCCTCAAATACAGAAATTCTCGAACTAGGATAATCCATGATTCAGACCGTGAAATCCTAATTTATCTAGACATTGTACATAAGCCGAGGTGTCAGTCGGCCAACTAGGTGAGTGACAACTCACCATTGGAATAGAAAAAAAGGTGAAAAAATGGAAGTAAAACAATTGGATGACTACTTTGGATATACAGAGAAGGGTAGTTCCCTAGAGGGAGAGTTGCGGGCAGGTCTTACCACCTTCCTCACAATGGCGTACATTCTGTTCGTCAACCCAGATATGCTGGAACTAGGGTTCACAGCAACAGATGAATCTGGCCCTATTGGGATACCTTTCGATGATGCACTATTCGCGACTGCAGTTGCTGCGTTCGTGGGTTGTGTCATCATGGGATTGTGGGCGAACCTACCGTTCGCCTTGGCCCCGGGAATGGGCTTGAACGCATACTTTGCGTATACAGTCGTACTCGGCGATAATGGGATTGGCTGGCAGATGGCGCTTTTCGCCGTATTCCTGGAAGGAGTATTGTTCCTGATATTATCTCTACCTCAGGTTGGGGCGAGAACGGCCATGATTAACGCCATCCCGAAGGATCTGAAGATTGCGACAGGTGCAGGTATTGGGATGTTCCTAGCAATCATCGGTCTCAGAGAGATGGGATGGATAGTAAACGATCCAGCGACGTTAGTTCAGCTGACACATGAGCTAGACGGAATAACGTACACAAACGGAGAGTTTTGGGCCATGGCGTGCCTCATTGCGACAACCGCGATGATGGCTCGCGGAATCAAAGGAGCAATTGCGTACGGTATACTTGGAACAAGCGCAATCGCATGGATAATCGCCTCCATCGGTGATCCAGTTGTAGATACATATAATGTAACAGACTTCAACACAGCAGAGGTCACTTTCTCATTCTCGGCAATATTCGATGTAGCAAACTTCCCTGAAGAGTCATTCTTCGCAGCTTTTGGAGCCGACGGCCTCGGGGATCTGGGCGACGGTGTCTCATATGCTGACTTCTTCTTGATTATGGTGGCTTTCCTGTTTGTGGATATCTTTGACACTGCAGGGACCCTATATTCAGTCGGGAGGCAAGCAGGATATGTTGACGAGGAGACTGACGAGCTACACAACTCCGACGAAGCGTTCATGGCAGATGCAGGCGCAACGATTGTAGGAGCTGCATTCGGCACTAGCACTACAACAACCTACATCGAGTCAGCAGCAGGCGTAGAAGAAGGAGGTAAGACCGGCCTAACGGCAGTCACAGTCGGAGTTCTGATGCTCTCAGGCCTTCTGCTTGCGGGTTTGTTCAAGCAAATACCAACATTTGCAGCAGCGCCTGCTCTGGTGGTTATTGGAGCAATGATGATGAGACAAGCAGCGGATATCGATTGGTCAGATACTGGGAACTCCATTCCCGCCTTCGTAACCATGGTAATGATGCCATTCACTTACTCGATTGCTGCTGGAATAGCTTGGGGAATCATTACTTATGTCTTGATTAATGCCCTCGCTGGAAAGCACAAGGATATCAGCATGGTGATGTGGGGACTCGCTATAGCCATGATCCTGTTCTACGGAAACGTAACGATTGACTGATCAAGTAAAAGCGAAACATAACCCAGAATAACGGGGTGTTTCGAACGCCTAAGGAGCTAACAGCATGTCAGACGATTTGATCCAGAAGCTTGAGAACAAAGTTAGAACAGTTCCGAACTTCCCTATCGAAGGGGTGTTGTTTAGGGACATCACACCGGTCCTCGGTGAACCAGGTCTGCTTTCTTCCATTACAGACCGGTTTTCCGAGGACCTAGAAAGGCTCGGATGGACTCCTGATGTTATCGTCGGACCTGAAGCAAGGGGATTCATCTTCGGACCTCTATTGGCAGAAAGGATCGGCTGCGCCTTCGTTCCGGTTAGAAAGCCCGGTAAGCTACCTCACGTCACACTGAGCCAAGAGTACTCTCTGGAGTATGGATCGAATACACTAGAGATTCATGAAGACGCAATTCGGCCCGGGCAACAGGCCGTCATTATCGACGATCTTCTAGCTACTGGCGGAACAATCTCTGCTTGCACAAGACTATGCCAAGCCTGTGGAGCATCAGTTATCGGTGCAATGTTTTTAATCGAATTGGACGGTCTTGGAGCTAGAGACACTATATCGCCAATTCAAGTGCACTCCCTCCTGACATACCCAGCATGAAACGAACCCTCTCCCGATTCTTTCAAAGGGAGCAAGCCTCTCCTAAGTCCGATACCCATGTCTGAGGACGGAGCCAAACGACCACCACCGCCTCCGCCCCCAGCTGCTCCCCAGGCACCACCATCAAAGACAAAGCCGGATACGAAAAACAAGACGAAGCCCAATCAGAAACCAAAGCGTCAACCGAAAAAGCGACCAAAAGGAAGACCTAAGGGCAAAAAAAGGAAGCCAAACCCCAAGAAAGGGAAACCCGGGACTCCCCCAATCACGAAGAAGAAAGGACGCAGAATCAAAATTAAATTGGGTCTTCGTGCCAAAAAACTATCAGAGGACACGGATTCTTATTCAGATCAGATCGGCTGGACGACATCTTCCTCAGAGACGACTCTAAGCGACTTCGATGAAGTGGAGGAGACGATCAGTAAAGAACCAGAAACAATCACACACCATTGCACTATGTGCGGCAGTAGGATGGAGATACCTAGGCCCAAAAGAGAGAGGTACAAGGTGATATGCGCACATCCTGAATGCGGCCATGAGGATCAGATAGGATTCTGATCAGTATTGATGACCAAGTCTGGGTGGCAATCTGAGATGAAAAGAGTAGCATCTGTTCCAGCAAGGATAAACATCATTGGAGAACATACCGATCACTTCGGTGGCCTCTCTCTAGCGTTTTCAAGCCAGCATAGGTTGGTTATGACAGCGACAAGCAGAGACGAGGGCATTAGGGGCGAGGAAACAATCGTCCGCCTGTGGAAGGCCGCTGGAGGTTGGAATGCAAACCTCAGCGTCGAGTCCAATATTCCTATCGGAGCGGGACTGTCTTCGTCTGCAGCTCTTTGCGTAGCGATTGCGATGTGCTCTCTTGGGCCTCGAAATAAAATGGAAATAGCCACTCAAGCGCAGAGGATAGAGCATGAGATATTGAAAACGAAATGCGGCCTCTTGGACCAAATAGCCATTACACATTCACAAAGCGGCAGCGCTTCTCTGATAGACTTCAAAAAAATGGAAGTAAAGAACTTCCCAATTCCCGACGATTGGATCTTCAAGTTGGTGGACACAGGCATCAGGAGGAGCTTGAGAAAAACGGAATATAACGTACCGAATGCGACTGAGGAAACTAGGAAGAAGCACTGCCAGAACGAGAGCCTGAGGGTCAGCGAGGCGCTTTCTTGCGATGCGACCCAGCTTGGAAAACTTCTGAATCTCTCCCACTCGTCAATAAGCGAGAAAATTCGTACTAGTACGCCCGAGGTGGACTTAATCGTGAAGAAAGTACAACATATGCCCGGAGTCTTAGGAGCCAGATTGATGGGAGGCGGATTTGGAGGGATGTTTCTAGCACTTCTCAATGACGAACGGGCACTTCCAGGCGAAACCTTGGCTTCTTCGGATTCAGCCTTCCTTCAGGAAGCTCTCTAGTAAACCAAGACCCTCGGGAGTACCGATATCCCAAAAGGGCGTATCATCTAAGTGAGCTGCAATCAGACCGGACATGCATGGATAAACAACCTCTTCCCAGCTCCAAACACCATCTCTTCCAAGAGCCTCCAGAAGAGACTTCTGGACGATACTAGTGCCAGCTTCGTAACCATTGAGGCCTCTTGGCATCGTTAGGTGCTTGTCATAGCGAACTACTCGCCCCATCTCGTGTTTGAGATTGAACGAAGAGTGCTGACATGTAACTGTCATGGTTAAATCACACCCCGAAGAAACATGGGTTTCTACTAGTCGAGGATAATCAATCATGTGCAGGTCGTCTCCCCAAAGAAGTACGAACCTATCCTCTAGAAGTTCTCTCGCATTCCATAGTGCTCCACCCGTCCCGAGCGGGCGTGGCTCCTGGTGGTATGAGAGATCTATATCGCAATCTGGGCAGTAATCATCAAACTGCTCACCTAGATGGCCAGTCAAAATCAAACCAGCCCCACATCCCTGAGTGCTAGCCCATTCTAGGATATGGGAAAGAATTGGTCGGCCTGCAACCTCTACTAGGGACTTAGGGGTCTTCTCGGAGATTGATCCGAGACGAGTTCCCAAACCACCCGCAAGTACCACTACTTGGTTTACGGTTCTATCTTCCACGCATCACGCAATCTGAAGTGACTAATAATCAACAGGTTTCAAGTTCAATACAATATGGCGAGAGCCGATGAAAAGGCCGCAGATGGCGATGACAGCCACTCTCATGCTACTGCTTATCCCCTTTTCCGGTTGTCTCCAAGACTCTAATTCATTGGAAGAAGTAGAAGAAGCGCAAACCCCACAGCTAGTTTTCGTGACAGGCTCAGACGGCTACGAAGTCGATCTGCCCCCGCTTCCGCTAGTATTCAACTTCAGTGATGTCGGTGAGGATGGTGCTGAACCCAGCATCGGAGTAACCTCTAGCGGGTGCATCTTCTTCATTGCCTTCGAGAAAGTGATGCGTTCCTGCGATCACGGAGCATCATGGGAAGACGTAACGGGCCCGCTATGCGCGTTCCAGACAAACGACCCCTATGGATGGGTAGACCCAGAGACAGACAGAATATTCAATGTACAGATGCAAGGGTTGGAGACCTCTTGGATTTGTTGGAGTGACGACGATGGAGACTCATGGGTAGGCAACCCTCACGATTCAGGTACAACGCCGATTAACGACCACATCAAACTCGCCTCAGGTCCTTGGACCAGCAGTGGTTATGGAATAGGGGGCCAGTTTTCACAAGCATTCTACGAACAAGCGGTCTACTATTGCTACAATAAACTCGCAGGAATATTTTGCTTCACTAGCTTCGACGGAGGAGCGACTTTCGAGGCTGGAGGACAGATCTTCGGCCTAGCGACGACTAATGGCGGTCTTCACGGGGCAATCACCTCCGCTCCAGATGGAACTGTTTACGTCACACCTAGAGTCGAGACACCCACGGTAATCGTATCAAAAGATAACGGTCTGACCTGGTTTGAGAGAACAATGGGCGAGGATCAAGGCACTCCGTATCCTAGGAAGAACTCCGAAGTAGCAACGGACACCCAATCAAATGCATACCATATCTGGACGGGGGCTGACGAGGGCGTGTATATGGCCACCAGTACAGACTCAGGTCAGACATGGAGTGAGACAAGCATTCGAATAAGCCCCAACCAAGTAATCTCAACCGCATTTCCACAGGTTGATGCAGGCGATCCGGGCCGAATCGCCATAACTTATCTTGGAAGTAGCGATTCGAGCGAACTCGGCCAACCAAATATCGACGGTGAACCATGGGATGGTAATGCACATTATGCCAACGGTAACGTGAGCTACTATCTGTACGTGACATATAGCCTGAACGCATTGGATCCATACCCAGTCTTCCATACAGTAAGGGCATCAGCAGACCCTGTTCAGATAGGGAGCATCTGCCTAAATAGCGGGGATTGCAGAGATATTGGCGGTTCCAATAGGAATCTCCTAGACTTCAATGACTTGCACATAGATCGTCAAGGCAGGGTATACATCGCCTTCGCAGATGGCTGTATAGGAGAATGTGCTACAGGCAACAACTCAACTCCCGAAGACTCGCGCGGTAGAAGGGGGGTTCTGTGCTACCTCGGAAGCGGTCCTAGCCTACTGCAAGAATACGGCCTACTCTCCGGCTTCTAACTCGAGTAGACTGATAACTCAGTGCACATAGCACCTCGCATGTCGCTTCCCAGAAGGGCCATGGAGCAGATGGGCTTCTCTATTTGTTGTCTGAACTGTGATGCACCAGATATCCCGGGCTCTAACAGGTGTAAGGTATGCATTCAGAAACACTCAGCCACTAGGGAAAGACTCACCACTGGGAAGGCTAAGACGAAGGCGCAAAGACTAGCAAGAGAGATGACCTCAATGTTAGCAGACCCTTTCAGTCACGTTAGCCATGATGTACACGGAGAATGGATGTTGAATTACTCTGAAATGATAGCCGACCATCAACAAAACCCTGAAAGAACAGGACAGAGACCTACCATAGTCAAGCCAAGAATCTCCAAGAAGCGCTCGTTAATTCGTGAAGTTTCGAATAAGAATGAGTGGTTGGAGGACCCACCAGACAAAACTCAAATTAGTGAAATGAGAAGAATCCTCAGAGGAAACGAACCCAAGCAGCCTATGACGTGGGATGAGCTAATCTCAGAGATTGATGAAATACTTGATGAGTGAGACGAATAGCATTGATATCATAGCACGGAGGCAACAACTCGTGAGTCGAGAGAGAGATCCCAGGGCCTGGTGGATTGACGACGATCCATTTGAGTCTAGAAAGGGTACCGGAACCCATTCTCCTGCTCGAGACGACGGATCCTGGAGAAAGCCAAAGGTCCGAGTGGTTAACATAAACCGTGGAGAACAATTCACCTCATCTTGGTTTGATGAACCCAACATCATTGAGACAATTCCATTGCATAGAGGCTCTATTTGGCACTTTTCCAAAACAGAACTAAGACACCTTATGCTAGCAACAGGGGCATTCACAATTGCCTTGGCTTTAATGTTCGATGGGGGCATCTTCAGTCTCTCGAGCTCTTTCCCCGTGTATTGCGTGCTTTCCTTAATTGCCCTCGCTCCTGCCTTCATACTTCATGAATTTGCACATAAGTTCGTAGCGAAATTCTATGGGTGCTGGGCGGAGTTTAGAGCTGATCCTGCCGGCCTGAGATTCGGACTAATTCTTGCTGCACTCCTAGGGATAGTCTTCATGGCGCCCGGTGCTGTAATGGTGGCAGGCAACGCTACGAGGAATCAATTCGGAAAGATTGCAGTCGCTGGGCCCATTTCCAACATGATTCTCTGGACTTTCGGATTCTTGGCTTGGATTACCCTGGGGTCTCTACCTGGCTTGAACACTGTGATCTATTACTGGCTTTGGGGGAACTCAATCCTATGTGCGTTTAACATGCTTCCCTTTGGGCCTTTGGACGGCAAAAAGATCAGAAATTGGTCGGAGCCAATCTTCTACACCTGTCTTTGTGTAGCGTTGGCAATGGTGTATGCCACAATCACGATCTAAAGTGGCTTGATGGCTTCATACTGCATTCAATATCGGAGACTCATCACAATGGAAGAACGTCATTAGCGCCCACCAGGTAATCATATCCAAACTGTTCACAACATTCGCGACTCCAGTATTCTCTTCTCCGTACCCCTTTCCGGTCGTATCCATCCACTGCTCCCACTCATCTAGAGTATCACATGTCTGATGGTAGCACCAATAGCCGTCAACTAGTCCGCCGAAACCAATCGTCACCGTCCCAAGGTTATCTTGGAAGCTGGCATGATCGCTTCTCGCCGTGGTATCCTCGTAAACTATCACTTCGGGCCTCCCGCTGTCTAGCCAGACATCTGTTTTCCATGTTTCAGCAGAGTAGTTCGCTCCTACCAAAGTCCCCAACTGACTTTCCAATCCCAATGCGTCGGCGCCAATCCAGTTTGAGAGGCCTACCATTCCAGGCTGATCCAAAATTTCGTGATTAGGCCCGGGCCCGATGTAAACCCTCAGAGGCCAAACCTCCGCGTCCTTTGGATAGCCATCTTCATCGATCTGCGGATCTGGATCACCATGGGGGGCGCCTCCGCCACCAGGCCAATTCACACCAGCCATATCCAGATTGATGTAGTTGGTAACAGTGACATCTGGATTGTCCTCTTTGACGTAATAGTCGGTCCAGTAATCAGAACCTCTTTTCCCCCCCTCCTCGCCAGACCAAAGACAGAAAACCATAGTCCTACGACTCTCGAAGTCCATAAGAGCACGCGCAGTCTCCATCACCATGGCAGTCCCACCAGAGTTGTCGTAAGCGCCCACTCTGGTTCCGTAAGTCCTTGTACCCGTTAGATGAGGATCAAGAAGAACGGCGTTTGCCGGAGGGGCGACATCGAAGTGAGCTCCGAAAACCAACCACTCGTTCGGGAACAAATCCCCCCACTTGTATGCACAAACATTGTATGACTCAGGATTCTGACTCCCGAAAATATCAGTAAACTCGAATCTATGGCCGATCACCTCTAAACCAAATGACGATAACTCCGAGATCAGGTACTGCGCCGCATCTTCATAGGCGGGATTACCCTGACCCGCCCACCTGTCCCAATAGCCTGCCTTCCCGTCTACAATGTCAAAGGTGTCAGTCGGATCGGTTATCTCGTAGACTCTTTCGTAGACTTCTCTCCCATGTACGATACCACTCGAATGAGCCCCTCCCTCGCTAGATTGCACAGATGATGGACGCTGGGCTGGAACTACCTTCACGGTCACTTCCCCCCCTGTAGAATTACTACTTTCAACCGTATCTAGCGTAGAATTCCCCATAGTCCTTGATATCCCAAAACCATCCGAGCCAAAAGAACCGCCCCTGTCTAACCAGGTTCCCCAAGATTCGTTTGCTTTCCTCAAAGGCCAATCTACTCTCCCCAACTCACCTACTAGAAAAACCAGTGAGCTAACCCTAGGAGGCGCTAAAATCTCCAACGTATAGGTCCCTTGGACATCGATGACAGTCGAATTCTGAACGAATGAATTCGACGGGTCAATTATCAGATATGGAATGAATATTGACATATCCATGGCAGCATCGAAAGTAACTCTCTGGAAAACTCCGGAAATCAGGGTTTCCGGACCCACCTGCAAGCCTTCCGCTGAAGCCTCCTTACTTTCCCCTCCCAAGCAGCCGCTTAGAGGGGCCGAAAGTATCACGAATGCCATCAAGAAAGCCCTCATGGTATCCACTATGCCGAAGAAAGCCTTCTCTTAATTACAATTCCATTGTCAGTAACTTGTAACACTTCCACAGTAGGCTGAGGAGCCACATATCCCACGTTCGAAGCGGCCGCCTCCTCCATCTTCTCCAAGGCAATCGCTCGCCTCTTCTTCTTCCTTCTGACAGATTTTCGCCTGACTCTCCAGAGGAAGAAGAGCAGCATACCCATCAAGTAGAATTGGACTTGGGTAAGGACCCACATAGGCGTTAGAAGTACGCCAAACTCTAGTTCTGCCTCTGGCATCTCCTCGCCAGCCACCATTTTGTAGGTAATCACCTGTCTTCGAGACTCCTCATCTATTCTACTCTCCACAGCTCCACCATTCGATGACACTCCCTCCAATTCTATGCCCAGAGGGAGGATCAGGGTCATCGATCCTCCCAAGTGCATGTCCATCTCTTCGGGCCCGACTGTCGTCGATGGCATCCCTACACTAAAATTCGAGGGCCCCCTTATTCCATCCGGGGAAACCATACTCCCAGAGAGGGCATTAGTTAGGCCGCTCATCGCGGACACCATAGGGTCCAGGAAAGGTGCGACCAAGGCTCCAGACTTGGATTTGGTAAGAACATCAATCTTCAAACCCTCTCCTTCTTCTCCTCTTGCCATTGAGATGAGCTCCATCCATGAATTACCAACTCCAACCGCGAAACTAACCATTGGGATTTTCAGACTAAACACTATTCCGCGCTCATCTCCTATCACAGAATCGTCATCGAATAGATTTCCATCAGGGAAACCAATTTCAAGTGAGAATCCTGACATGTCTAAAGTCCCGAAAATTTCGCTAAATTCCTCATTGCTACTCAATGCGGAAGCGCCATCCTCGATCATCGCTTGAATATCATTTTCCAGCTTTGATGTAAAGTATGTTAGCCCTGTTGAATTGTCGTTTGAAATTGGCAAAGTCTGATCACAGTAGCTTTTACCATTCTGACAAATTTCAAAAGGAATTTCCAAGGGATCGCCTCTGGATCCAACATCCAGAATCACCCTCAGTAAATCAGATGGTAGAACTTCCAAGCCTAACGTAGTAGTATCAGTGTTCAATGAATCGAATAATGACTCTGGTACGGCAATTCTGTGCACAGCAAGGTCAATAGTGAGCTCGAACTCAAAAGTCACTCCCTTACTAATCGGCAAACTCGCGAAAGACAGCTTCTTGAGGTCCAACTCTACATCCGCATACGCACAAGTCTTCAAGGAAGAAGTGCAAACTCGGTCTTCACTCAGATCATTACACTCATCCGCACTTGTCTCGGAGCAAATAGCGTGTTGCCATGAGAATGAATCGGATCCTGCTAGGCTAATGGAACCGTCATGTGCGCCTGAAACTCGATATGATAGCTCGATGGTACTACCTCCGTCGGCAGTTGAAGCCCAAGAAGGAAGGACGATCGCCATAGTCAAATCTGCACTGACTCCTACCGGCAGCATACCCCCTACGAAACTCTCGATTGTGTCATCGCTTAGAACTGTAGAGAACTCAAGACCGGAGTTCAGAAGCTTGCCAAGATCATCACCGGTTACGGAGTTCAAGAAACCAACATCTGCCCCAAGATTGCCTCCCAGGAGATCAGCTAGGCTAAATGGGAATGTATGGCTGGTCGAGGTCATATATACTGGATAATTGTCTTCCATAGCCAACGCTCCTTCTAGGCAGAAATGAACGCCCCTCATGCAACCCATACTATGCGTATAATTCAGTCCACCAACGTCCTGGGGTGATTGAGAATTAGAAATCCACTTGAACGGCCCCATCTGTACATTCAATCCAGGTTTAGAATTTGCAACAGCCTGTCCTATATCGCCTACAGGAATTTTTTGAGACATCTCGGAAAGATCTAGCAGACCTGTGTGATAGGCCATCCTGATCCCGTCAGAGGTAATGAATGGAATAGTAGCCTTGTCTTTGTCCATCAGTGGTTTGACTCCCCAGCTATCCAGAGTGCTAGTCTGAATTTGATAAATTCCAGCCACTACTTCGACAAAGGCATTGTTTTCATCGGACATATCCACTTCGACTCTGAGGTCCAGACTTTTTGCCTGAGAACCTATGCTCACCACACTAGTTGTGACACTCTGTCTGAATCCCATCGTCATGTCCAGATCTCCAGGCAGGTCTTCATCTAGAAGACCCGCCGAGGGCTGTCTGTTGTCAATCTCCCATAGGCCGTACTGGTAAGCCCCATCTACTGAGCCAACCTCGCTTCCACCATTTCCGCCTGCTTGAGTCACAGAGGCATATTCTGGGGGATGAATTGCATATGTCCCCTTATGCCCAGGACTTACTAGAACATCGAATTTGGCAGTTACTTGTGATCCCATTACAAGCATTCCTTCTAATGCCGTATCGAGATTCTCTGCGTTAACTCCGCTAATTCCGTAGGTATCGCCGATGTTTAATGAAATATTTACTGTAGTGGATATGCAAATAGGAGGCTCGAACGCGTTTCCATCTCCATCCTGGGCAGGATTTATCGTACAATCTACTGCAGAGACTGCTCCCGAAGAGTCGGGAAGATAGACTCGGTCAGTCCAACCAGTCTCTGGAGTAGAAGAGCCCCCCCAACCAGAAAGAAATTGGCTGATGCTCCCATCTATCTCACTTAGGAGGGTATCTTCCACAGTGGGAGAACCAGGGTCATTAGGATCTGAGTTTTCATCGAAAGAAGACCTCAATACGTCGGCAGGAAGCCCATCACCATCGTTAATGTTGTCAAGCTCCAAATTCGATCCAAGACCATCGAATAACCCCATCCCAGAACGATCCCACTCTCGAATGGCCCAAGAAGCTTGGAACTGGATTTCAGTGGGGCTGGTCATATTGAAATTGAACATACCTTCTACCCAAGATGGAACGTTAGAGGTCCCGTCACTGGCATCGAACCTACTGTCACATTCGCCACCGAGATACTCGTCTTGACAGATAACCATTTCATCCAGCCCTTCTTCCGAAACCACCACCGGTGAAACGACTTGAATAAGGAAAATAACTATCAGAATAGCCGAAGACTTCACACCCCTGCTAGGAGTCCTGACCTTAGCGTTCCGCTCAGTCATGGCGTAATGACTCTACGAGTCATTGTTAATGGATTCGGTGGGGGGAGTCAGAAAAATAGTCTCAACCAACTCATCCGATGAAAACAGATAGACAAGTCAGACTGGCATCAACCTCTTTGAATTCCGTCATCTCAATAGTCGTGATTGAGAAGCCAGCATTCATCAAGAGTTGCCTAGTTTTCACATATCCTTCTGCTATAATTATTCTATCACCGAAGGCGATAGTGTTAGCGGCATAGGCCTCTTCTTCTGGAATCCAGATTACTTCTTCTGCGAAGGAGAGATCCTCTTCTGTCAAATGGCCTCTTGCAGCAATTAGTGTACCGATCCTAGGACTAGAACAAACGGTCGTCAGGTGGAGAGTTGAACTGGGTACTTCAAGGAGTTGAACATCGATACCTATCGATCTAGCGTGTTCAGTCAGAAAAGCCGCTCCTTCCTTATTGGTTCTTGCCGATAAACCGACGAGAAAACGATCGTCGAAGAACACGACATCGCCACCGTCCATGGTAGCACCAGCTGGCATCATCTCAATCGTAAAATCATCCGAAAGAAAGTCAGATATGGAATACTGCTCCCCTTGCCTACTTGGATGGCCGGGATTTGTGATTACGACCTTGTCATCTAATACTATGGCAGTATCTTCGGTGAAGCAGCAATCCGGGAAACCTTCCAATGCAGGAAGTGTGACAATCTCAGCTCCATGAGCCCTTAAGGCTGCGAAATACGCCTCCTGAGCACCAATGGCCTTATGGTAATTCGGCGTTCTTGAACCAAGGAATTCCGATACCGCATTTGCGTAGTCAGGCGACACCTCGCGTGTAAGAGCGCGACCCCTGCTCCTATCGAAAGTTCCCGGCACGAAACCCCCCTCATGATTCTCATTCATAACCATTAGCAAAACGGAATTATGATTCCTAAATGCGGAAATTGCATACATATCCATTATGGACGTCCACGTCCTCAAAAAACATGATGGAGACATCCGCATGAAGAATATGGACGAACTCCTCGAGGCGCGAAATCTCCACATCAGCGAGGCATTATCCTTGGCTCATGGAAAACCTCTTCACATCGTAAAAGGGGAGATGCAGTATCTTCATTCGGCAGATGGAACAAGATATCTCGATCTTGTAAACAACGTATCGCATGTAGGACACTGCCACCCACATGTTGTACAGGAAGGCCAGATTCAGATGGGTATCCTAAATACGAACAGTAGATACGTATACTCGGGTTTAACCGACTATATTTCCAGAATAGCATCCACACTGCCTGAGATTCTTAGCGTAGGCTTCCTAGTCAATTCCGGATCAGAAGCCAACGAGCTAGCGGTTAGACTCGCAAGAGCGCATACAGGCAATTTCGATATGGCAGTAATCGAAGGAGCATACCACGGCCATACCGGGATGCTGATCGATCTCAGCCCCTACAAATTCAGGGGCCTTGGCGGTAAGGGTAAGTCTGAGAAATGGGTCAATGTCTTGCCTATTCCAGACGCATACAGGAGAGCGAAAACAAATTTCGCTGAGGAAGCGATTGCACATCTGAACCAATGTGGTCCACTGGCCGGCGTTTTAATCGAGTCTATGCTATCATGTGCAGGACAGATTCCACTTCCCAGTGGATATCTCCCTACATTAGCAAAAGAAATCAGAGACAAAGGAGGGCTTTTAATCGCTGATGAGGTACAAGTCGGCTTCGGAAGGACAGGCTCAAACATGTGGGAATTCCAGGATAGCGAAGTCATCCCAGATATTGTTGTGATGGGTAAGCCTATGGGCAATGGGCACCCGATGGCAGCGGTTTTTACTACGAATGCGATTGCTTCTTCTTTTGGAGGAATGGAGTTCTTTAGCACATTTGGTGGAAACCCTGTATCTTGCGCTATAGGGATGGCGGTATTGGATGTAATAGAAGAAGAAGAGCTTGTAACCAAAGCAAGACTTCTAGGAGCAAGG
The DNA here is from genome assembly GCA_036154175.1 of Thermoplasmatota archaeon. Lineage (GTDB taxonomy): Archaea > Thermoplasmatota > Poseidoniia > Poseidoniales > Thalassarchaeaceae > UBA36. The sequence continues at coordinate 4,498 of JAYZLO010000095.1, read as the reverse complement.
ATGATTTCAGGACTGGAATCTCTTAAGGACGACTACGAACTAATCGGAGACATCCGTGGAAAGGGTCTTTTTCTAGGCATGGAATTAGTAAGGAACCGGGCCACTCTTGAACCCGCCCCTAGAGAAGCGACAATTTTAGTAGACAATATGAGAGAAGTGGGGGTGTTGTTGAGTACCGACGGCCCACTTCACAACGTAATCAAGATTAAACCGCCTATGGTTCTCATCGAAGACGACATAGACGAGACACTATCAAAGTTAGATTTCTGTCTAGCATCTCTCTGAAAAAAACACCACACTTGCAGAACCTTTTGCGACTTTTTTCAGGGAATATCGAGCATTTGAAGCCCATTTTCATATGGTTTTGCGATCCATTGGTATTTAGGTGAACAGGAATGGAGCCAAGTAAGACAGGAATAACTGAGCAGAACAGACAGAAAGTAACCATAGGGGTAATTGCCCTCTCAATGGCATCTCTTCTAGCCGGCGCTTCGGTCGCGGCGACTCTAGAAGAGTATGCAGCACCCGTATACGCAGAGACAGATCCCTTCGAAGGCGCGGTAGACGATCTGACTGGAGAGGACACATGGCAGGAGAAGGAAATGGACGCCAAGCCAATGGGCAAGCACATCAGGAAGGCAATGAAGAGTAGAATGAGTGATAGGATGGAGGACAGGACAGAACACCTAGAAAAGAGGATCGAAATCGACTCCAATCTAGTCATAGCTTTCCAGTACTGCTTTGATAGTTATGACTGTTCAGCCGATAATGAAACACTATTGGAGATGATAGACAAGCTCACATTTGCAGTTAATGGTATGCAGGCAAAGCTAGAAGACAACTACACGATGGATTACAAAGACGATACCGATAAGTCGGAGGCGCTGCACTCCAGCCTGGAAGCATGTGAGGAAGTTGGTGGTACTTGGAACATTGACGATCAGAAGGGCGATTACTGCGCCTTCTCTGAGGAATTCAAGGACTGGGAGGAGAGAAAGGATTGGGACGAAACCCAAAGGGTAGAGTTCGCTGAGGAGAAGGAGAAGCAACTCAGGGCAGCCCTGGCAGCCATATCCTTCTGTCTTGACTACTCAGACTGCTCAGCTGACTCAGAGATAATAGGGGAAGCTCTTGAGCATATGATTTCTCGAGCAGACCATCACAGGGATTGTGCAGACGACGGAAGGTGCGATCGTGACCGTGACAAGAGGAAGGGATTCCGAGGCCGAATTGGTGGAGCTATCTGCAAGATGATGGATAGTTGTGAGGATCGCGGTGAAGCGCTTACAGAACCATACTCGATAGAGATAACTCAGGAAATGTGTGAGTCTAGGATGGGGGTATGGACAGAGGCTACTGACCGTGGTGACGCTGTGTTCTATTGTGATTGGAGCGAGGCCGAAGAAGAGTCAGAAAGAGAAGACGATTCTGAGGAAGATGACAGAGACGACGATCAAGAGACATCTCAGAACCAAGAGGAATGCGAGGCTAATGGCGGAACATGGTATGAGGACAGGCAGTATTGCCATACCGAGTGACCAAATGAAGTGAACAGACCTTCAGTCAATGCACTGAGACGCCCAACATTCACATCTACGCCGCTATCGCGTTAGTTATGGGCGGCCCCTCTGGTGATGATTTGGAAGTGCCAATGGATAGAGTAGCCAAAATAACACTCTCTCTAGGCGGATTCATGCTAGCTCTTCTTATTGCTGCTCCATTCACATTTGAGCCAACCTCATCTGGATACTTGGCCTCTTACCTAATTTACTCTCTATTCCTAACAAGCATCGGAGTAATTATCGGAGTTTCTCTGATGTGGCTCAACGATCCCCGAAGAAACGTCAGAATAGAAGATAGCCACCATGAAACAAGAAAGCCGATGCTATCGGAAGCCCAGCAGAAGGTTATTGACGTCCTTCATGAAAACAATGGATCCATGTGGCAGGCAGAGCTAGTAAACAGGACAGGATTCACTGATTCAAAGGCAAGCAGGCTCCTATCCCGAATGGAGGCAGAAGGCCGCATTAGGAGAATTAGAGACGGTATGGGCAAGAAAGTAGAGTTAATGGAGGTGGTTTCCTGAAATCAGAAATAGATAGAGACAGAATTATGACTTTCATTATCGCAATAGCAGTGATAATTCTCGCTATCTCACTTACCGCTCTCTTGTCGATGGAGAACTCACTCGAAGAAGGAAGAGGACCTCAGGTGGATATGCTGTTCATGACTATTCCAATGATGATTCTGATCGCAGCACTAATGCTCCTGATGGCGAACAGATACGGAAGGGGGCCAAAACAACTCGCCTCGAATCACTATTCAATCATAGCATTAATGATGGCGATGTTTATCATTGGAATGCTTATTGAGCCAGCCATTCCGCGCCTACCTCAGCCATCAGACGATACCATAGGACTAATTTTCGTATTGGTTCCGATATTACTTATTGCCCTAATGATATCCCCGATGGGCCACAAAAATATAGATGAAGAGGAATAGGATGAATCAGTCCCACAGAGATCTCATCTTGGAAAGAACTCTCCAGGAAACGCTGGATAAGGGAAACTCGGTTTGGATAGTGGGAGATATCCATGGTTACTTTGAGGAATTCCAGCAACTCTTGGTAAAACTAGACCTCTCTGATGACGATGCAGTCCTCTGTTTAGGAGATTTGATAGACAGAGGACCGGATAGCCAAGGGGTCCTTTCTATGGTCAGAGACAGCAAACGCATATTCTCAATTAAGGGAAATCATGAACATATCATGTCCCAGGCCCTTTCTAAGAGGGGGCATCGTAATGATTTCTGGATCAACAAGATTGGGGGTAGGGCAACTCTAGAATCTATGGGAGAGACAGAGAGGGAACAGAGAGAAACAGCAACTGAATGGCTCGAATTCATAGATAAACTACCAACTGAGGTGATTCTTGATCGCTTCCGCTTCGCTCACTCCGGATACAGCTTGGAATTCCCATTGGATGAGCAAACCGACGAGCAGCGATTGAGGTCGCGAGAAGTATTCCAATCAAGCACCCCCCCGGATCCAATTAGACAGATAGTTGCCGGACACACCCCGGTTCAGATGCTCTCAAAATTCGATGTGGAACCCCCGGCTAGTGGCATATGGAGAAGCCCAGTTAGCTTGAAAGACGGCAGAGCCTCTGCTGTATTGATAGATACAGGAATCGTTCTTAGGGATCCTAATCACAGACCGAGAATCTCCGCATACGAACTCCAGACGCAGAGGGTAGAAGAGGTAGAAAGGATAAATCAGATTCTGACCTGAACAAAGCCATCTTTTACTCTAGTTTCGTAAATCGGGAGATCCTTCTTCTTGGATAGCTTTCCAACTACTTTTCCATATGCCGGAAAAATCGGGAATGGAGACCACTCCACAAGACTTCCATCCTCCAGACAATGAGTTGTTTGGTGTAGTGGACACCTTATGCATCCATCCTTCACCTTTCCTCCCAGTCCCAATGGCCATCTCATATGTCTGCATAGACCCTCAGTGGCATGGTACTTTCCTTCGTATTTTACTATCATCAGGGTCTTTAGTCCTAGTGTGACCATTCTCGGCTTATCTGGCTTTAGTTTTTTGAGGCGAATTGCATTTTTCCAGTTCATCTAACTCCTCACGTTTGACATTCCACCATCTAGATGGAAGACTTGACCGGTAATATTGTCAGGGGCTGCAGTAAGTAGCCAGTGAATTGTAGAGGCTACTTCCCCAGCAGTGTTGATTCTCTTTAGCGGTATCATACCTATAGCTGCATCCTTGGATGCTTCTGAAGAGGTTATGGGTCTAGAGAGACGAGTTTCAGTAAGACCAGGGGCCACGGCATTCACTCTGATGCCCCTTTTGCTATATGTTGCAGCAGCCGATCTGACCATTGACTCAACCCCTCCCTTAGCAGCAGAAATCGCCTCATGATTTACTAGGCCCAGACTACCAGCAACGCTAGATGTGAAGACAACCCTCCCACCTCCACTCCTGAGCATTTGTTTACAAGCAACTGAAAGAGTCACGAACGCGCTAGTGAGGTTAGTTGCTATCACCTCATCAAACGCTTCTCTATTCATTGCATGCGGCGGTCTGACAGCGAAAGAGCCCACAAGATGAGCAACCCCGTCTATGGCACCACCGCCACTCGAGAGACAGGCTCTGACCGCCTCTAGAACCACACTCTCGTCATTGGCGTCTCCTACAAATACCTCTACAAACTCAACCGGGAAGCCAGATACCCTTTCCTCATCTCTTACGAGGAGGGTAACCTTACTTCCTTCATCAACTAGCTTCTTTGTGAGCAACAAACCTATGTCACTACTACCGCCTACTATTAGAAAAGACGCCATTCTATCTCCTCAGTATTATGATTCTTGTTCTTTAATCCAACCATTCAACTGTTTTTCCAATCTGACCCATAGATCATTATTCATAAAAACTAGTAACTTACTGGACTATATATACAGTAGTTTCAGATTTTTTATCAAA
>JAYZLO010000094.1:0-5874 GCA_036154175.1 Thermoplasmatota archaeon | reverse complement strand
TGCCTTTCCTTTCTTCCCGCCTTCACCTTGGAAAACTAATATTGAGTCACTTACGATATCAAGAAAGTAAGTATCGTGATCGATTACCATTGATGCCTTCTCATTACTCTCCATGGTTCTTCTTATTGCTTTAGCTGCTTCCATCCTGGCATTAGAGTCTAGATGAGCACTGGGCTCATCGAACAAGTACAAGTCTGCTTCCTTACCCAAGCAAATGGCTATACTAACTGCCTGTAATTCTCCACCAGAGAGTTTTTTTGTCTGTAGTTCTAGCATTTTATCTACCTGAAGTGCTCTAATCACTTGTGTATTGAACTCGCCACTTCCCCACTTGGTGCCAAGTTCAGAATCGAGCCAATGCCTAACGGTTCCATCAAAATCTGATCTAACATGTTGAGGCTTGTATGACACCTTGGCGTCCATAGTGCACCACCCTTCATCTGGATCAATTGCCCCTGAAATAATGTTCACTAGAGTTGTCTTCCCAGTCGCATTCGGGCCAACAACGCCTACAACCTCTGCAGACTTTACTTCTCCCTCTCCCGTCTCTAATTTGAAATTCCCAAGTGTTTTTTCTATTCCACCCCATTTTATGACTGGATCGCCAACTTCTTCCCCCCTAGTTCGCCCTCGAAGAAATTGGATGGGTTTCTCGCGTATCCTTATGTTCTCCTCTGGAAGAAATCCTTCCAGATACGCATTTATTGCTGTTCTGGTAGATCTTGGTGGAGTGAAAATTCCGTACGCAGATCTATCGCCATAAATAATATGAATAGAGTCACAAAGAACGTCTAGGATAGCTAAATCATGCTCTACGACCAACACTCTCTTTCCCTTCTCAGCGAGACTCCGGACGATTCCAACCATTCTCATTCGCTCATAAATGTCCAAGTAAGAAGATGGTTCATCGAAGAAGTATACGTCCGCCTCCTTCAGGAGCGTAGCACAGATGGCAACCCTCTGCAATTCACCGCCAGAGAGTTCGCCAAGTTTTCTCTCAATTATGTGCCCTACGGCCATAAGCTCAGAGAGATTCTCCAGTTCACCCCTGTCATCAACTCTCTCAAGTAAATCTTTCACCTTCCCATCAAAAATCTGGGGTAACTTATCGATATATTGTGGCTTTACAGCAATACTAATTTGTCCCTCTGATACTAATGATAGGTAGTCTCTAAGCTCACCCCTTGGAAATGTAGAAATGATTTCTTCCCAATCTGGAGGAGGTTGTTGCCAATCCCCTAGATTAGGCCTAAATGACCCCGAAAGAAGATTTATTGCTGTAGATTTGCCAATCCCGTTTGGGCCTAATATCCCTATGATTTTATCCTGACGAGGAGAAGGTAGCCTGAAAAGTCTGAAAGAATTCTCCCCGAAACTATGAGTCAAATCTGTATCAAGTTCCTCGGGGAGATTAATTATCTTGACGGCTCCATCAGGACAGTGCTTGACCCTAGTAAAGCACACTGGACAAGCCGACTCAAGAATCTTGCATTTGTTACCCTCAATTTGGATACATTCTCTTTCGCACATCGTAGAATACTTCTGCAAATATGCAAATGCATTGCTGTTGGGTTTGCAACGTTCTTCTATGAGAACTGCTACCCTCATATCTTGCCTCCTAGAATGTCGAATAATACATCTTCCGTAAAACCATTAATGGGCTATATTTTATTCAAAAGCCGAAAAATCTGTACCTCACGTAGACGTAGGCTGCTAAAAGAATCTTCTCGGTCTTGGTAAGTTGTATTCTCTGTGTGAAAACATCTCCATTTTTCTTTATTATTTTCGCCATTATTGACTGATAAAATGAGGCCATTGCTGCCGGAGAATATCTTGCAGATTTATCAAGATGGGAAAGTAACTTGAATGCTCTCCTCCTATATCCATCTGCTCTCTCCAAATATTCCTCCACAAATGGGGCCCATCCTGGGTGTTTTAGTAATTCCTTACCACTCTTCAAATCTTCTTCGGAAATACCCCACCTGGCCAAATCATCAAGTGGGAGGTATATCCTATCCCTCTCTGCATCTTCTGCGACGTCCCTAATGATATTGATTAGCTGCATAAATACGCCCCAAGATTCAGCATATTCTTTGGCCCGTGGATCGTCGTATCCATATATCTCGATACAAACTAACCCGACTGTGGAAGCTACTCTATAGCAGTATGAGTACAGTTCTTCGAATGTCTGATAACGATTCTTATGGAAGTCATTCTCCATCCCACTAATCATATCATCCAGCAATTGTCGTTGAATTCCAAATCTTCTCACAGTATCTTTCAGGGCGATAAAGATTGGATCAGTGGATGTTACTGAACCATAGGCGGTAGAAAGCTTCTTTCTGTAGTAGAATAATTGTGACATTTTGTCGTTATAAGTAGATCTATCCAAAACTGGAACTCCCGGGCTTAATCTTTCGATCTTTGATCTATAATTTACGGATTCTGGATCATCGGAAGATCCCCCAGGGAAAATATCTACGAAATCTCCGTCCGCGATATCATCTGCTCTCCTGCAAAATGCATAATATGCCATAATTGATCTGCGTTTTTCTTCTGGTAGATATTTGAAAGAATGATAGAAGTTTCCTGCCTCCCTTCTTGTTAATTCCTCACAGAAGTCATATGATGCATCAACCATATTCTTTGGTATTTCTGGCTCGGTCCAGATTGCTGCATCTATGTGGCTAAATGGATCCAAGAGTTCACCTCTTGAGCCGATGACTCCCATGAATAGAGCACTTTCACGCATAGCCTCGAGGGCAGTGATACTGATCGCACGTGCTGCTTCTTTGGTAATATCTACAGTTGCTCTAACGATGTCTAGCTGCTCTTCGTGTTCCTCAAAACTCTGAGAGTCGTGACCTTCCATTTGCTCTTCCAGGGCAATTTCTTGGCCTGAATCTTCAGTATGCACCATGTGATTATCGATTTGGGCGGCGTCAGGTTCCTATTCAATGTCTCCCGAAGACGATTGGGTGATTATTCGAAAAAAATCGAATTGGATGAATACCGTGGTTTTCTTTTAATCGCGGAGTATTTTCTGGCTTGAGTTCCTAAATGGAACTGCCATTACTACATTCTTGACTGTTTTATTTATCTGTGATCTGTCAATTTTAATCCTGTTTTCAGAGTCTAAGACATTACCATCTCTAAGTAAGGAAGAAGTTCTCTTCCCTATTATTACTGGAAGCATGCATGCCCCTCTAAATCGAAATTGGCGATGAGGAATTTTCTCGATATACTCGACTGCTGATTCAAAATACAAATCTGTGAGATCCAGATATCTATTGTACAGAGGTCTAAAAATATCCATGTTGCTCTTATCCAATAGATCTCGTGGTTTTAGTCCTAAATCTGCCAAGGAAGAGGACGGGATGTAGCATCTTCCAAGAGAAAGATCAGCTGGGATATCCCTAAGGATGTTTATCATCTGTAGTGCTTTTCCAAATTTTATTCCTCTGTCAAACAATATCTGCTCAGACTCCCCATCGACCTCGAAGAGATGTTGCAATGCCATTCTTGTCCAGAACTCACCTACGCTGCCTGCAACTCTGTATGCATAATCATCCAACTCTCCCTCTGTATGTATAGCAATGATTTTTCCTGTCTCAGATGAAAATCTTTCAAGGTCTAGAATTTGGCCGCTGATTATTATATCCAGACATTTCCTAATATATTCAACATCTGATTCAGAGAATTCCCCTAATATGGATACGATTTTCTCGACCTTTTCCAGTAATAAAAGCTCAGATTCGTTTCTTTGGAGAATGGAAATATCATTTAGAACTGGTGCATTAGCGGAATTGTTCATACAGAAATCGTTGAACGAGGCTAATGCATCCAATCTTCTGCTTATATCTCCTCTTTCTGAGTCTGCAATTGTATCAGAGGTTCTTGCTAGCAAGTAAAGCAGACTTACTTGTTTTCTTATTGGTCTAGGGAGCTCCTTTAACGAAAGATAGAATGAGCGAGAAGTCCCCTCCAGTATTGCATCAATTTCTGAGCTGAAAATCTTCGACATTGTTATCCGACCAAACTTGCTGAGGAGATTGGCCCCCCTAAGTCTCTCTGATTCCCGCCTCAACTAAAGCACTTACCAGAGCTTCGCCAATCATAGAGGGGTCTCTTGCTATGTATATTCCTGCGTCCTCAAATGCTGCAAACTTCTCCTCAGCAGTTCCCTTACCCCCGGAAATAATTGCACCTGCATGCCCCATCCTCTTTCCAGGGGGAGCAGTAGCACCTGCAACAAAACCAATTATTGGCTTGGAGAAATTTTCCTTTGACCATTCAGCGGCTTCTTCTTCGGCCGTACCTCCAATTTCTCCAATCATAACTACTGCCTCAGTCTCTGGATCTTTCTGGAAGGCCTCTAAACACTCAATGAAACCAGTTCCGTTTACTGGATCGCCCCCAATTCCAACACATGTCGTTTGTCCCTCTCCCACACCCATTGTTTGAGCTACTGCTTCGTAAGTAAGGGTCCCTGACTTTGATATAATGCCTATTCTGCCTTTAGAATGGATATCCCCTGGCATGATTCCAATCTTGCATCCTCCTACCTCGCCGGGTGAAATTATACCTGGGCAGTTTGGTCCAATTAGTCTAACTCCGCCACATTTCTCCATGTGGGATACTACTCTAACCATATCCAATGTGGGTATCCCCTCAGTAATACAAACTATTAGGCCCTCTCCTTTCAATTCATGAAAGGCATCAGCTGCTTCGATGATAGCTGGAGCAGCAAATCTTGCTGGCACATAGATGACTGTGGCATCTGCGCTTGTGGATGTTACCGCCTCTGCCATGGTATTGAAAACAGGGACTGATCTGCCAGAGAATTCAACAGATTGACCACCCTTCCCAGGTGTGACACCTCCAACGATATCTGTCCCGTATTCAACCATCCTAGTTCCATGGAAAGTTCCCTGACTTCCGGTGATTCCCTGTATCAATACCTTGGTATTCTCATTAATCCATATGCTCATTTCGAGACCCTCCCTATTGCGTTAACTATGGCCTCACCTGCGTCTCCTAGGGTGCTTACGGTGATTACATCTAGTTTGGAATCCTCGAGAACTTGTCTTCCCGCCTCATGGTTTGTTCCGGAGAACCTAACGACTAGGGGTATGCTGAGACCGGTCTCCTCTGAAGCCTCGATGATGCTTCTAGCTACCATATCACACCTAATAATTCCCCCGAATATATTCACTAATATTCCCTCTAAGCGTTCATCCTCCAAGATAATGCTGAAAGCAGCGGTTATCGACTTACTATCTGCACCGCCCCCTATATCCAGGAAGTTAGCTGGCTCTCCGCCGTAGAGTTTGATTACATCCATAGTAGCCATTGCTAAACCTGCTCCGTTAACTAAACATCCAATGTTCCCATCCAAGTCAACATACGAGAGATCGTATTCCTTAGCTCTGACTTCAACATCTGACTCCTCTGAAAGATCACGCAAATCCTCAATCCATTGCTGTCTGAATGAGGCATTCTCATCGAAGCTTACCTTGGCGTCTAACGCGACCATGAGATTATCCTCCGTCCTTACAAGTGGATTGATTTCTATCATGGAACAGTCCTTTTCTACGAACATTCTAGATAGATTAGTAATCATTTCAACGAAGGATTTTCGCGAAGAGTTCTCCAGCCCCAATGAAGAAGCCAGAGACTCGGCTCTGTCCAAATCAAGTCCATCTTCAGGATCGAACCAGACTTTATGAATAGCTTCAGGAGAATCTTCGGCTACTTCTTCGATATCGACTCCCCCTTCAGTTGAGGCCATAACGAGGAGGGAGTCCTTCTCTCTGTCTACAAGAAGGGCAAGATAGTACTCGTGTGCTATTGAGCATCCAGCTTCGACATACA
>JAYZLO010000093.1:0-7352 GCA_036154175.1 Thermoplasmatota archaeon | reverse complement strand
CTGTGAGAGTCGTCTTCGCTCCCATCCCTGACAAGAGTAGTAGAGCAAATATTGTTAGATATCATTATTGAGGGGTACATTGACTTGAAATATAGTAAGAAAACCCAAGGTTTTAATCCTGGATCTACCTCGTGTACGTATCCACCGGCTATCTTATCTCTCTTTCTTGGGCCCTGATTTGTGTTAGGGACTGCGACCATACTTCTATCGGCAAGTCTGATCACAAGAGAGTCGATCCAACGGCTTGTAGTACTTGTAGATGCAATATCCACAGTTGTTAGCGATACCGAGGCAAGAGCCTCTTTCCTAGCAATCGATTTCATTTTTTCCAGGATATCCAGAGGAAGAACCGTATCACGAACACAGTACTCTAGTACTTCTTCGGGCCTTTCTGCCCATTCCTGATCCATCCTACTAGCGTCGATGTCCATCTTTTGCATCTCCTCGTCATCCGGCCATAGTAGACGCGAAACGTATCTCAGAGACTCCCTCTGGGGTCTTAGAGTCTGTCTAGCCTGCCACCAAGCATCAAGCGGGATCCTGCCCATGATCGTCCAGACTCGGTTTTGTTCTCTATTTGGAAAAATTCTACCTGGCTTTCTCCATCCTCTCTTAGTCTCCTTTTCATTTATCGGAACCCTGCCCCATCCAAGCAAAGAGGCTCGAGAGATTTCAGAATCAGTGTCGATAAATTCTGACCGCTCCTCCATTCTAGGTAGGTCGAAATTGTCTATATTGTAACCAGTGATAAAATCGGGATCTTCGGAGCGAACCACTTTTGTGAGTTTCTCAAGTATCTCAGTTTCCTCTCCAGTGATCGGAAACTCCGTCCTCACCCCACCCCTATCAATCACTGCTGCAGCACAAAGTATCGAGTTGTTTGCAATACTTGTCTCAAGATCGAATGACATGGTCACGAAAGGTGTAGGAAATGGCTCTGCTCTATTGAGCCCATCAATGTCACATGAGACTATCATATCGAGAGGGTATATCCCAGAGCCACCGATCTCATGTATTCTCTTCTCGGCAATCTCAGGGTTTGTGCTCTCTTTTGTTTTCGCCTTTTCCGGAGCTCTTTCTCCGGTCCACAGGACCTCGCCACTAATCTGAATATGTGGACCGAGATCGAGATCTAATAGAAGCCTCTGAACGAATAGTATATCGGCGCTGGTAACAATCCATCCGGATTCGGAGAGGGTCTTCCTTACGCCTCTTACTTTTGTCGTGTCATTCAAGAACACTCTATAGTGAGGCCTGACTACTCCGTCCATAGTGGAGAGTTTCATCCCAGTGGGCTCTGGGTTACCACGTACGTCCCTTATATCAGATACACTATCAATGGAGAGTTGTGTCTCGACACTGCTCTCGTCTGTGGAGGGGTCGGAGATCTCCACATACGGCCTCAAACCATTGACTATAACCAAAACCGAGTGGCCGCTCCTAGACCGACACCATAATTCGATGGCAGTCCTGGGATTGTCGCCATCCTGCCAAGCACGATTGTCGCCTGATACTATGCATACATCATCATTCCACCGCATTAATTCTCCCTCCTGGCATACACGGGCCATTTCTTTTCCTTACGTCATCGTGAGGGGACATAACCATGCCGGGGGAGTCTCCAGCGGAATCGTTGAAAGCCGAGTCGTTTCCCTTGGCATTAATTGGGGTGCGGGTATTGAACAGAGATGATGATTCGGAACTAGACTGGGACTCATTGACATTTAGTTTCACTCAAACCGATCGGATGTATATGGCAACATGTAAGCAGGGTGAAGAGTGGCAGTCAGGATTCATGCAGGATTTCCAGAATCTCAGTCTGTCTCCTGCAGCTGGAGTAATCAACTACGGACAGGGATTGTTTGAGGGAATGAAGGCGCAATATGCTGAGGACGGAAACGTAGTCCTATTCCGCCCGAGCGACAACGCTCGGAGGTCCCGGGAGGGAGCTAGGAGACTGGGGATGCCACCAGTCCCAGAGGAAATGTTTCTCGATGCTGTGAAGATGACAGTTAGGGAGAACATCAGGTGGGTTCCACCGATAGGGAAGGGTGCTCTATACGTCAGACCTCTACTCTTTGGAAGCGGGGCCATCCTAGGGGTTGCTCCGGCTCCGGAGTTCACGTTCCTTGTATACGTCTCTCCTGTAGGGCCTTACTTCAAGGGAGGAATAACTCCCACTTCTCTGAGGGTGTCTGATGAGTTTCACAGAGCTGCCCCCGGAGGTTCCGGAGGAGTCAAAGCAATCGGAAACTATGCACCAGGAATGGTGCCCTCCAAGATGGCTAAAAAGGAGGGTTACTCTGAGATAATTTACCTTGATGCAGTTAATCACAGGTATATCGAGGAGGTCGGTGCGGCAAACTTCTTCTGCGTTAAGAACGGAGTCATATCCACTCCCGAGCTGACCGGGACTATCCTACCAGGAGTAACGAGGGCATCCGTAATGGAGCTGGCTGAGTCAAAAGGCTACGAGGTAAGGGAGGAGAAGATCGACGTGGACTATGCGCTTGATGCAGATGAGTGTTTCTGCGTCGGAACGGCTGCCGTAATTTCCTCGATTGGAACTATTGAGCATGGAGATAGAGTAGTCGAGTACTGTGGTGGAGAGGTTGGACCTGTTGCCATGGAGATGTATGATTCTCTGACGGCCATTCAGCAGAGGCGTGTTCCAGACCAGTTTAACTGGACTGTTGAAGTTTGATTGGATCTATCCCCTGAATACCATGCCCCTTGAGTGAGGCAGTGATGGCGCAAACCCCCATTTCTCGTAGAATCCGTCGACGTCTGCCATCAGATTGATGTAGGAATTTGGCGGAGCCTCTTTCTGAATGTAATCCATAATAGCATTCATGATCATGGTCCCCCCGCCCATATTCTGAAACCTCTCGATGACTAGCATATCGCAGATTACGAAAATAGTCCCGCCATCGCCGATAACTCGTCCCATGCCCACGATTTCTTTTGATTGCTCCAATCTGAGGATAACTGAGAAAATCTCCCTTCCAAGTCCTTTTATTGCCCCTTGCAAAGACCTAGGGCTCATTCCTGCTCCATTTCTTAGGCTTAGGAATTTCTCAGGATCGGGATTACCCTCCTCAATGATGAACAAGATTTCACTTCCTGCCGAACTTCTTCCTCTTCCTTTGCCCGCTCTTTCGATGCTTTGTTGTCTTTCGTTGGGCACGCCTTCTTCTGTCACCCTTAGCAGGGCCTCTTACTGAGTCCTTCCCCTGATCCTTTGCCTCTTTGGATCTCCGTCTCAGGATAGTACCAATTTTCTGCATCACTCCCTCTTTGCTAGATGCCCCCATGACCTCCAGAACATGACTCGGGGGCATTACTAGTCTTCCCTCCTTAGCATGGGGTCTTGCAGGGTGGCTTACCTCGGGCTCTTGCCTCATCTTCCTAACTCCAGCACTGCGAGCAGCCCAGACTATTGATTCCAGAGTTGGCTTTGGTATGCTGGCTCCCTTGGGTACTCTTCGTCCTTTGGATCGGGAGAGTCTGGAGTCAAAGTATCCAGTCCACAGGGTCATCTCCTCTCGCTTAGCGGCCATTGTATCGCCCTATCCTGAGAGCTGTGTGACTTGAGGGCTTCGTGTATTATTCTTCTACCAGAACACCGCTGACTACGCCATGCATTCCTGGTCTGCTCGTAACTCTAACCAATCCCTTGTCGGTCTCCAGTACTGCACCCTTTGTCACGATGTTCCTTCTGACATAGTTAGGATCAGCATCATTTCCAACTACATTCTTGACTGTGGCTCTCACAGTCTTTCCATCCTTGGAATTGACATTGATTTGGTTAACTGATAGCGTTCTCACTGTCTGGGATCCTGCCCTCTTACGGTAGTTCTTACGGGCATCAGACTCGCCGACATAAGCGAGTTGCTCCTCGCTTGCAACCTCTGTCCTTCTCTTACCTCTGTACCTGTTTGGACGCTTTAGACGCCCGCCGGTGGGCTTCCTTCGAGAAATGCCATGCCACTTCGCCATGCAACCCGCCGACTTGCCTGCCTTATTTCAAACGATTGGAGCCTAGGATGTTACTGTCAGAGCTCGCCCATGTCAGAAGCTGATGACTCTATTGCCGACATTAGCCCTTCGAAGTCATTGACAACTGGAAATTGAGGGAATTCCTCAATGACGTTATCTGGAGGCTTGAATAGAATTCCTGCATTAGCAGAGGAAAGCATGGAAGTGTCATTGTACGAGTCTCCGGATGCTATGACTTTGAAATTCAATTTATTTAGAGCTTCGACGGTCTTTCTCTTATGGTCTTCGCATCGTATGTTCCAGCCTTCTATCCTTCCAGTATCATCTATGGCTAAAGTGTGACAAAATAGAGTTGGGTTCCCGAGCTTTGACATCATAGGTTTCGCGAACTGAGAGAAAGTATCTGATAGGATTAATGCTGGCCATTTTGATTCTAGGCCTTGAAGAAATTCTATCGCACCTTCCACGGGTTCCATGGAGTCAATTATGGAAGTAATATCTTCGATCTTGATGTCATGCTTATCCAATATTCCCAGCCTATATTCCATCAGCAGGTCGTAATCTGGCTCTTCTCGGGTAGTTCTTCGAAGTTCGTTGATTCCCGTAATCTCTGCGACATTTATCCAAATTTCAGGAATCAAGACCCCTTCAAGATCTAGGCATATGACGAGCATGACTCACCGCTACAGTCGTTGGGCTTCAAGTGTACGCTCTCGGTATGTTCTTTCGCCCCCTCACATTCGATAGGTATGTGGTAGACAAGAGGCTGAGGCGGAGAACCCCGGTAAGGCTCAAGCAGATTCGCGGAGTTGCGGAGGAGATAGGTGAGTGGTTAGGCGAGGAATTATCCCTGTCCGGTTTTCTTGAGCAAGCTCATTATCAAGAGACGGATCTTATCTTAGTAGATAGGGTCCCTTTAGCAATGCGAATAGATGTCAAAAGAAGCATGAGTTGGTATCCTACCCTGCGAGGGATAAGTTACTGGGGAGTGGAGAAGTCTTGGGTGGCTGTAGATGATGGAGCGATCCCGTTTCTTAGGAACGGAGCCGACTGCATGGGAGCAGGCATCCAAATAGCAGATCCTTCCCTGATTAGTGGTGACTTCGTTTGGATAAGGGACCAAGAAACGGGTGATCCTATTGCAACTGGAATCGCAATTGTGGATGGTGAAGAGATGATGTCGATGAGCAAAGGAAAGGCCATTTCAACTATTCACTGGGTAGGTGACGATCTCTGGAATCTTGAAGTCTGAATGGTTAGTATTCATTTGTGATGGGCACGACGCTCACTCGTGCGTAGGATAGTGGCACTTCTTCTTGTCATGACGATTACGATATCGTTCAGTGCTATGGCAGAGAGTGGGATAAATGAGGAGCCGGACCTCTCAGGTACTGACTTGGAGAGCGTTTTTTTCCCTAATGAGGCCTCTGCAGGAGCTGAGTTCGGAATCTCCGTAAAACTAAACGAGCACCCAGCGGGTAATGTTACGTCTGCAAACTGGATAACCCAGATTTGTATCAATTCTGGAGTGTGTTATCCTCCTGAAACTAACTCGTTAACTGATACAGGAAACGGATTCTGGAATGGCTCAATTGTCCCTGAAGAGGATTTGTCCTACATAAATTGGAGAGTCGAACTTCATTACGAAAATGGGAATGAGTCTAGTGTTCCTGCAGAGGGATTCGGTTGGAGGGTATGGTCAGACTGCTGGTATGACAATGGAACTTGGGGTGGCCCTTCAACAGACTGTCAAGACAGAGATAGCGTTCTTCCAGGTTTCTCGCTCTACACTGTTTCGGCCTCAATAGGGATGGCGGCCCTGATGGCTAGACGGAGCTGAGAAGACATATGGGTAACTCCGAAGAAGAAGATGGATTTATCCCCCTGGATTTTGAGGAGTTTCCCGAGGATGAGATGATAGAAAGAGCTAGATCTTTCTTCAATCAAATGAGTCGACGTAGGACAACACGTCACTTCTCTGATAGAGAGGTTCCCAAAGAGATGATTGAGTTAGCGATAAAGACCGCGAGCACGGCTCCTTCGGGTGCTAACCTACAACCATGGACATTTGTGGCAATTTCAGATGAAGAATTGCGTACTAAAATTCGTGTGGAGGCGGAAAAAGAAGAAAAGAGATTCTACGATGAAAGAGTCCCTGAAGAGTGGGAAGAGGTTCTTGCACCTCTAGGAACTGATCATATCAAAGAGCACATCACAGATGCCCCATGGGTAGTTGTAATATTCAGGCACTCCAAGAGGGAAAGGAAGGGTGAGTTGGCTCCGACTTACTACTCTCAGGAATCATGTGGTATTGCAGCTGGATTATTCATCACTGCTGTCCATAATATGGGTTTGTCTACCCTACCACACACACCTTCCCCCATGGGTTTTCTGAGAGAAATACTCGATAGGCCTGCCCATGAGCATCCAATGCTCCTTCTTCCGGTCGGATTCCCCGCAGAGGGAGCCAGAGTTCCTGACTTACTCAGGAAAAGTCTTGAACAAGTATCAGAATTCAGAGACTAAGAGAGGAAACAGAAAGAGTATCGGGGATTTTACCATTTTTTGATTGATTTATGATATGATTTTCTCAACAAGAGAGATATGAGGTACACCCCCAAGCATACCTATGAAGACGAGGTGGTTACAGTCTTGGATATCCGTTATTCCAATCTTGGAAAGGGATGGGTCTTTCGGTGACAGGATTTGTAAAAATTTCCTTACGACGCTACTATTTTCCGGATGGTTAGTAGCCTCCTCTGGCGAAATCGGTGTGTCGATATGGCCAGCGGTTTCAGTGGTACTAGTTCTATGGATATTTTTTGTTGTCGACACCGTAATTGAATCAAGACCGTCAAAAAGAGATCTCAGGTGGCTATTTGTCCCTATTTTTGTTATGATTCTGGGGTGGATTGATCCACTTTGGTCGTCTCCAATGCAATGGGACCAAGCAGATCATCTTCAGACTGCAAATAGATATCTTGAACGATGGGGTTGGGAGCCTTTTCACCAAGGAAAAGATTACTCCTTCCGTCCAAAAATAATGTCTGGTTTATTGGCTATCGAGCTTGGATTCTCTGGAGGGATTTTCCATGCTTATATTATCCCCTTTCTGTGTTTGATCGCTTGTGGGTGGCAGATACAGGCCCTAGCGGAGCACGATAGTAGAATTATTGGTGGAATTCTCGCAAGCCTGCTGGTACTTTGCCTCCCAGCCATGATAGTGTATGGTAGGACTGCTTATCTTGAGGCTCTAGCGACAGGAGGGTTAGTTTTGGTCTTCAGGATTGCATTAAAACATTTAGAATACGGGAAGTTACGCAGAAAAGATGCAATTGCAATTGGTGTAATTG
>JAYZLO010000092.1:0-13434 GCA_036154175.1 Thermoplasmatota archaeon | reverse complement strand
GACTCCTGAGATACATAACTGGTTCAACAGGATAGACCCGTTCACCAATGGGATGCCCAGCTTACACATAGGACTCCCCTTCGCTATCTGGCTTTCAATGCATAAATGGGATGAAGATGGACGGTGGAAAAAATTCAGAGGATTTTTGATTTCCTTCATATTGCTAACCTCAATCGCTATTGTTTACCTTGGAATACACTGGTTCGTAGATATAATTGGAGGAATGGTAGTAGGAATAATGGCCGTTAATCTGACTTCAAGAACCCATAAGCCAATTTGGAAATTTGCTGATGAGAGGCTATTTACAAGAAGACTGGCAAGGACATTGGATAATCCCAAGGGAGCATTGAGCTATGTCAGAGAATCTTTACTCTCAATTTTCGACCCTATCAGGGAACCAGGAAAAAAACAGACTGGTGCGATAATCATGGGACTGTTAATACTCACTGGTTCTGTACTGCTATGGGACGTTACACATCAAAGAATCTCAGTAGAAGAGGCAGAATCACCGACCTCAGCATCTGGATCCGGAGACTGGCTTGTCTGGATCGAGGAATCTGAGAGGGGGGTGGAAATCACCTCTATCAATGTAAGCTCGGGAGAAAACAGGAGTATTGGCGGTCAAGGATGGATTGACTCTCCAATGATAGTATCATCAGGAGGGTGCTTCGTATTATTCGACGATTTTCGTGCCGATTACTTCGAGCATAACGTGGACTCTGATCCCCTAAATCCAGTCTTTAGATACGAATCAGCTTCTCAAATAACCGATCTAGCAATAACTACAGATTCGAACGGTGAAAAGAAATTAGCTGTACTCTTAGAAAATGAGCTTAGAATCATCAGTACTGCGTCAAACTACAGCAATCCGCATATCATAGAAGTTAATTCCTCGGTAGTTGCTTCTTCAGGCCCACTCGTTGGGATTTCAGAAAATTCTGAAAATGGCCCATATGTGAATCTGACCTCCATAGAATCTAATCAGACCATTTCAATCTCTCTCGACTCGTCTAGTTCTAGCAGAATCGAACAGTCAATTGTCGATTCTGGTGTGATTTTAGATTTCCAGAACTCCACAGTTGTGGAGCTTGAAATGGAGAATAATTGGTTAGTTGCAACCGTAGATCTGGGGCCTTTTAACCGAACAATTCTTGTAGATACCCTCTCTATAAACCAGACGCTAATTTCGAACCCACGTTGGGACTCATCCTCTCCGACTATAGGGGATGGGAAGGTTGCGTTCCTCCAGGTGACAAGGGACGACTTATCCTTAACTGGTCAAAACTCCGTAAGAAATAATGATGTATACGTCCATGACCTATCCTCAGGGGAAACTCAGCAATATACCTTCGACGAGAACATAGATCAGACTCAACCACAGATTCTGTACGATAAATTAGCCTACATTCAGGTTAATGAACAAGGAACAAAAGAACTACAATTATACTCATTAACTGACACTATAGAGCCTCGAAACTCTATTCTGTTACAAGCTTCAATATTGGCCCTAATACCTTTGTTGTTCTTATGGACTCTACAGTCATATGGGGCTAGTCAGAGGGTCACTCAGCGAGCCTAAACATCTCATCTAGGCTCTTGGAAGCTCTATTCAAAGTGTCCTCATCTATTTCCACAATCTGACTCGGTCTGGGATCCGTTAGAGACTCCAGAATATCTTCCAATTGCGTTTTCTTCATATGTCTACACATCACGCAGGTCCCCATAAGGTTCAGATGATCCTCTGCTTCAGCCAGAACTCTGTCTGCTGTCCCGCACTCGGTTATCAGCATCAGGTTCCTTTTCCCCCTTCTCGCTAAACTTATTGCCTCGTTCATCAATAACTCGCTACTACCAATAAAATCGCTTTCTGCTAGAACTTCAGCATCGCATTCTGGATGGCTGAGAACTACTAGATCAATTCCATTATCATTCATATTCTTCTTCCATGTTCTAATTTTCGGGCCAGTGAATTCAGCATGAACTTCGCACTCACCATCATAGAGTATAACCTCTTTCTTCCCCTCAAGTGAATTCTGAAGGTGCCTCCCCATGAATCGGTCAGGAACAAATATCAGTTGATCACCGGGCAACTTTTCACATATCCTAAGGTAATTGCTGCTTGTAACGCAAACATCACACTCGGCCTTCACAGCAGCACTTGTGTTGATATAGCAAACAACAGGTACTCCGGGATATTTTTCCCTCAAAGCTATCACATCTTCTGCTTCAATACTATCACTAAGTGAGCAACCCGAATCAGGAGAGGGGTGTAGAACGGTTTTGTGGGGGCTGACTATCTTTGCAGTCTCAGCCATGAATCTGACACTGGAGAATAGAATTGTTTGTTGTGAAGCATCTCTGGCTTCTTTGGATAGGGCATAGCTGTCTGCTACGGAATCTGCCACGCCATATGTTATGTCCGGAGTCTGGTAAGAATGGGCAATAAGGAAAACATCTTTCTCTTTTTTCAAACGATTAATTTCCAAAGTCATTGGGGCTAGTGATCTACAGATTTCAATACTCCATCTCATAGGCTGTTTAATAGCAAACTGAAGTCTTTGGGCTTCTTTCTCAATCTCCTTTTCAGAGTATCCGAAAGTCCCGATCATTCCCCGTGGAAGGGGGGCCGCTGGCATGTCTATGACCATGTGATCAGCTTACCCTCGAGGTGCAACCGCTTTCAAGTCATCTGGCTTCGGGGCTCTATGGCCGATGGGGGGACACTGATGTGGAAGTCCGGTGAATTACTGCATGAGGGTGCAGAAGCCACTGTAACTGAGGGATTTTGGTTGGGAAGGAAAGCAGTACTCAAATCTCGCAGGCCTCGATCTTACAGACATCCGGACTTGGATAGGAGACTAACAAAACAAAGATTGTCAGTAGAGGCTAGAGTCTTATCAAAGCTTTCCAGATCGGGATTCCCATGCCCTTCGCTGATCTATCTGGATCAGCAAAATTCTCAGATTCTAATGACTAGGGTCGATGGGAGGCCATTATACCATCTACTAAAGGAAGGTGAAGCTAGTTCTAAGGTACTTAGGAATCTCGGCTCTCTTATCAGGAGGCTGCATATGCAAGGTGTTTCACATGGCGATTTGACTACCCACAATGTAATGATTACAGACGATGGAACTCTATTTCTTATTGATTTTGGACTCTCTAGACAGTCACCAGAACTGGAGCATTTGGGACTCGATCTGCAGGTTCTAAACGAATGTCTCGGAGCGAGTCATTCTTCTATCATTGATGGGATAGAGGCAGTTTGTGAAGGCTATCTTAGCGAAGAAGGTATCAACAACTCTGAGAGTGCTGAAACCGTAATAGATCGATTCAATAAAATCACTAGTAGGGTAAGATACCATGGTTAGCGATAAGACGGAGATATTGTTCGCTACTGGAAATAAACATAAGATAGAAGAGGCAAAAGAAATTTTTACTAAATATGATCTTAGTATTTCCCAGCTAATTGTAGATGGGAAAAGCCCCCATCTCAGTGAACCTCAGACAGATAGTATTGAGGAGGTATCGAAATCGAAGATTCAGCAAGTTAGAGAAATTATTGCTGGGACCGCACTGGAGCAATCAGTAATATTGGTAGAGGATTCGGGACTTTTCATAGAAACATTAGGAGGCTTCCCAGGCCCCTATTCCTCGTACGTTAAAGAAAAACTCGGTCTGAGCGGGATCTTAGAACTATTGAGAAACAACTCCCACAGAAAAGCTAAATTTATGGCCGCGGTTGCTATTCTGCACAATGGAAAAAATACATTTGCAGTGGGAACATGTGAGGGCAGGATATCGCTAGAAATCAAGGGTGCCGAGGGATTCGGATACGATCCGATTTTCATTCCAAATGAAGCTGATGGTAGAACTTGCGGAGAGCTCTCAAACGAAGAAAAGTCACTTATCTCACATAGGGGTATGGCTCTAAAGGAGGTTGCCGAATACCTAATCTCCCGTCAAAGTGAATAGAAGGGCTCTTCCGTGCGGTGTGCATAATGGTTGCCGCAACCCGACTTCTTCTGATTGCAATAACCGTCTTATCAGTCCCACTCTACTTTGTATTTGTTCTTCCTGAAGACATTCTGATGCAGATTGCAGGTGCTGTAGTAATACTTCTTTTGGTCTCATTGATACTTTTTACAGGAGGTCCTTCGACCCCGGTTCGAGAGGAAAAAAAAGGCGAAATCAAGGAAGACACAGTCTTCGCAGATATCGAGCTCCCTCCACCTGTTATTTCAGATGATTCTGTGAGCCAGTCCAGAGAATCTAAAATCAAAAGAAGCAATAGAAGAAATGCAATCCAAGAATCTAACCTTGTCCAAACTCCACCTCCTTTGCCCATGCCCGATAACGCAGTATCACTAGATGATGCTACTCCTTCCAGTCTGTCGGCTTCTGAGCCAATTGAAGGGGTCGCTAAGATTCACTTGGCTAAGGTTGATCCTGAGATAGAGGCCGAAGCGGAGGTTGACAGATATCTAGCCCAACAAAGGGAGAGAAGATTGATCTTCAGAGATAGATTGTACAAAGAAAGACGTCAGGAGATGGCAAATAGGGTGGCAGAAAAGGTGAAAGCGTGGAGCGATGAAGAAGATGGTGAGGATCTTTCGACTCTGACAGGAATTCCTGGGCACGGCTTAGCAGTAATGTATGAGCCTGAACATCCCGATCCAACAATTCCACAGGGTATTACATACGTAAGAATTGATGAAGAGAGGGTTCTCAAGCTCCGGATTTCTCTAGATTTTCCACATCATCTGGATTCCCCCGTAGTTTCGGAAAGCACCCTCGATCAGGGCTCGGTAAATCCGCCACTCCCAAGTCCGATGGAATCTCAACTACCGCCAATGCCTCTTCCTGAATTTCCCCCTCCCGTTACGGGTAAAGACGACAATTAGTGATACGTTCAAGCAGTAGCCCCCGCTCGCAGTAATATGTCAGAGGAAGTACTAATTGTTGAGGACCGTCTAGTAGAGGGATCTAGTCCGAATGGAGGGGCTATTTCCATATGGACACTCAACCGCCCCGATAAGCTCAACGCTCTAAATTCTGATTCTCACATAGCTATCAAAGAGCAATGCTTACGAGTCGAATCCGATGATAATATTCGATGTGTAGTAATTAGAGGAGCACCCCCACAAATTCCTGAAGAGGGGGGGAAGCAGAAGCCTCCAGCATTTGCAGCAGGAGCAGACATCTCAGAGTTCTTGGAAAAAGGATCAGACGATGTTAGGCCCTTCTTCGAGGATAATGCTTGGGAGGCAGTCTGGAATCTATCAAAGCCAACTATAGCGATGGTGGATGGTTTCGCACTTGGTGGAGGTACTGAGTTAGCACTATCTTGCGATATTAGAATAGCATCAGATAGATCGACATTCGGTCAGCCTGAGATTAATTTAGGTTTGATCCCGGGTGGGGGTGGGACGCAGAGGCTATGCAGACTCATAGGCTATGGAAAAACCATGGAAATTGTTCTTACTGGAGGCATGGTATCATCAGATGAAGCCTTGTCCTCAGGGATTGTGAATAGAATAGTCCCTTTCCGAGAACTCGAGGAAGTAACAATGAATTTGGCAGTGGAGATTTCTCGAAAGTCGCCCTATACCATCAGAGTAGCCAAAAGAGCAGTAAGAGGTGCTTTGGATCTTCCATTCTCCGAGGGAATCCTAATGGAGAGATCTGAGTTTGTAGCTCTGTTTGACACCGAAGATAAGGAAATCGGAGTCTCATCCTTCCTCAATAGAAATGAAGCGAATTGGCTAGGACGCTGATGTGGTCACAATCCATTACTTATTATGTCGATAGCACCACTTTCCTTGGTAGGATCAAGTAATATCCAATCCGATTGCGATCCCGCAATTACTAGCTCCTCCTGAATTTTCCTAATCCTGGCCAGATTTTCCAGATAATGATCAATCCTTTTTCCGTTATGCTTCTCTCTGTTTGCAATCATTCCTCTATGTCTGTCTTCATTGGTAATGTATAGGACAACACCTACTGCGACACCACCTGCATGTTTCCAAGCCTCAATTATCTCCTTGTTTGGGAAATAATGCACTCCTTCAAGAAGTAAGTCAGTACCTTTCTCTTTAGCCCTATTGACCACTGCACCGATTCCCTCTGAGACTGCTTCAACAGTCTCCAACCAATCTTCTTTAGCAGAATTGCCTGCATCCTCAAATGAAGATCTGTGAAGGGGAGGCACCTCTTCCTCTGATAAGTTCATTCTGAGAACCTCCCTAATTGTATCCGTTGCAGCAGTCTTGCTGAATCCAAGATCAGAAGCTAGTTTTGCTGACATCGTTGATTTTCCAACTCCGCTTGTCCCAGCAATGATGATTAGCCTTGGAACCATAAACTCAACCTCAGCTCTGAATAGATTTAGTCTCGAGAAATTCCTCTAGTCCATGAATCCCCAACTCTCTTCCTATTCCAGATTTCTTATATCCTCCAAAGGGAGCAGTGACATTGAACGCCCCACCATTGATACTAATCTGACCAGTTCTCATCCTTCGAGCGACACTCATAGCCCGATCAATATCTTTAGACCAGACCCCTCCGGAAAGGCCGTATTCCGAATCATTTGCAAGTGCCACAGCCTCATCCTCATCGGTATATGTGGTGACTGACAATACTGGCCCAAACACCTCTTCTCTGAAAATAGTCATCTCGGGGGTTACGTCAGCAAATACGGTTGGTTTGACAAAGAATCCTCTTTCTAATCCATCGGGCATCCCCTCGCCACCAGCTACAAGGGTTGCCCCTTCCTCAATTGCACCTAAGATAAAAGAAGTAACACTCTCTTGTTGACTTTTTGAGACCATAGGACCACATCGCATCACTTCATCCATTGGATCGCCAACAGAATATCTAGAAATCTTATTCGTAATTATTTCCAAAACCTCACTTCTTTTATTTTCCGGAATCAGAAGCCTAGTTAATGCAGAGCACTCCTGTCCAGAGTTTCCAAAACACGAGTATATTGCCGAAGAAGAAGCACGTTCAATATCAGCATCTTCCAGAATGATGTTAGCGCTTTTCCCCCCCAGTTCAAGTGATACTCTCTTCACACTTGGAGCTGCCAGCTCTGATACTCTCACTCCCGCATTCGTAGAACCAGTAAAACTAACCATGTCTACTTCTGAGTGTCTAGCAAGAGCTTCTCCGATCTCCTTGCCATGACCTGAAACTAGATTGAAGACACCTTTTGGAAGGCCAATATCGTGTAAGATTTCAGCCAGAGCAAAGGCGTTCAGTGGAGCCTCTTTTGATGGTTTTAGGACCATAGTACACCCCGCTGCAATTGCTGGTGCAACCTTTCCAATTATCTGATGTAGCGGAAAATTCCAGGGAGTGATCATAGCAACTACTCCAATGGGCTCCTTGACGATTAACGAGTTCCTGTTATGCTCCTCCCAAGCGAAATCTTCGAGTATTTTCGCATAGGATCTGGCTACAACTCTTGGTGTGCCAACCATTGCCATCCTTGAGTACCCAATCGGCGTACCAACCTCTTGGGTAATCATCCTCGCAAGCTCTTCCGCTCGATCCTTGATGGCCAATGAGAGACTATTGAGGTAGGCAGCTCTTTCTTCCACAGAGGTTTCGCTCCATCCAAGGAAGGCTCTACGAGCTGCAGTTACCGCTAAATCAACATCCACTTCTTTACTTACCGGTACTGAACCAATTTTCTCTTCTGTTGTCGGATTGATTACATCAATTTCCTCATCACTACTCGTCTCAACCCACTCGCCATCGATGTAATTCCTCTTTCTGTCGTCCACGACCTCTCCAAACTGTATTGTCTTATGTTGTTCATGCAATTAAATAGTACGACACCTCTTCGAGAGTCTTGCCTGTTTCTATGGAGATGTTAGATGGGGGGGTGGGATTGGTAACATTGTCCCCAGAAGCCTCGAGAAATACTTTTTCAAAACAAAATTTTACTGCCATTTTAGCAACCTTGGAGACACTCCTTGCAAATGAAAAATGTAGTTCAGTAGTGCTCACAGGTTCAGGAAGGTTCTTCTCAGCCGGAGGCAATATTGAAGACTTCTCAAAAGGAATCAAAGAAGGTAACATTGGAAATATTGTTAAAGAAATGACAGATAAACTACATCCGCTTCTGCAGAAGATTAGAACCTCAGAAACCGTATTCATTTGCGCCATAAACGGATCAGCGGCCGGCGGAGGACTAGGACTTGCACTTTCATGTGACTACAGGATATGCACGCCGGATGCCAAACTTGCATCTGCATTCTTCAGGCTTGGACTTTCTCCAGACGGGGGCATGACTTGGCTTCTTCCCAGACTAGTTGGAAATCAGGAGGCAAAGCGATTCTTCTTCAACTCGGAAGTTTGGTCCGCTGAGAAATCTCTCAAAGTAGGAGCAGTAGATGAAATTGTCGAGGAGGAAGAACTTATCGAAAGAGCGTTGGAAATCGCAAGATTGTGGGGGAGCTGGTCCGTGAATAGTAGGAGGGGGACAAAGCAACTCCTTGATGCATCCACCTCAACCTTTTTTGAGACACAATTACAGTTCGAACAATCCCTTATGATTTCTTCTTCTATGGATGAAGATTTTGAAGAGGGGGTTAGAGCATTTTTAGATAACAGGACTCCCCTTTTCAGAATGTTAGAGGAAGAATAACATGTATCGAAGACTCATAGTAATGCGCCACGCAAAAAGTAGTTGGAAAGACACGCATCTTGAAGACCATGATCGACCATTGAATAAAAGAGGTCTCAGAGACGCTCCAAGGATATCTGAAGAGCTTTATTCTAGAGGCTGGATTCCAGATCTGATATTAGTTAGTAGTTCCAGAAGGACCATGCAGACTCTTGAGATGATGAAAAATAGATTCGGAGATTTGCCGTCAGAAGTTAGGCCAGGCATTTACAATGCCTCCGTATACGACCTTCTTAGAGAATTGGAGGACATGACCCAAAACGGGACTACTATGATTTTAGGGCATAATCCTGGATCTGAAATTCTAATAAACAGACTATCAGGGATTTGGATTAGATTGCCCACTGCTTCAGCGGCATTATTGGTAGAAAATGACTCTAATTGGGATCTGGAAGACGTAATCCGACCCAAAGAATTGCATGATTAACTCCTCTCTGGTACTTCATCGGTCCAATGAGACATCTGGTTAAGACTAATTGTTGCGTTAACCAATTCCCCTTCTTCCCAGAAGTCGATTGCGAACAGGGTGGGTTTATTCCCAATCTCTTCCCAGCATTCTAACGTTCTGTTGATAATTGTGTGGTAGTCATTAGCCCAAATTGACTTCGATGGATCCGGAGTCCCAAACTCATTCTTGAAGAAGTGATTCAGAACCCAAACTGTTTGATCTCCGTCCCCTCTGTCCACTCGACAATTCATATCATTCTCTTCTTCCATCTCATATTTCGTCTCCCATGTGTGCGACCAAGCACCATGCAACCATGGATAATCGTCATTATGGCTCTGTTGAAAAACAACAAGATTCTTTCCCTGTAGGACTAAATCTCCTATGCTAGGCCAAGGGTCGCCAAGAACATGCGAATATGCTCTATCTTTTAGTCCAGTGATATTGAAAAGATATTCTAGATGAGGTGATGGGACATAGCTCTCGAATTTCAATGTAACAACATCTCCCGTGGTATTGTCCATCAGATATTTCAGGGTCCTCAACCATTCTTCCGCATCATCCTCTCCCAAAGCACACGGCCACAGGACTCCAGTATCATGGCACAGTCGAACATCTTCTGGAGTAGTGTTCACCTCATTTCTATGATGGGTGTCAAGCATGAATGCCCTAATTCCCCCGCCCCACTGCTCCTCTAGCCCAGTAAGATGACTAACTGCAAGTGCGAACTGAGCATCTGAGGTGGCGAAGGAGTTGTGAGTTTGAGGGAAAATGAAACTATCATATCTTGTTAGGCAAAAAATCGATTTCCCATGACAGCTAAGGAAGTCTTCCGGATCCATGGGATCAAAGCCCCTCTCTGATTCCCACCCATTCGGAAGCCCGTCCCCATCCATATCATCATCCAAATTATCACATACCCCATCCACATCAATATCAGGAGGAATAGAAAGGGAATCCATTGGATCATTTCCACACATTTCTTCGTCAGAATTATTCCATCCATCGCCATCGGCATCCCAATCTTCTGAGTCAGAAACACCGTCCCCATCCAAATCTGGATCAATCTCGGCCATGCACCCAGAGATTAAAAGAAGACCTACAAGAAATGGATATCCAGGCAAACTCTTCATTCTCTGCCCTCTCCGAGAAAATACCCCATCAATCCATTATGCTCTCATGATGATTCGGGACAAAGGTCTGCTCGGTCATTGGTGGCCTTACATATCCTCTTGCACTCTTCCTGTCGGGAAGCTCAATTGGCTCTGGAGTCAGATCCTCATACTCTATCATGGAGAGAAGATGGTTTATGCAATTTAGATGTGCATGCCTCTTAATATCCGAGTTGACTACAAACCATGGAGATTGTTTTGTATCCGTGTGTGCGAACATAATATCTTTGGCCTCGGAATAGTCCTCCCATCTAGTCAGTGACTCCAGATCCATTGGGCTTAGCTTCCATCTCTTATGTGGTTCGTCTAACCTTGCCTTGAATCTCTTCAACTGCTCATCATCCGATACTGAGAACCAGTACTTGATTAGAATAGTACCCGACCTCATCAGCATCCTCTCAAACATGGGACAGGATCTCATGAATTCTTCATACTCCTCTTCATTACAGAATCCCATTACTCTTTCCACTCCTGCTCGATTGTACCAGCTTCTATCAAACATCACAATCTCTCCGGCAGCTGGAAGATGGTTGACATATCTCTGAAAGTACCACTCTGTCTTCTGCCTCTCTGTAGGGGCCGGCAAGGCTGCTACCCTCACTACTCTTGGATTGAGATATTGCGCAATCCTCTTTATCACGCCACCTTTTCCTGCCGCATCTCTTCCTTCGAATACAACTACAACTTTGAGTCCCTTTGCCTTAACCCATTCCTGTAGCTTTATCAGCTCAAGTTGGAGTCTGAACAACTCCGCGTTATACTTCTTCTTACCAATTCTTTCCATATTCTTCACCTACCTTGCCCCTACCAATGTTTCTCCGATCACGGGAACTGACAAAAGCACTGTGGTGAAAAATTATCTCAGACAATAGCAATCGGCTAAAGATTGCTCACTAGCCCCTCTAAAGATTCTCGCGGGTATTCAGATTTAGTCACTCCGCTTGCTAGGAGTACTCCCTCTGTACCAAGCTGAATTGCCTTGGCAACATCCTTCCCATCTTTGACGCCTGCTCCACACAAAACCCCCACTGAGTTCGAGATTTCCTTTACTGCCTGCAAAGTACTGCTGATAATCTCCGGATCGGCACTTGTCACTGAAATTTCTCCTCCAATCAGTCCTGGCGGTTCCACTGCGACGTATTCGGGACTCAGAGAGGCCAATACTTTCGCTTCTTCCACGTCTGACGCACAAGCACAAACCGCAAATTCATCGGGAGTCTGTTCTAATAGCATTGCAATATGTTCAGTACTCACTTTGTGCTCTGCATGATTTATCAATGTCCCACTGGCTCCTCTTTCGATTGCAGTTTCTGGATGCAGCCATCCGGTGTTGGATCCAAATCCTATGGGGTCAAGATGTTGACACCAAACTTCCAGATGGGGTGCTGCTGATACTACAGAAGAAAGATCAAATGGCGATACTACGGCAATCATCCTACACTCGACATCTATGCCGGACATAATCTTAGCAAGCTTAACTGCAGATGCTCCGTGAGCAGTCTGGTATGTCTTGAAGTTCACTACAATTAGGGGTCCGTCCACGGTACCCCGAGCTATCGCGCCTCTTTGACGATAACGGAAATCTAATCCTAGATGCTAGTGTAAATCCAAAATTCCATTTCAAAATACAGAATGATCGACTATTTCTCCAAATAACTCCGTTCCCTCTGGAACTTTCGCACCTATCCCGATTAAACAATTTTCGAGAACACTATCAGCACCAATCTTCGCCCCTTCAAGAATTACACTATTGGATATAGTCGCTCCGTCTTCGATAACTGCCTCAGGCCCTACTGAGCTCCCTATGACCTTCCCCCCATTTTCTGATCCCTCTCCGAACCAAGAGTCTCCCGACACTTTGCCGCTGGCGAATCTTCCTTCTGCAATACACACTTTCGTAGCGTCAACAAATGAATTCGGAGTCCCTGCATCTACAAACCAACCTTCGAAAGGAAACCCATTAAGTCCACCTGTTGCAGCTAGATCCTCATAAACATCTCTTTCGATACTGTGAGCACCTTCCGGCATTAATTGAAAGATCTCTGGCTCCAAAATGTACGTTCCAGCATTGATTAGGTTGGAATAAGCTTCCTCTTTTGGTGGCTTCTCTTGGAACCTCATTATCTTCCCAGATTCCTGCCTGTAATCGGCTACTCCGAATCGTGAGGGGTCCTCTACTTCCCAAAGTGATATTGTCGCTATGCCTCCATTGGAGTTATGGAATTCCAGCATCTCCTCTACTCTAAGGCTCGTTACCAAGTCACCATTGATAACACAAAAGGCATCGCCAGAAAGATAAGATTTGCAGTTGACAATTGCACCTCCTGTTCCCAAAGGTTCAGTCTCTTCAACAATTTTCAGCTCGTATGGAAGTGACATGCTGTTGAAATGCTCCCTCATTTTCTCGACCCCATAACCCGCCGCTACAATCACTCTATCAACCTGAGATTCAGGCAGGACATCGACAACGTGTTCAATCATCGATTTATCCAGAATTGGCAGTAATGGTTTGGGTATTCTCTCTGTCCAAGGCCTCAGCCTAGTTCCGAATCCACCGGCTAGGACAATCACATCCATAACCACCGCATTGCAAATACCCTTTCATCACTTCGCCAAAAGGATTGAAACCTAGCCGCCGCATCTTTCAAGTCCAAGCCTCTGTTCCACTGGCCAATGAACATTCATGAGTACCAAGCAAAAACTATGTTCAGGGAGTATGGAGTTTCGGTCAAGGCAGGTTATCACTGCACGACAGTGGACCAAGCGCTAACAGCCTACGACTCCCTCGATTCAAAAGTTGTAGCCGTAAAAAGTCAGATTCATGCCGGAGGAAGGGGAAAGGGGACCCTTTACACCAAGGAGTCTGGAGATTTAGTAATGCATGGAGGCGTCAAGATAGCTTCATCTAGGGAAGAAGTTCTAGAATTCTCCTCAAATATTCTTGGCAGAAAGCTTGTCACAAAGCAGACAGGAACATCGGGCAAGATCGTCAATAATCTGTATGTCGAAGCTGGATGCTCAATAGCACACGAGTACTATCTTGCCCTCCTTGTAGACAGAGAGAAGGACTCCCTCCTCATTATGGCCTCAACTGAAGGGGGAGTCGACATCGAAGAGGTAGCCGA
>JAYZLO010000091.1:0-4951 GCA_036154175.1 Thermoplasmatota archaeon | reverse complement strand
CGACACATCTGTTCCGCTCCAAGCGCTGACCCTGTAGTAGACCGTGGTCCCCCCTATGGCCGAGGAGTTCCCGGTTACCTCCTCGGGGTTCGAGCTCCATGAGGAGTCTAGAGTACTCTGGTTGGAGTCATAGAGAACGAGGTCGAGGTCTGCAGAGGAGTTGTTCCAGGACATTGATGCCCATGTTGTCCAGTTGGAGGGAACATAGACCGAGTAGAAGTCATAGTCGTCCCATGTTTCGTCGACCCACCCGGGTATGGTCGTGATATTCCACGTCATGTTGATCTGCAGTGCGTTGCTGACCGAGTTTCCCGCATCGCTACCTGATCGGGCGTCGTCCTGGTTCGAGCCGGGTTGCCCCGAGGTCGAGAAGAAGCTGATGTTCAAGGAGTAGTTGCCCTCGTCACTTCCGGAATACACCCTGATGTAGGCGTACCCTCCCCCGACGTTTGTACCATTGCTGGTTACCTCGAATGGGGCACTGTAGTCGTAGTCGATGTAGTAAGTGGCAGTAGACTCGATTAGCGATAGCTGCGAGCTGCCGGTGGCATTGGGGAAGCTCATGGTTACGAATACCCCGTTTCCATTGGGCACCGTTATGTTGTACCAGTCGTAAGTGTCGTACGAGTCTGAAATCCACCCGTTCAGAGTCTGGTTGGATGAGTTTAGGGGCAGTGAAGAGGAGGCAGAGATTCCTGCGTCACCTCCGGAGTTCGCGTCGTTCTGCTGTGGGGACTGGTCTGGGAATATCCAGACCTGCATAGTGTATTGTCCCGATCCGGAGTAAAGCCTGATTTCTATGTACACGGTTGTTCCACCTACTGAGGTTCCGTTTGTCGAGGCCTCCTCGTACGACTGGGTGGTGTAGCTGTAGTCGATCAGTGTCCCGGATGAGTCGTATACATATGGGTCGAAGTCGGCTGACGATGGAGATGTCAGGCCGACGGTCATTGCTGAGCCGTTGGGGACGGAAATTGAGTAGAAATCCTCTGTGTCGGTTGATGAGAGATTGCCGTAGTATGTGGAATTTGAAGCAGGCAGTTGTGTCGCCGTGCTGGTCGAGCTGCCGGCATCCGATCCGGAACCTGCATCATTGGCGGCGGTTGACATCGAGAACGAGGCCACTATGAGAATCGCGACAATCAGCCGGCTGGCGTTTCGCCCTCTGTCCATACCGCTACGCGCGGGCCCGAGAGTATTGAATGTTAGTGAAAAACGGTGTAGAAAATGCACCACAAGCGAGTGATGCGATTAGTAGGAGTAGAAACCATGGCCTGATTTTCTCCCAAGGGACCCATCGTCGACCATCTCTACGAGAAGTGCGGCGGGAGCGTATTTCTCATCACCCAGACCCAACCTAAGTACGTTCATGATGTGCAGAACAGTATCCAATCCTATTAGGTCCGCTAGGGCCAGAGGCCCGATTGGGTGGTTCATCCCCAGTTTCATGATGCCGTCTATTGCTTCCGGCTCGGCCACCCCCTCTTGGAGGGTAAGTATGGCCTCGTTTATCATTGGCATCAGGATTCGGTTGCTTACGAAGCCGGGGGAGTCTTGACACGACAGTGGGATCTTGCCCATCTGTTCTGATACCGTGATAACTCCCGATGTCACTTCCTCGGAAGTCTCCCTCCCGTTTATCACCTCGACCAGCTTCATTATCGGTACTGGATTCATGAAGTGCATCCCAATTACTCGATCTGGTCGGTTGGTTTTACCTGCTATTTCGTTTATCGAGATGCTTGATGTGTTGCTGGCTAATATTGCTGTTGGCTTGCATATCTCATCGAGATCTCTGAATGTGGAGAATTTCAGCTCAGGAACCTCGGGAATGGCTTCAACTACCAAATCGCACTCCGCAAGGCCACCGAGTGCGGTGGACGTAGTGATAAGGGAGATGGCGGAGTCTGCGTCATCCTGTGACATCTTCTGTTTTGATACTAGTCGGCCCAGTGAGTTTCTGATGGTGCCGATCCCTCTCTCGAGGAATTGCTCGTTTATGTCTACCATTGTGACATTGAAGCCGCTGCATGCGGCTACCTGAGAGATTCCATTGCCCATCTGCCCAGAGCCCACTACTCCAATTGAACGGATATTCATAGCCCGCCCAATACTAACAACGAAATTAGTTTTGGCATATTTAGATCAGTGGTTAGCCTTGTTACTCCACCGAGAGAACTTGAGTGTAGTCCCCACTATTGCGGAGATTACCAATAATCCCACTACTGAAAGCCACCATAGCATTGGGCCACTTTCACTTGCGTCCTCAATGGCCCAATCTACCCAATCCTTTTTTTGGACGGTTATTTCGTGGGTTTTGGAGTTCTTGGCCTCATCGATACTGGTGCCGGAAATCGTGTATGAGCCGGCATCGCCGGGGACGGATATGTTAACCTCAAAAGACCCGGAATCGGGGCATAGGACGTCCCTAGACTGAATTGGGCTACTGATCCTAACTAATAGCCCGGGTTCGCAAATTCCTGAAATCTCCCTGGAAGTTGTCAAAGGAGACTCCCGATACTCGAACTCTGAGAACTCCAGTATTGGCGGGGTCGAGTCTCTCTCCAAGGTGATAGTGTATGAGTCGGTGCTGTCCAGTGAGTCGACCTCGATTACGAATTCGTTTATTCCCTCCTCGAGTTCCAAAGGCAGTAGAACTGTCCCTTCACCGGGTTCGATGAATCCAGAGGCCCCGGTAGTGATGCTTCTCCACCTTATCTCCTGAGACCAATGCCTGGAAAGTGCTATTTCGAAGCTATCCAGAGACACTAGGTCCTGTTTTCCGCTGGATACGGAAGTGTCGTAAATAGACTCTGATAATGTGAATTCGCGACATTCAAGGAATACGTTACTGTTCTCCTGCTCAATTGTTCCGTCGATTGCCCGGATGCAAAGTGATTGAGGTCCTGTGGTGTTCAAAATTAGGCTTAGTGAGCCCGAAGAGCCGTTTTGTATCGGCATCTCCAGGCCATTGACCTCTATACTGAGGGTTACCTCTTCTGCGGACCACCACTTTTTGTCCTGAAACTGGCTTTCGAGAGCCCCATTACCGGAAGAGGGGAAAGTAGCCCAGGAAACGACCGGAGGGGTCGCATCTAGGGAAATGCTCCAGTTTTTCTCGAAATGGTTGCCTGCCCAGTCTTGAATCGTGATCAATACCATCAACTCCCCCTCTCCGAGCCCCATGAGATCGATGGGGACTGAGATCTCGTTTGTGGAGGGGTATTCGGATACTCCGGGAATGGGCATTCCGGTACTTTGGTTGATGACGCTTGGAATTAGAGCATCAGAATTGCATTCCGAAGTCTGTACCCATGAGTGGTAGAATACTGAAACGCAGTATTCCATTGAGTCTGCGGGAATGGAAAGAATTAGATCTCCGCTGGTGATATTGATCGGGTGTACTAGGTCCACAATGGAGTATGAGAAGCCTGCCTGGTCTTGTAGGGAGATGAATGTTACATTTGATGGGGGGTCTGGATCGAATACAACCTGGTGTGAGGAGGTGGCGGAGTTGCCGGCGGAATCTTTCGATTCGATGGTGAAGACGTTGCTTTGGGGATTGTAGTAGAATACCTGTGATTCATCGTGGCCTTCGTACAAACCCATCTGGGACCTCTCCAGTGATACTGACAGGTTCGCGAAGCCCGACGAGTTGAGCTCCACGCTCTGGTTGTTTATCGAAAGATTTGAGCCCGGTTCCGTCTGAACAGAGAAGTAAACTTCTTCCGCGGTGGAAATCCATGGGATTCCGTGTACTATCAGATCAGGAGCTGTGACGTCAAATGATATCCTGAGATGGTCTTCTGATGACCTCCCGGAACCATCCATTACGGTAGCACGGAAATTGAACCACTGCTCCAAGTTGGGTAATGTTGAGTTCACCCATGCCTCCCTCAGCAGTGTTGTCCCATTCTCCTCTGAAACGCCATTCCAGTATGATGTGAGGTTAATGATCGTCCCGTTCACCGTCAGGCCCCAAACAGAGTCTGCTTCGAAGGAGGAGTTGTTCGATGGCCATGTCCACGAAAGTTGGGAAATTGGGAAGCCAATGCCAATGTCTCTTGCGTGCAGGCTTATCGGGACTTGGGTGTTTGATTCGGTATTATTCTGGGGGGCTGTGAAAGAAATCTCCGGGTCCAGCTCAATCAGCTCGTACTCGAAAGGTAGCCTGATCAGAGCTCCTCCGATTAGTTGGATATCGATGTAACCTGTCCAATTTCCCTCTTCCGGTGGCCTCAGGAGACTGATATTCAACTCGACGGCCCCCGAAGGGACCAGGCCACCCAATGATTCTGAGCCAGAAGGCCATAGGCTTGAGATGTTCGAATTGTCCAATGTGTGGAATCCTGTGATCTGGAGGGATGATCCTGCAACAATGCCTATGTCGATCCAGAAATTGGAGGATGGGCCATCTACGGACCAACCATGGACTGCCACTCCGTAGAGCCCGTCCTCGGGGTTCTCGATTGTGATCGATTCTGAGGAAGTGCTGCTCCAAGACCTCCGAACTTCCTCTCCGGAAGAGAACTCCCCATCCTCATCGCCATCCCTGAACAGGAATAGGTCCAGATCTACACTATCGTAGGAATCCATGGAAATGCTGAGCTCTGTTGCATCCTCGATAGAAATGTTGTGCCACCAAGATGCTGTCATCTTGTCGTTTGGGTCGTCCTGGTAGGCAGTCTGGTTATCCAGATTGACTGGCTGTACCCACCCCTGGGCTGATACGGACTCCACCGGAAGAGGTATCGTAGAGACTACCAAGGCAGTGTCATTTCCCTCGGATTCATCCCAATTTGAGACTGATCTTGAGAAGCCAGATGCTTCCGATGCGATATACCCTACGGAGATGTCCAGAGGGTTGTCGTTTGATTCTACGCCATGCAATGCCGTATGGAGGACCATTTGGTGAGTTCCCGGCGTGGCAGGAACTACGAAGGTCTCCCTA
>JAYZLO010000090.1:0-3929 GCA_036154175.1 Thermoplasmatota archaeon | reverse complement strand
CGATCCAGAAAATCACTGGGTAGAAGTTGATTTGACAAGTATAACAAACGGGGGATCAAGGAGGGGAATAGTTACTGAAGGGACCGTAGTTTTCATCAATAGTGGTTCAGGAATAATCGAGAGGTGTCCCGAGTGTAGAAGGGTACTCAGAGAAGGAGAATGCGCAGAACATGGACAACAGAAAGGAGCTGAGGACCTGAGGCTTCGTTTCGTAATAGATAATGGAATATCGAATGCCAACTTGTTTCTTGGTAAAGAGGCGTCTGAGAAATTCTTAGGTTCGAATATTGATGAGGTCAGAGATCAAATATCTACTAAGGGTTCTGATGACTTCCTCTCACAATTGAGAAGTCGCATTCTTGCTAAGAAGATGCGAGTAAATGGAAGGTGCGCTGTGGATGGACAGGGCGCAATGATTTTTGCTGACAAAGTGGAGTTGCTTGATCCGGATCCAAATAAAGAGGCAGAGGAAGTTATGGAAAAATGGGGGGTGTCACTTTGATGCAATCAGGAGGGGAAATGAGAGTCAGACAGAGTGCGATACGTATCTTCGCCCAAGAATATTCTGAGTCATCCCTGATAGAGAGGGGAATCGGGGAATTCGCACCCTTATTTATTATTACAAAATTGGGTGCCAAGGTCAATCGATGTCTTGTTTGTGGCGGTCTAGAGAGTCTTGAGAGGAGAGATGGAGACTCAGGGGCATTCTACAGGGGTAGGGTCAGAGATCCGTCAGGTACCCATTTCTTCGATATTGCGCCATTTCAGCCGGAGCTTCATCCTGCTGCTGAAGAGCTTTTAGCAAGATTTGAGTCGGGAGATTCGGTACTTGTTTCAATTGTAGGTAGAGCAAAACACACCGAATCAGAGGAAGGAGGTATCTTCACATCCATAAGAGCTGAGATTTTCACTGAAGTGAATCAGGAAACTTACAGATCCTGGATGGTTGAAACAGCGGATTCGACACTCAGAAGACTGGACGCTTATTCAAGAGCTGAGGGTTTGGATTTGAATGAGGTTTCAATTAGCGAAGCGGGCGTTCCTGATGATTTAATAGATGGTTTAATCAAGTCTAAAGAGCATTACTCTGATTTTGATATCGAATCGTACAAGTTATGGGTTCTGAAGGCCTTGTCTAGTGTAACAGGTAAATTGGAAGGGGGGATGGAAATGTTTACTCCATCTCAGGAAGACTCATCGGATACCAAAAATGATCTTAGAACAGAATCTACTGAAGAATCTGTGGAGGCTTCTGATGCAAGAGAAGTAATCCTCAGAGTCCTTTCTTCCAATAGTGGGGAAATGGTGGACTATGATTCCCTAGTTAGTGCTTGTATTTCAGCAGGTTCATCGAGAGAAGAATCAGAGGATGCGATAGTGGATCTACGGGATGCAAGTATGGAGATTTCAGAACCTAGATTTGGATATTTCTCCATAGTCGTAAGTTAGCTAATCTAGTTTCTTTCTGCCGGATGTAATCTTTGATCTAATTCTACTGATTACAGATTCTGTTTTCTCAGATATGCCGTCACTATAGTCCCGCTCCGCCATATTTGCACCTTTCATCTCAGCGATATTGGTTGCTACAATTGATATGCGATGCTGGACAAATTTCTCCCTAATCGGCCACCCCCTTCTTGCGGCTAGACGAAGTAGCAAATCCTTCTCAGAATCCCCCCAATGTCCTCCATGTCCTTTCAGAATGGTTCCCACCATGCGATCCAATTCTTCCACTCTTGCTTGAATTGTAAGCAAATCTCCTTGGACGTTATCGGGCTGTTTGTCTAATCCGATGACAATAGAATCGCTGGCATCCTCAAGAATTGCCTTGGATGAAGGTTGTTGAAATGACTCATCACTGACTTCAAAACTTGGCAATAAACTGTCACCTAATACCGGGCCCTCATCGGGCACATTTTCTTCTAATGTGGGATTCTGAATCCCGTTTCTTCTAAGGCTTCTCTTAATCCTACCCCAGCCATTAGCTTGACTAGTCAAAACGCCGGCAACACGTCCCATCAAGACTGTACGATTTCCTGTTAGATCCAGTTCCAACCTAAGACATAGATGATGCAACTCTTCTCTTCCCATCTCAGCAAGATTCTCGATTGTCATTCTCCTAGAGTCAAAGTTCAAATGTAACCAAAGGCGCTGTCTCCTTTCCTTGTGCGAACCTGAAGATTTGATCCCGAATAACTTCAAAATCTGTCCCATTTCCTTGTGTGAGAATGATTGAATCCCCTCCCACGAGAGGTCCAGTTCTTTGAGTACTTCCTCGCAAATCAGTCTAGCCCTAAGTACCTCCACAGATCCAGACTTTGCAATTCCGATTTTTTCGGCCCTTTTCCTCAGATCCTGTAACCTTTCAGTGTAAATTGAGTTGAGCAAATCGTAATCCGCCCCAATCATAACTCCCGCTCGAGATGACTGGTTAGTTATCGCTTGCCCCGATAATTCTGTCAAAATGCGTATTTGGAGGGTAAATCAAATAGCGGCTATGATTTATTCAAATCGAAAGGAATGGAGGAGCCTCATCATCCGTGGGATGGTCCTTGGGCACAGTACTGGAAGACTGGACAATCAAAGTTTTCCAGTCCCTTAGAAGGCCAATGACCGCATATTGATATTCACTCAATATTACCAATCTCTCCATAGCAATCGTCCTGCTGCCATCCTCTGAAATTAACTCCATTCTGATTTCGACCCTGACCTCTTCCTCGATAATATCTCCATCTGGGTTGTGACACGCCTGCTCCAGAATAATATCTCGATAGTCTTCAGCCTGCCTGAGTAATGAGCCTACTTGTCTGTGTCTGACATGGATGCCCAATTTATCATGGAAATATTCGTCAACTTCCCCCAGGACCCTACTCTGGACCCATAAGATCGTATTTCCCTCTGGCTCAGTCACCTTCTCGGCGAGGGTCAAAGGGAACCCTTGTCTGGACAAAATGGCTACCAAGTCAGAATATGGCTTTGGTAGAAAGTGAGGGTCTCCCCTCTCTTTGGGGAATGGGAGAAGAGCGTGTCTCCTCTCGGTCTGATTCGAATTGTCATATTCATCCCTAGAGATAACGAACCCATTGATTTTACCAGTTTGCAACAAATCTGACAACCAAGTTAATTTCGTCTGATTTGTCGATCCATGGATGTCCTGATCAACATCTGGAATCATCTCTGATGATACAGCCAGAATATCCGGTCTTGCCCTGAGAATTTGCCTTCTGACTAGGTCGGAGTCTGAAACAATGACTGCGGACTTGGGCTGATAAAGTAGCTTATCCGGGGATACAAGGACCTCACTAGGTCTCCGTGGGACCCTAGCACCGATAATCTGACATCCCAGCCCCCCTATTTCCTGGATTCTTCCGATTGTCTCAATTGCCGGGACTGCCAATAGGTCCAGAGAACCATTAGCTAGGGAGTTTATGCCTGACTCGAAATCTACCACGCCTGAAACGGATATTTCCAAATCGTCCGGCCCATTTGTCTCGAAGTGGGCGGCGAGAGTAGATCTGATATTGGATGCTGGAGAATCCATTGCACCCACTTCTAACAGGTTTTCCATCGCATCCACCTACAAGGGGGAGGCACGCCTTGTGCCACATGCGAACGGCGTGCGCACCTGTTGATATATGCGACCCCTCGGCCAATAAGCATGGATGCCGTTAACTCGGATTCGATGAGCCTGGATTCATTCAAGAATATGATTGAGGAGAACATCGAACAATTAGTTCTATCCAAAATGGCCTCTAAAATCGATAAACCTGTCATGTCAATAGCCAGAGAAGTCCTGATGGGCGGAGGGAAAAGATACAGGCCGATGTTATCCATTCTAGCATACAGTGCCTCGGGAGGATCTGATGTGGGAGAGTGCATGGATCTTGCACTTTCTGCAGAACTGATACACACTGCCACCCTAGTGCATG
>JAYZLO010000089.1:0-7855 GCA_036154175.1 Thermoplasmatota archaeon | reverse complement strand
AGGTTTGAAAGTGGCTCATCCATCAGAAGTACATTAGGCCGCCTTACCAACGCTCTTCCCAACGCAACCCTTTGCCTCTGACCCCCGGAGAGATTCTTTGGCAATCTATCGAGATATTCAGTTAATCCCAATAGGTCCGCTGCCATGGAAACTCTACTATCAATCTCGTCTTTTGTTATACGATCCAGCCCTCTC
Organism: Thermoplasmatota archaeon; assembly: GCA_036154175.1. GTDB lineage: Archaea > Thermoplasmatota > Poseidoniia > Poseidoniales > Thalassarchaeaceae > UBA36. The sequence goes on along the minus strand of JAYZLO010000089.1, from coordinate 7,660 downwards.
TGCATTCTAAGGCCGAAGGAGAGATTCCTCTCTACGTTCATGTGAGGGTAAAGGGCGTAGGATTGGAACACCATCCCAACTCCTCTAGCTTTTGGGGGAAGGTCGTTTACCTTGACTCCCTCGATAGAAATCGCCCCTTCAGTAATCTCTTCTAGCCCGGCAAGCATTCTCAGGGATGTTGTCTTGCCACAACCAGAGGGCCCGACCAGGACTACGAACTCTCCACTATCAACATGGATTGTTAGGTCTTTTACTGCAATGCTATCACTATCATATTCTTTCCAAACACCGTCGAAAGTTACATCTGCCAATTAATTTCACCCCTTCACTGCTCCAGCTACCATACCGTCGACTAGATATCGTTGGAATGTCACAAACAATAATACAACTGGTATGCTAATTAAGATGGATGCTGCGGCGAAGTCCCCCCAATATGAATCACCGGCCTGGGATGATGTCACCATAGATGCCAAACCCACAGGGAGTGTATAATTCTCAGTGTCGGATAAGAAAGTCAGAGCGAGCAGATACTCATTCCATGCAGCAAGGAATGAGAAAAGAGACGTCACGGCAACCGCGGGAAGGGATAGAGGCAGAATAATTCTGTAAAATATCTGTAATTGCGAGCAGCCATCGACTCTTGCTGCCTCCTCGAGTTCTTTGGGAATTGTGTCGAAGAAACCCTTCATTAGCCATACGCAAAGTGGTAACGCCGTCACCGAGTAAGCAAGTACAAGGCCAACATAGCTGTTTAGAAGACCAAATCCTTTCATCATAATGAAGTAAGGCACAAGAATGAGCGCACCTGGGAACATTTGAACGATTAAAAACAGGAATAAGCCAAATTTCCTACCGTAAAATCTGTACCTGGAAAATCCATAAGCGGCAGGGAAAGCAATTGTCAAACCGAATATAGTCGTTGCGACAGATACGATAATAGAGTTGCGAAACCAAACCCAAAATCGGTCAGATTGCCACATCTTCTGATAGTGTTCCAAAGTTGTGGATGATAAGCTGAAATCCATACTAAGCGAATTGCCAGGAGAAAGGGAGAGCATGATCGTCCATAATGGTGGCAAGACAGCAAAAATACCAAGATGCAGGAGCACTAATTGCTTTGCGATCTGAGCTACGGTGCCAGAGTGTTTTGTTTGCCTGGAAAGGCCAATTAGGGCCTCATCAGTTGTTGATTTTCCCATGAACCATCTGTAGGATCTGCCTGAGGCGACCACAGCAGCAATACCGACCAATAACGATGGAGATGTGGTCCAATAGTCGGCTATTGTAAGTCCAACAGATGATTCTGCCCTGTATGCAATGTGCCTCAAAGATGTGACTATCATTATCATACCTGAGGAAAAGAATAATCCGAACTTTTCTGGAACGCGTCTTGCAGGGGCATCCTCTGGAATTATGAATACGAGAATTAGATTTGCTAAAATCATAATCAATGAGTTGTTCAAGCCGTGATCATCGCCCCTCATCATGGAAATTATACAGACGAACACGGAGAAAAGAAGACTTATCCAACCAAATGTTATTACCGCACGAAGACTGATTGGTGTCCACCATTTGATGGCAAGGTTCCCTTTCATGATTCCAACTCACCCCCCTTTGTAACAATTAGGTATGCGGAGCTGAAAACAATCAACATCATGAATATAATTACTGACCAAGCAGCCCCTAATCCGTATTCGCCATCAATGAATGCAACATCGTATACGAAGGTGACCAAGATATCTGTCACACCTGGTTCGCCATAATACCTGTCTGGACCACCCCCCGTCATGAGGAAAATAACATGAAATAAATTGAATGTCCAAATCATCCCGAGGAGTGAGAGTGGAACAAGAGAGGGCATCAGCTGTGGTATTGTCAAATGCCTGAAACGATGGAGGCGTCCTACTCCGTCTATTTCAGCGGCCTCATACATATCACGAGGTATTCCTGCTAGTGCTCCGGAAGTGGTCATTGTCATAAATGAAAAACCCATCCAAATATTAACGAAAATTACCGAAAATCTAGCCCAATTATCCAATCCAAGATAGTCTATATCTGCTGTGAGTATTCCATTCACCCAACCGAATCTGTTGAGCATACCTCTCCACATAATGACTGAGATATACCCGGGTACCGCCCACGGGACTAAGAGGATAGTTCTCCAAGCTACCTTACCTATAACTCCGCTTTCAAGAAGCATTGCGAACATCAAACCGAGGAACATATGGAAGAAAACGCAGACAAATGTCCAGACTAGTGTGAATGAGAATGTTCGCCAGAACCCAGGGTCCCCATCTCCATCATAATCCCTCTCATCGGAGAATAGTAATTCATAATTATCCAGGCCTACGAATTCACCTTGGCCATAATTTTCAGCAGACTCGTCGGTGAATGATAGGTAGATACCATATCCAACTGGGTAGAAAGTAAGTGTTGCGAGCAACAAAATTGCTGGAAGTACGAATAAGTATCCGACCCTCTCCCTCCTGCTGGGGGACAGAAGGTAAAGAGAAACGGCAGTTAAGCACAATCCCCCAATTATTACTCCTATTGCAGTGTAAACTTGAGACATATCTGGATCTGGTGGCTTTTCTGATTCGGTAAGTGTAATCGCAGAGAGGACATTCAAGTTATTTTGAAATGATGTTCCATCTGCTCCGATTGTCACTGTGGCAACATAAACTTCCTGCCCACGAACAATTCCTGGTAAATCACAAACTACAGCAGTGGCATTGGTAGGGATGACTGGCATACCGATGGAAAAGGTTGGTTCGAACCAACCTGCAATGCTGTTAAATTCTAAACCTAGATCTTCTATAGAATTTGATACTGTCCACCAACAACGAAAGAATTTGAGAGTCTCTTCGATGTTTGGATTATCTGCTTCTTGTTCGGAAACCGTTATCCAAGCATCTGGATAGTCTGATCCAGAAGACATTGGCACGATATCAGTAATATTGGAAAATGGTGCAGTGCTGTAGTATATTTCGTATCTCTCAGTTTCTGGAACTGTTTCGAAAGCGTATCTTACTCTGTTATTGAGGTCCACATCCCCATCAATTCTTACCTCCGTCACGATTGCTGGTGTTGCACTTGAGACAGGAGTGCCAAGAAGGAGAGCTAGCAGGCAGATGGCGGCAGTTACCGCCATCTGCCTGCTCATTGCCCTCGCCTCTTGTTTCGTTTTACCTCATACCTTGGGATAAGGCTGATCTCACGCCACCATCTTGTGGATCTTGGTTGCGCCTGATACGGTTCCATCTTCGGATACCGTGAATTGGCAATTCGATCCAGTGTCACTTCTGGTGCCATCCAAGTCCTCACAGTCTGTGCCAAGCCAATTTGCTGACTGGTCTTCAGCACCCCATTCATACGTTCCGGGATTAACACTGATTGTCAGTGTCCAATTTTCATTATCTGTAGAGGATCCTGCAGATAGGCCCCATCCCCCGTATGCGCCCTTGAAGTTCACAGCCGTTATCGAAGCATCGTTTGTGTGAATTGTTAGTGTCACATCTACCGACAAATCAACACCATCGATACCATCGCAGTTCTGGTCAATACCGTCTCCTTCGGGATCATTGGCTCCAGGGTAGATAGTCGCATCGTTGTCGTCACAATCTGCGGATGCCCCGTCAATGGAGTATCCGTCATCATCCGCATCATCGTCAACAGTAAGCGTTAGACCCAATGCCTTCTCGATTGCAGCTTGAGCTTTTCTTGCCGCGTCAGCTGGTGCCATCCCATTATCAAAGACATCTGCTAGCATGGAGTCGGTTGGACCCCATATCGACCCCATGGCAGAGTAAGCTGGAGCTCCGAAGCCTCGAGCCATTTGTGCACCGAAGCCTGCGACGACCGAGTCACTTGCAACATCGGGGTGATCAAGAACAGAAGCCATCACTGGGAGTAGTTTAGCCGTCTTTGCGAATTCTACTTGGCTGTCATGGCCAGAAAGGTACTTTGTCAGAGTGACTGCAGCGGCCTTGGAATCGGAACCAGACGAGACTGACCATCCCTTCATTCCAACGAACGGACTCATTACATCGCCAGTCGGCGAGGTAGGCAAGACGGAATGACCGAAGTTCACGTTTGAATCCTCAATTCCACCGTATGCCCATGGCCCTTGGATCATGAATGCAACTTCATTGGCCTTGAACATGTCCTCCATAGGCCCCCAATCACAACCTGTCATCATAATTGGGCTCTCCGTGGCATTGCCATTGAGAGCTAAGTCGATCGTCTGCATGGCCGATATCGTGCTTGCAGAGTTGATTGTTGGGTTTCCATTGTCATCAAAGATTCCGCCACCATGGCCGGTAAGCCATGGCCAAAACTGGTATGCGGATTTGTACGGGAAACAAAGTCCCCAGTGATCATCGGAAACAGCAGTTACCGTCTTTGCAGCTGTGTAGAAAGTGTCGAAATCCCAGTTTGCAATGTCGGTGTAATCTACTCCAGCAGTGTCTAAGACGTCCTTGTTGTAATAAAGAGCCAACGAGTCGCCAGACTGAGGCAGGGCCAGGATCTCACCGCTCACAGTTACTCCAGACATCGAACCGCCGTAGGATGCTAGTTCTGCAGGAGTCATGTAAGGTGCAAGATCTTCAATTATTGAGACGCCCCCTACGTTGTTTGATGCCACCTCACCTAGTGCGTCATTCTGTAGTCTGAAGACATCTGGTGCCTCTCCCGCTTGTGCGGCTGTTATGTACTGAGACTTAAGATCATCAAAGGGAACGTATTGCACATCGAGCGCGTAATTGGTATTTGCAGCTTCGAAGGCGGCAATCACGTTATTGAATGCGAGTTCTTCATCTGAGTCCAGAGCGTAAGAGTGCCAGACAGTTAGACTGTATGTGCATGACCCGTCGTCCTCTTCCGCAGCAGCATCGTAGTTTGACGCCTCCGAGTCGGTGCACCCGGTTACTGCTGGAATGACGCAGGATCCGTCATCCGTTGTTGCGTTAGCGTCGTAGTTAGTCGCTGCAGAATCAGTGCAGCCACTGACCTCGGTCGGCGTTGTATCATCATCATCATCGTCCCCTGCGCAGCCAGCTATGGTCACTGAGACCATGAGCAGACTCAACAATAGGGATAGAACCTTGCTGTTCATGCGCCACGGCCGCATATAGTCCAATATTAATTCATTAGGTAACAAATTGTTAGTGGCTTGGTAATCAATCGATTGTAAATTTTTAGCTTCATTTCATGTTGTCAAAACACCAACAAGCTGCGCCGATCAAGCCCGCGGCATTGGACCCAGGAGCTATGTATATTGGATGATCCACATCCAAGAGACCAAGCCAGTCATTGGGCTCTTCAGTGACGCCACCACCTAGGAGTATCAAGTCCGGAGAAACGCAATCGGATATTCTTCTTATGGATAGTGACAAATTGCTAGCCCATTGTTCAACCCCCAAATCTAATTCTCTTACTGCCCTCATGCTTGCCTTGGTGTCAATTGGTTTTCCAGACCCATCTAGAAGGCGACCGAGTTCCAAATTTCGAAACATCTTTCCATCTTGGCATAAGGCCGTGCCTAATGAGGTCCCTATTGTTACCAAAAGAACGGTAGGGTTTCCATCCCATACTGGTTGATTCCTCATAGCATGGTAGAGGGCTGCGTCTGCATCATTGATGAGTTTACTATTTTGGCCTAGTTTACTCAGATATTCACAAAGTCCCAGTCCAGGTAAGTCAGCACCCATATTAGGGCCATTGAAAATTTCCCGGTCTGAGACCACTCCTGGAAAGCCTATCCCTATGTTATTTCCATCGAAATCCGATTTTTTCTTGATTTCGAATATCGAGGTAACGAGAGTTTCTAATTCGGGCCTTTGTTGGTGGCCAATTACATATCTTTCTCCATACATACTCCCTTTGGTGACATCTACTATTCCCCCTTTGATAGAGGACCCCCCGATGTCAATTCCTAAAACTAGGTCAGAACGCATTGGACCACTCCGTGCGGCCTGAAGACTTGACCAATTCGTACATCCAGGCCCATGAGGGGTCGATTATCCAATTATCAGGTGCCACCCATGACCAATTTTCTTTGCTAACAGTTCCTGGAGTGTTGATTCTTGCTGAGCTTCCAAGACCTAGTAAGTCCTGAATGGGAATTATTACCACATCTGCGTTTGAATGAATTAACTCCTTGATTGCTACCTTCGTTACTTCCGAAGATTTGCACCCTAACCTCCTCTTTACCTCCATTTTTGTTTCGGGGCTTGCCGCCGAATACCATCCGGAGAATGTATCATTATCATGAGTTCCAGTGTAGGCCACAACATCCTTGGGAATATGGTCCAAGTGATGGGGCGGAGACTCTGAATCCCATCCAAATTGCAGAATAGACATCCCATGCAAACCATATTTTTCTCTCAGATTTTTTGCGGAGTCTCCCACCATGCCCAAATCCTCGACTACCAGAAATTCTGAAATTCCAATGATGGCATCCATAAATTTTGGTCCTGGCCCATTTATCCATCGTCCTTCGCTCGCATCATTCGCCTCTGGTGGGATAGCCCAGTACTCGGCTAGACCGATGAAATGATCTAGGCGAATTCCAGGAGTTCTTTTCGAGGCAACCGTGATTCTCGATTTCCACCAACTAAAGTTAGAAAATTCATGCATTTCCCAATCATAGGTTGGATTACCCCAGAATTGGCCGGATTTGTTAAATGGATCGGGAGGAGCTCCTGAGCACTCTAGAATCTCCCCTTGGGGAGACACATTGAACAGCGCCTTATTTTGCCATACATCTGCAGAATCATGGGCCACATACAAAGGTATATCGCCCATAAGCAAGATTCCGCTTTTTTCAGCATATTTCCTAATCATCCCAATTGATTTATCGAGTTTCCACTGAACACTTAATTCGGACTTGTAGACATCAATGTTCTCTTTTCTTAGCCTCCTCAATTCCATTTTCGAGGGATTTCGCCATTCACCCCATTCTGTCCAGCTAGATTTGTTCTTCAACTTGAGAATGCGATAAGTAGCCCATGACTCCGCCCATTGATTCTGAGATTCCCAAGTTTCTAATTCCTCACTAGTTGGCTCTGGAAAATCGCCTGCCATCGAATTAACAATATTTGGGTCGAGGGCGAAAGCGGAAGGACTTGCGTAAGGGGAACCAACAAAATCAGGGGGATTCAATGGCAAAATTTGCCAAATACCGATACCGGACCGGGATAGTGTGTCAACTGTGTCAAGGCAGGCTTTCCTTAGGCCTCCCGGAGATTCGTCATAAGGTATGCACTGGACAGGTAGGAGTATGCCGGCTACCCTCACAGTTTGGCCAAAAGTGTCCGGCACATAATAATGAACCACTACCTTTAGTCTACTAACAAAATTATAGTGCTGTATTGAAATCCCGAGGCTCAATATCACCTCCGTTAATCATGGTTTTCAAGAAGTCTGAAATGAATACAGAATATCAAAAAAGAAGAACAGAAATTGGCCTTTTGCTCGTAGTAATTTTGGTATCTTGCCCAATCTATGGTGCTATTCCTGCTGCTTCGGAGGTTGGAGAAGATGATGACTATGGGGCGATTAATCTCGCCATAGTGCTTCACATGCACCAACCGTATTACAAGAACATAGAGTCTGGTTTCTATGAGCTGCCTTGGGTGAGGGTACACGGCAGCCACGA
>JAYZLO010000088.1:0-22040 GCA_036154175.1 Thermoplasmatota archaeon | reverse complement strand
AGTCCTTCCCCGACTGACAGAAGAACTCGTAGCTGGTGTCCCCGAGCGCACAAACTGCAAAATTGCACCCCTCTAGCGAAGGAGGCGAATCCCCGATGGCAGAATCCCAGAGATCTACGGCGTTGTCCGGCATCTCCCCTTCTCCCCAGGTGCTACAAAAAATCAGAACGTTCTTTGCACTGGACAGGTCGCCTATCTGGATCTCATCCATTCCCTTTAATTCTGGAGACATACCCATCGATTTCGCTTGATTCTCGGCAATAGATGCCAATTCTTCGGAGTTACCAGACTCCGAGCCGAATAGTATGAGCAGAGGTTCGCCGGTCAAATCATCACCAGTCCAGTATGTGGACATGTCTTACGAGAATAATCCAACTATTGAATATGTGCATTCGAGGATATGGTTCTCGGGACTAATTTTGTGTCTTTCACATGTCCATACCATCGAAGTCCTCGGGAGTCGGGCCTGCTCCCTTGCTAGAAATCACATCATCGATTCTTAGAATCATCACTGCGGTCTCGGAAGCACTCTGAATGGCCTGCTCTACGACTCTGCTTGGCTCGAAGACATTTGCCTTTGCCATGTCAACCACACCTCCCTCGTAGACATTCACTCCATGGGTGGACTTGCCTTCAGAATGTGCCTTTCTGAGATCTATGATTGTATTCACGGGGTCTAAGCCGGCGTTTTCTGCTAGCGTCCTAGGGATGACCTCCAATGCACTGGAAAATGCCTCTATTGCCATCTGTTCCCTACCGCCAATCCCCTCTGCATATGATCTGAGTTCCCTGCTAAGTGCGGCAATCACTGAACCTCCGCCCGTCAAAACGGAACCATCTTCGTGAGCCACTGCCACTACACCTATTGCATCTTCAAAGGCTCTCTTCACCTCATCAACAACATGTTCTGTGCCGCCCCTTAGTAGAACTGAAACGCTCTTTGCTTCGGGACAACCTTCAACGAAAACCATATCTGAATCTCCGATTTTCTTCTCTTCGACTCTGGCTGCAGTGCCGAGGTCCCCCTCAGTAAGATCGTCCAGATTATTCACTATCCTACCCCCCGTGGCCTTGGAGAGCGCTTCCATATCGCTCTTCTTTGCTCTCCTAATGGCGAAAATTCCTGACTTGGCCATGTAATGTTGAGCTAAGTCATCTATTCCCTTTTGGCAAATAACTGTGTTCGCCCCACTTTCCTGAATTTTATTTACTAGTGACTTAAGGAATTGCTCTTCCTCATCCAAAAACTGTGAGAGCATGTTTGGGTCAGTAATCTGAATCTTGGCATCTACTTCTGTCTTCTTGACCTCTATTGCAGAGTTGATGAGCGCAATCTTTGCATCTGTTACTAATCTTGGCATTCCGCTGTGAACCCTCTCCTTGTCCAAGATTATGCCATCCACAAGGGTGCTGTCCCTTATTGAGCCCCCTTGCTTCTTCTGGACCTTGATGTCATCCAGATCAACTAATACCTCATCGTCATTCTTCTGAGCGACAGATAGAACTGCCCTTACACTGATATCGGATAGGAACTCCTTAACCGCGCCGGTACTCTTGCCGGTAAGTGCCGTCTTTGCAACCTCTGAGAGCATCTGCTCATCTACTCCAGTACCGTGGGAATCGATCAGATCCACTGCCTTATCGGAAGCTAGCCTAAATCCCTCGCAGATCACAGTTGGATGAACGTTCTGTTCCACTAAATCTTCGCTCCTTTTTAGGAGCTCTCCGGCAATAACAACCGCACTGGTTGTCCCATCGAAGCAGTGCTGCTCCTGGGTTTTGGCGATCTCAATGATCATTTTTGCAGCTGGATGCTCGATCTCCATCTCCTTCAGAATGGTTGCTCCGTCGTTTGTGATCACAACGTCGCCCATCGAGTCTACTAGCATCTTATCCATGCCCTTTGGCCCGAGAGTTGATCTCACAGCATCAGCGACTGCTTTTGCCGCAGCGATGTTGTTACTCTGAGCGCCCTTTCCGCTTGTCCTAGTTGTTCCTTCCTTTAGAATAAAGATTGGTTGCTGTCCGTTGTACAAATTATCACTTTCCTTGATTCGACGAGCGGGGCATTGGAGGGGGGGTCATAAGCCCTCCCAATTGAAAATAGAGAATTTTACACTGGTCTAGTCCTCTTGGGAATCCAGCCACTCTTGTCCATAGAACTGCCACTGCTCCATTGTCCAACCCTCTGGAATGCCATCTTCTGGGATTGGGGGTCCTAAATTTTCCAAATCCATTTCCGCGGCGTCCGGAGTACTATCGTACACTGATGGGGAGGGAGGGGTATCAGGCTCTAGGAGCGGAGAGATCGAGGGGGTTTCGGCAGGTGGAGGGGGCTGTTGAAAGAGGTCTTTGGATCCCCCGTACATTGAATTAGCAATTTCATCTGCAGAAGGGAGTTCTTTGGAGCCAAACTTTTCACCATCCCATCCATCCACAGTCATGCTGTAATCCCCTATTGATGAGTATTCTTCTAAGGGCGCAGTGGCATCTCTTAGTACCCTGAAGGATGCCAAAAGAACGACCCCCATTATTACGACCCCCACAGCAACAATAGCGAAGTTTGCTGCAAGCCAACCAACCTCCTTTACATCTGTGCCCTCAGGAATCGGATCGGGCTTGAACAATGTTATTTCGGCCGTTCTGGAGGTTGTATCGAGATCGCTTATGACTACCAAAGTCACGTTGAAGTCGACAATATTGGCTGCTAGATTTTCCAAGTTCTCGTCCCTTACGTCCAGGTGAATTGTTACATCTCGGCTTTCCCCAGCTGCGAGAACGAAATTTCTATCCTCATCGGATACCCTGGCATCGTAGATTGTCCACTGATTATCCAGTTCTACGTCTGCTCTGATTTGCTGGTCAAGTTCTGGATGAGCGCTTCGGATGGTGAAAACTAGAATGTAATCATCCCCTGATTCGGAAATCTCTCCAGCGTTTGACTGGGAAGAGGGTGGTAAAACCAAAAGGAAACCGACCGTTCCAACTTCGAATCTCGCTTCCCCCTCGGAAACGGTTCCTGAAGAAACACTGATCGCCCGGAGTTTTATGGTTCTAGGACCTTCCACGCCAGAATCGAATGAGTAGCTTACGCTTAGGTTGAATGAGGTTCCCGGGGGTATGTAAGGAGTCCTTCCCTGGTTTATCCCAGCGACTGTGGCCGAAACATCTGATGGGAAAATCAACTCGATATCGAAAGCATCATCGACATTTCCCGTGTTCCAAACCTCCCATTTCAAAGTCCTTGGGTCAGTACCAGATGCAAATACCTCTTCGGATAAATCTCTGTCCTCAACATCCACAAGGTTAGTTTCAGGTACCGTGAGGTAGAAGTTGGTAAGAGACTGGTAAGCAGGATTAGATTGGCTAGTTCCGATAATGGAAATTCGGTAGGAGCCATTGACAATTACGTCATCTTCTGTTTCCCCCTTAGGCATAGGAAGTATCAATGAAAGCGTGACCTGCCCCCCATTGGGCTCAAGAGTAACTACTTCAGAACTGATTTCAGCTTTCAACTTCCAGTTATCAGTATCCACCCTAATATCGAAGGTATCTTCGGTATTCCCATAGTTGAACAAGAAAACTTGGACGACCTGTTGTTCTCCATTTGCTGGAGCGAGCATAGCCTGTTTTACCGGGGCTATGGCCAAATCATGGTACACTGGAACCTCGATATAGAGATTTGATGAAGCCTGGAATGTATTTGGTTGCCTGGGATTTGCTAATAACATGAGTTCGTAAGTACCGGGAAACATCCCTTCTGGAATCGTAATTTCGACATTAAGAGTCATTTCTTGGACCGGCGTCATATTGATTATGCTGGCCTCTTTACCATCATTTTCAGTTTCGAACCATTTTAGATTATCAGATGTTAAGGCGGGATCAAAGAATACTCCACCAAGGCTCCATGAAGAATATTGATTGCCTGTATTCTTCAACTCCATAGTGATATTCGCCTTAGATCCTGGCATTATTGTTGCAGCTGGATTCGATAGAGTCTCTTGTTTCAGAGTCATTCGATATGTTGGTCTAACGCTGACTGGAAGCTCGATGAAGTACTTTGTATCCTGAAACCCAAGGATGCCGTCATTTATCCAGGTATGCCACTCTAGATCCTGAACAGATGCTCCATCGGGAATGGAAAGATTGAACCAAACGTTAGTGTAGGTTCTAGCCTTGACCGTATTTGACTTAACTTCGTTATCGTTGTCGTTGAAGTTGTTCGAATCTATCCTTAAGGGATAGTGGACATCCATCCAGGTGTCATTTGTGACCTCTGTGTAGAATCTCAGGGTAGTGTCGATGTACCCCTTGTTGAAAATCCTACATTGGATAGATGGGGGGTTGGGGTCCGCTGATTCCACCAAAATGGTATTTCCTCCCTCGGACTCCGGATCGTAAATCATTGGCGAACCATCAGGCCCTGGGAAAGAACATTCTGAATCCAAGGTGTACTCATCCCCTCTTTCTATTGCGAAAATTATGAATGAATCTATATGAATTCCTTCATCGGAAAATGATGAGTTTGAGCGGAAAAGTAAGGAAACTGTAAATCCCTCGTTTTGATGCATCCCAGATGCATTCCAGACTATCCTAGTCCAATCACCTTCAGTAGAAGAAAGGTTCCGAGATGAGTAGTTTAGATATTCTGTCCCCCCGCCTGCTCCAGAATCTGTCTCGAGCATTATGGAGTCACCAGCGCCCATCGTCCCCCATGCATCCGTAGCTATCTGTATTGAATACAATAAGGGACTGTTGATTTTCACTAAGCATAGATTTGCTCCGTGAATCGATGAGACAATTGGATCATGCTCTCCGTATCCAAGGCCATGACTTGGGTCATAGACCTGATCTGAGCATCCGTCATTAGAATTGAATCTCTGCCATGCCCACCTTAGTCTGTCAAATCTGTTGGATGCATAGTTATCATTCTCTCCAGAAACTTTCCAATGCCACTCACCTGTAGCGCTAGAATCGTTCTCCATCCTCCATGTTCCAGTGGGGAAATTGCTATTATCGGGCTGATAACCATCTGTATAGCCAGCAGCAAACCACGATGGTTCTCCGAAAGGGACTGCATTGTTTGTACAATATTTTCCTTCATTTGCCTCATCATTGCAGAACCCATTCTCCATTGGGTCGAACCAAAATGCCACAGGAACTTCTCTGTCAAGTAGGTCATTACCGCTGTCACCGTCTATCCCGATATCTGGCAGAACCATGCCCCTAAGGGTGACTCCACCCGATAGCCAGCCATCATCGCTGAGGCTGCTGTGAGAAATCGAAGGAGTCCAAATAAATGGCATCCTTACTGACTGGCCTGCTGCTAGTGTGATGTTGAAGCTCCACTCAATAATCACCACACCAATAGGGTGCCAAATCTCTAGTTTTGCATCAGTGGTAACTGGAGAAGGGTCCACCCCCATATGCTGGAATGTCACATTGATTTGCATTGTCTCCCCCTTGGTCATGTATTGCAAATCTGTTGAGTCTGGTTGAGTCCAAACCCTAGGTGATTCGGAGGCATTTCCTAGTTCTATCCCCGTAACCTCGAAATCTACGGGATTGTTTCTGGGCCCAACTTTGGACTCTTCGAAGACCGAGTCCAGAGACATAATATGTGCATTAGACAAGCTCATGGCAAATAGCAAAGAAGAAAGCAAGATGGCCCTGACCGAACTCATTGACATTGAATTGCGAAATTCACCTGTGTAAGAAGGTTGGGGAATGTGGTTCGTCTCGCAATGGTCTCCGAGATTCTGAATAATGTCTACAAATGGTTCGTGTAATTGTTTCGGGGATGAAGTGCTTATGGTAGCATGAATGCTCGTAGGAACATTATGGCCGAGCGCGGAGTGGTCCTGAAGCAATTACTGCTCGCCATCCTGGTGATTCTGCAAATCACCATGGCGCCAATAATTCTCTTCTCCCTTACTTATCTCGTTGATGTAGATTACGAAGGTGCCCAGGTAGGCATACGTACAGAGCTGATCCACTGGGTAGTTATCGCTGGCCTTTCTTATGGCGGATTTTCAATAGCCCTAGCTCTTATTTTTGGTGGATTTATACCATATTTCGTCGTTAATCGAGGGGGTTGGCTATCGTTTCTTCGTCTTTCTCCAAGGAGCGGGGATCCAGAATTAGTAGATAGATCGAGGCTTCATCTACAGGGGACTCCCTATGGCATGATGGCGCGACTTGTAAATTCGAAAACTAGAGATGGCGATTTCGATTTGATGGCGGTACATGGGGGACTTCAACTACTAGCAGTACCGATGCAGGTAATTCTCATTGCAGTCCCATTGGCGATCATGGAAGGGGTACCGGAATCTTGGGTCAGACCTAGCAGGGCTTTCGATTTGGGCATGGCCGGCTACTTTATCGCACTATGGTTGGCATTCAGATTCCATCCGAGTCTCTCTTGGCATTTGGTAGGTATTGCTGCGATGTTCCGCAATGTAGTGTGGAGGGTATCCAGACTTTCTTGGGTTCTGCCAGTTTTCCTTTACTGGCTAATGGCGAGGCTTGTCCTTTTTCTTTCACTTGATATCCTAAATGTGGATTATGAACAGTGGCATGAGATGCAACTGGAGAAAGTTGTGCTTCAGATGATCGCCCCGGACGCGACCATTCCCGAAACTGCCATCCTTGATTTTATTGTGGCCATTTCAGTACTACCTATGGCGACCTTCACAACAATTTCCGTCCTAGGGGGGTCGCAAAAAATGCCAGATTGGATGTTCGGACAGGAGTCTGCAATGGAGTCGCTAAGCGCGAAGCAGCTGGAAGAAAATACGGATATCCCCGCGGAAGAAGGTGCGTCCGCAAACCCGTTCAAAGAGGAAACGGATGGGGGTTTCTCTGAAGATGGGGGCTCCCGAATGATTGATACCCCATTGGACCTATTTGGGGACAGCAGTGAAAACTGATTCTGGAAGTGGATCAATCTCTTCTGAGTTCTTTAAGGACTTGCTCAACCCTATCCATGCCCCTGGAAATATCCTCCCTGCCGATTGTGTACGCGAATCTTAGATGTCCTTCACCAGCACCCCCAAAGGCTGTCCCGGGTGAACAGAGTACTCCAGCCTCTAGAAGTTTCATAGCGATTTCTTCGCTATTCATTCCCGGCACTTCCACCTTGGGGAATACGTAGAATGCACCCGTGGGAGTGTGACATGAAACTCCCGGCATGGCATTCAGCCGTTCACAAATTAGATCCCTTCGGGACTTGAACTCAGAGCACATCCTCTCAGGGTAATCGGGAGCCTTCTGCAATGCTTCTAGGACTGCGTATTGCATTGCATCATTAGAGCATGCAGTGACGTAATATTGCATTTTCTTGAGTTCTCTCATGAAATCTGGGTCGGGAGAAAGGAGGTAGCCGATCCTCCAACCAGTCATTGCGAACGTTTTCGAGAATGACTGGACCATGACCATTTTATCGTACCCTGACCCGAGGAATGATACATGTTCGGAGTCGTAAACTATCCTGTCATATACTTCGTCGGATATTAGCCAGAGGTCATTCTTTCTGGCGAACTCAACAAGCTCATCCCTCTGGTCCTCGTTCACACTCCCCCCCGTGGGGTTACTCGGGAAATTGTACAGAATTGCCACTGTATCTTCATCGACTATTCGCTCAAGATCCGAGATTTGGGGTACAAAACCGTTTTCAAATTCGCAAGGGTAGAATGACGGAGAGCCCCCGCAGATTACAATGTCCGGGGGGTACAATGGGAAGTATGGTTCTGGAATCATGACTTTATCCCCGGGATTGACAATAGCCAAGAAAATATCCAGAAGAGCGTTGGTCCCACTCATTGTGATGCAAACATTGGATTCATCCAGTTCGGGAGATAGATGATGCCACATCTGCGAGATTTTCTTTCTTAACTCTGGGAGTCCAGCGGTAGGTGTGTACTTATTCCTACCTTCCTTCATAGCCTTGGTGAATGCTTCGATTGCTACCTCTGGTGGTTGAAAATCTGGCTCCCCCAAGCCGAATTGGACGGCATCATCACCCGCCATATCGAACATCCTCCTCACGCCCGTCGGACTAATACTCCTGGAACGGTCGGAGAATCTCCCCATGGCCTCGGACTCGTGTTCTATGATTTTAACGAGGCGGGTTGGAAGACTCGTTTGCGTCGGAAGTATTTTTTTGATTAGTTCAAAATTTCAGCTTCCAATACTTCGGGTTCGGTCTTTTCTTTGGGTTTTCTGATCTGTAGTCTAGCTACAACCATTGTGGCCGTAATCGCAAATACGACCAAGGCCAAAACTGCAATGGAGGATGCGGAGAGTGAGAAGCTGGTGTTAACTCCGCCTTTACCTGAGACTTGATAGAAGACAGGAAGGGAGTGCATTTCTCCATTCCTAGAGTGTATCTCAACCGTATTATTTCCGAGTGGCAGCGTTTCAGGATCAAGCAATATATGCCATATGAAAGGAGTCAATGCCCCGACTTCTCCGGGTTCAGATGAGTACCTTGCTTCGAACCACTCCCCACCATTTATTCTGAATTCTACGGCTTCTACTGGCCCTGATTGCCCCCATGCATGACCTGTGATGTTGATAATGCCGTTTTGAGAAAAGTTTAGTCCGTGACTTTGTAGTGTGGGGTCGATCGATTGTGATTGTTTTGATTCATCCAGAAAAATCGCCAGTTCCACTGCTGCAAACGCATCCACCATTCCGAAGCCGAATTCCCTGTTCCAATAGGGGTCCACCTCTGGCGCGCTAGGACTTCCCCTCAGCTCCGCTGTATGTTTGAGAACCTCCTTAATTTGCAGTGGAGTTAGATTCTGGTTAGCCTCCATCATCAAAGCGATGATGCCACTAACTGAAGGAGTGGCGTAAGATGTCCCACTTCCCCTCCCCGTATACGTATTACCAGATGCATCGCCCCCTAGGAAGTTGTTGCAACTCCCGCTAGATACACATCCTTCGGCCTGAATGATATTTGTTCCGGGGGCACTAATCTCTGGGATAAGCTCATTCAGGGGGTTTCCATCTCCGTTGTCCTTCCTTGGGCCCCTAGAAGAGTAGCTTGCTATGGTATCGTCTGAACGATCGACTGTGTTCTTGTCATCAGTTGCGGCGACCGTGATTGAAAGAGACGAGGCACTCATTCCGGATAGCCCATCATTGTCCTCCCCATCATTCCCAGCAGCATTTGAGACTACGATGCCTGCTTCCATGGCCTCATCCAAAATTCGGCTATGCATGTCGGAGCCATCAGATCCACCATTTTCGTGACTGGTAATCCCCCAGGATAGTGAGATTATATCGATACCATAACTTTCCTCGGAAACCCCGGGCCAAGCATCATCCTTGTGATCAATTATCCATTGGAGACCATTCATCGCAGATTCATAGAACTCCTGCTCTATAAGATAGTTCTCGAAGGGCCCGGCCCCAACATCAGTACCAATTCTGACGTCTACCAGGCCCGCTTCAGGGGCCGATCCGTAGAACATAGTTTGAGAACCGTCTGCTTCTAATCCAGAAGCGCTAGCCATCCCCATGCAAGCAGTGCCATGTTGATTTCCATCATCTGGGTCAAATGATCCATCGTCCTCTCGGCCACCCGCAAGAATACATTGAGGGTCGGAATGGACATAACAAACAGCATCATAACCTGCGACGAACTTGCCGACAAGGCCCGGATGCTCGTTATCCACTCCGGTGTCTACCATTGCGATATTGACCCCATGACCGGACACTCCCAGATTCCACGCCCCTAAGGGGTACTCAGTGGAATTACTAGCCCTAACAGCAGGAGTCTGTATATCCCCATAGAATTCTAAAGACCCATATCTTTCTACCATTGCAACTCCATCCAATCCTGCTAAATCCCAAATCCGATTGGGTTCGATACCCCCCAATAGCAAGGCATCGACAACTGGTAGCTCGACCTGAATATTGAATCCCATCGAGGATAGTGCTTTCCTGTCTTCATCTGTTACTTCTCTTGAAAACGATAGCCCGACATTTACCGGGCTGGATGAATCTTGGAGTGAATCGTGAATACCATTTCGATCCTTATCCAGTGAGGTTACTGCCCACCAATCTAAATTTGTATCCCACCAGATTTCTTCTTGGATAGGAATATCATCAGTCTGCCCGGATGCGGTTATCTGAGAGTCATGGAGCCTTTTCCCCGAGTTTATCGAAGAGTCGCTTGCTGCCAAACTACCCGCTAAGGGAGACATGATGAGGAACAGGATGGCTATTGCAACTCTCCACCTTTTCATGGTTGACGCGACCAATGTTTAGACTTGAATACAACCTGTAAATGATCGGTGCTAGTAGGTTTTGGATTTTTTTGGTGGGGGCACTGGGATTTGAACCCAGATCAGCGGGTTTCTTCCGCTTAGCGTGCACCCGGCTCGCGCACGCTCTCGGTTTGCGACGGGTCGGTGCTCCAGTTGGTCATCAAATCCATCAGAATACCTCCTCGTCGTCATTCCCGTGCAACTGGAGCCCGCGGTACTACCAGGTTATACTATACCCCCAAGGGTGATCGGGACAAAGGATTCCCTCTTATGATGCTCTCGGTCCGAGCTCTCCTCAGATTAGAGGCGAAAGAGGGCCTAAAATGATGCTGAAAAGAGTCCATGCCCCCATTATTCCCACTATTAGCCCCCATGCCCTAGGCCTGACCCCCAAGCTAATCATTCCGAGAATTCTGGAATAGCTTCCGAAGACCAAGGACACTGATCGCAGTATCAGAACCACGAAACCTGCTGAAATGACGAAGCTAAACAAGAATAGGGGGGATATGGCAAGTCCTAGTAACCCCGAACGTGCCAATGACCCCACTCCCTGAGCTATCAATGTGGGTTGAATTAACCATGATATCCATGCCAGCCACAGCCCGAGGTACACATCTTCAGAAAATCTACTTAGCGGCCTCCATTCCCTATATTTCTCCGACAGTCGCTTGTGCACAAATGATGTTGCTTTCTCTATCTCGATTATTCTCCCCCTCGAAAGCATTGATACCCCGTGGTATGCAAGAATTATCGAAAGTATTAGTTGGACGAAGGTCCAATAAAGTCCCAAACCAATGGCTGAGAGTAGTGAAATAGGAGCCGCCCAAAGCATGAAGCCGAACGATGCTGCGAAGATTGTCATCACCGCTCCGACACCCGGAATTAGTGGCTCTTCTGGAGAGTCGTAGTTTCTCTCACTGGGCATCCCTAGAACTATGAGGGGGAGGAGGGCAGTCCCCACCAACATGGAAAATAGAGAAAATGGAGAGTTCCCCGAACCCAGGGATGCTGTTTCCGTAGCAGAGTGAATATTCGAAGGAGCCATTGATCCTGGTGACCATGAAACTATGAATCCGGCTGAGTCAATTACAAGAACTGCATCAGTAGGGCCACTGGGGAGGGACCTTCCAACGGTGCCGTCATCCAATAGAAGGGGCCATGATCCATTCAATTCTCCAGCGAACTCATCCAAGTTGTATGCCTTCACGCCATCTCCGGTGGCAATCTGGACAAATGTGGCTGAATAACCATCCAATGCTAGAATTTTTTCTGCCGCCTCGAAGTCGTCCTTCTGATTTTCCGCATTGGGTGAGCCCGAGGTGAATAATCCCAAAACAATAACATCACTATTGCCCATCAGTTCTGATAGCGAAACCGCCGCAGAGCTAGGATCATGCGATAGAAGTATGAAATTTGGGGCGGCACCCCCTTCTCGATAATATTCATCGTCCAAGTCGGGAAGTTCAGACGTGGTTGCAATTGAAGATAGGGTGAGAAGAAGGATGACACCGTATGCGGGCAGAGGTAGAGAAGCCCCCCTTATGGACACCCCTAACCAAGAGATTATGCCCAATGAAATCAGTGCTACTGCGAAGCTGGAGCTCAAAATTGGCGATTTATCTTGGGGCACACTAAATCTCAATATTGCCCAAGAGGGGCACAAATCTCCAGGGTCCTGATCGGACAGCCTCATACATGCATCGAGCATGTAATTCCCAGGCTCTAGTGGCCTGTCAGTCATCCAGATTCGCACTGATCTGTTTGATTCTCCCTTGGATATTCCGTCGGGCAACTCGAAGTGATCAGCCCAGTTGTATTCATCATAGTATCCATGCTGCATTTCGTCCCATGGCACCGGCCCTACGAGTTCAATGGACTGGGACGGGAAATCAGAAAGGCCCCATGGAGAAATGGGAGTATACTCTATTCTTGCAATCCTATTCTGATCTACCACCACATTCAAATCAGCGTCAATCAAATCTCCCTCCAGAGAAATGCCGGTCCTAGAATCGTAAGTCCCCCACCAAAGTGTTCCGGATAATGCGCACTCGTGTCTGACTTGGATAGATAGATGTACTCTATCCCCGGAGTTCATCGAAATATTCACTTCTTTGGCTGAAACCTCGAATATATGGGGATCAGTCCTATCCTTGCTCATCACTATCGGCTCGGTTTCCAATTGGGAGATTGGCTCAAAACTACCCATTCCTAGAGTAATTGAGAATTGGGTTTCTGACCCCAAGGGTCCACCGAGAGGAGTATTGGATAGAGAGCAGGCATTGGATGTACTCTCCAAAGAAGCAAAGAGTCGAACAGTAATATTTCCTTCAAAGCTAAACGGCTCTATGGTGGGAGATGAATAGGAGTCAACAATCGTAGGAAGCGTGAATGAGCTAGTCTTAGAGAAACTTGCACTTCCGGTTGGCAGACCGGTGACCGTGGTCCAGTTTCTATCTAGGAATTGTGTATCCTCATCGCCCTTTAGGAAAAGCATGTGTTCCCCGGGGAAAGAGTAGTCGAAGCCCGGACCTTCGTATGGGACTTGGTTCTGAGCATTGGTTGGAATACTTGAGGAAACCAATGTAATTGAGATAACGGCTAAGATCAGACCCTTATTTTTTGATAAATGCCCCCTCAACATAAGAAACACGCCCCGGTAGTGGTAGAAATTCTTTCTATTCATATTAAAAGAACCTCGTAGCGATGAACAAAGCAAACAAAGAGCCTGAGAGTGTCGAAAGGAAATTCACAGAATGTTTCCCAAGGAAACCTCGATTTTCCAATAATGCTCCAAGAATTGAGTCTACTTGACAACCGAGCCACCCAATCAAAATTACGAATGAGAAGAAGAGTACAGGAGGATTCATGTCGCCATTAATTGCACCAAGTACCGTTGAAACTACGGAAATCAGTAGGGCACCGTAAAATGCTGCCAGAGTGCCTGTGGGGGACATGCCCCCGTTTGTTCCTGCGGGTACAGCCTCCAATGTAGTGATTATCCGAGTCCGAGGATCGAGGCTGCCGATCTCAGATGCGAGAGTATCAGAAGCGGCTACAGATACTGCAGAGCAAAGAAGGAAATAGGCCCACTCATGGCCTCCCAAAATATAGTTCCCAATGGCCACAATACTGGCCATCCCACCATTAGCCATAACATTCCTCCACCCTCTGACCCCATCGTTTGCCTCCTCTGCAGAAATCTTTGATTTCTCCTCGAAGCGCCATTTTGTGGCAAATGAGCCCACAATCAGGAAGGTCATCAAAACGATTAGCCAAGTCCAATGGCCGAGAAGGGAAATCGTCAGCCCCACTAACAGGGCGGCGATAATCCCCCCTGAATCGAGAAGATCTTTCGCCATGGAAACAATGAGTAAGACCGTGACTAGAACGATGGAGATCGCAAGATCATCACCTAAAGTGGACATGTTGACGGGCTGTCGTTGTATGGGAAGGTGAAGAAAGATTCGGGCTTTATGGGCGGATTCTTTTGAAAAGGCAGTTTGAAGTGATTATTCGAGAGAGTTAACGCCTCTAATTAATCCACGAGCAATAAGCAATACCGAAGAGATAAGGAACAGAGTCCATAGAAGCATTACCCCCAAACCCTCTCCGGGACTTAGGCCTAACCACTCCGTTGGAGCGATGAACGATATGTAGGATGATCCATTCCAGAATGAATGCCCGAGAATAGACACCAAGAGGGCTGGGAGTAAGCCTCTGGGTGGCAGAAATCCTACTGGTTTTTTTCCGGAATACTCATCGCCATACGATAAAATGAAATCGGAGGAGGAAAATTTCGATTTCAAGTCATTGTCCACCATATCATCCTCCTCGGAGCCGATTATCATCCATGAATTAGATCCCCCCTCATGGCCAGATACCTGAATGGGCTGTGGGGCTTCTTCCGGATTTTCCCTATCTCCATCGAATCCGGAAAGATCGCCATCGCCATCGACATCTATTCCCACCCCCTCTGCTAGGTCAATTGCCGAGATTGCAATAGAGCGAGCCTTCGAAGAGACTCGCTGTCTTAGTTGCTTGTCGCTTGCAAGCCAACCTATCGCGGTTCCTGAAATGGCAGTCCAGATGGCATGACCAGGGATGGAGCCAATGCCCCTGACTAAGATAGTAAAAGATGCCGAGGCGGGCCCTCCGAAAACAGAAAGGCCGATATATTGAAAGTTCTCAATAAGAGCAAAACCCAAGCCGACAGTGAATCCGACCTGAAAACCATGCTTAGGGCCCATGATGAACGGGAAGAAAATTGCTACGGCCATGGCCTTGAATATCTCCTCACAAATTGGAGCCCAGAAGGCTAGTAGAATAAATTCGAAACCTTGACTCTGTTGTTCGAATGGTACGATTTCTGGAGCAACCAAGGAATTGAAAATAAAAGCAGGAAATGCGGAAGCCATTCCTGCCATCAACCATGCCTCGGCATCCCTTCTCCTAGTCGGAAGCCCCAGTAATTTATTGGAAGTCCCCCACCATGCAAGTACCGGTAAAGAGAATCCAATCAGCCAAAGCGGGATGGCTAGAAAAAGGAAAATTATGATGCCGATAGTCTCTGAGACTGCCAACAACATGTAGGAGGTTGCTACCCCTATGGAGATCATTGCTGCGAAAAGAGACCAAAGTTGTCGACTTGGGGGTACATCAAGAATTGAGTCGTCATTTACGAGAAATCGGCTCATAGATGTCTTCATTGGCGTTCTAAGAGACCCCCCCTCAGGTAGAGCATGTGCCTCGGAACCAGAAGGGTCCGGTACTGCTAGCCTAACGTGCACCAATCTAGGTCTGTGAAGTCTGAGAATTAAGAAAACCAATGGCGCACTACAAATACTCGATGCTAGGACAATAACTGGCTCAAGAGAAACCAATCCGAGAATGATGAATAGAAGGGTGTACATAAGGAAGAAGGCTGGCAAAACCGTTCCAAGCATTCTCGAATAAATCGACCATGGTTGACTTCTCCTAGCTATTCGGAGGTTTTTGGGGGGTTCCTCTAGTGGCTGGGGCGACTTGATCCGGTACATCTGGCCCGAATGATCGATGAATACCCTGTCCTCTTGCATAATTACACCATGTGCCACTCAGGTCGCCCATCACTCGCGATGCCAGATGCATGCGGTGCGGTTCCTCATCACTGTGGCGTCTGAGGCAGGGGGAGGGTCGATATTGGGTTTTGGTATCAAGCGATAACGCCACATGATGAACAATAATTCTCACTCCTTAGTTCGTCCTTCTTTACACTGAACTGGCCACAAGAAGAGCATCTGCGAGAACGACGTGATTTGGAAGGGGCGGTTCGTATGGGCCTAGGCCTCCTCTTCTTAGGTGCTGCCCACCCATTTTTGGGTCGCTTGACCTTAGGCATAGATAATTCAAGTAGGAAACTGTTCAAAAAATTGTTCGATGCATATCAGTAGACTGGAAAACGACCCCATCATAAATGGGTTGTATATGTGAGGGTATGCGATGCGTAGTTGTAGGGGCGGGGGTGTCTGGCCTTTCCTGTGCAATCAGGTTGCTAGAATCGGGCCACGATGTGGAAGTTATCTCTGATAAATTCAGTCCAGAAACCGTTTCAGATGTAGCAGCGGCGATTTGGTACCCATTCCTCACTGCACCTGCACACAAAGCGGACAAGTGGGGAATAGTAACCTACGATGAGCTTGAGAGGATGAGCGAAAAAATCCCCCAAGCTGGCGTCAGGATGAGGGACGGCAGGGAATATCTGCGAGAAGAAGTGCCACTCCCCACATGGAAAGACGACATAGCTGCGTTTAGAGTTCTAGAAAAAGCCGAGATTCCCGAGGATTATGTTTTCGGGTGGGAATTCAGGGCCCCAGTAATAGAGATGCCACTGTATATGCCTTGGCTAAAGAGGAGAGTGGAGGAATTGGGAGGGTTATTCAAACAGAGATTCATAGATTCTCTTTCTGAAATAGACAGCGAGATTGTAGTCAATTGTGTTGGGCTCGGTGCCAGAGATCTGTGTGATGATGAATTGGTCAAACCTGCTAGGGGGCAAATAATTTTCATAGACCAAGATCCCGGATTTGGACACTTTGATCAACAGCCTGAGACTCTTACTTACACCATCCCAAGGAGTGACGTCACAGTACTGGGAGGTACTGCTCAAGTGGATGATTGGGACCTAAACATCAGGGACGAGGATAATGACCTGATTCTCAGGAAGGTCGAGGCGATATGGCCGGAGCTCGATAGGAGCAAAATCAATGGCGGCACGGTTGGCCTAAGGCCATCTAGGTCAGAAGTCAGGTTGGAAGAGGAGTCTATTGATGGGACTATTGTGGTTCACAACTATGGACATGGCGGAGCAGGGGTTACCCTATCTTGGGGATGTGCAGAAGAGGTTGTCTCTATCGTGGAGGGTTGTTAGTGGCAGAAGAAATCGAGATTTTCGATGTGGTCAATGAGTTCGACGTAGTAATTGGGACTGCTAGTCGTGAGGAAGTACATAGGCAGAAAATGATGCATAGGTCTGTACATCTTCTAGTTTTCAATGGAAAGGACGAGGTTCTTTTGCAAAAAAGATCCCCTGGAAAGGACACCTATCCGGGAACATGGGATTCCACGGTTTCGGGGCATCTAGACTCTGGTGAGGAGTATGACCAATGTGTGATAAGGGAGTCTTATGAAGAAATGGGAATTGAATTTGAAAAGGTTCCCGAGAGGATGTTCAAGATTGAGGCGTGTGAGGAAACTGGTCAAGAGTTCTCTCACATCTACAGGCATTACTCCGAAGGTCCCTTTTTTCCCAATGAGAACGAAATCTCCGAGATAAAATGGTTCTCTGAGAGAGAGCTAGAGGGATCTCAGCTCGACGATTCGAAGGTCTTCTCACCCGCTTTCTCCCTGATCTGGAGTATACTGACTAGCGATTCTGAATGACGGACTAGTAAGCGGCCTTAGTGGTGCTAATCACAGCAGCACCAATCTTGTAGGGGTCGCCATTGGATGATGGTCTCCTATCCTCCAGCCTACCACACCAGCCATCCTCCACCGTCCCTATAGGTATCCTAATCGAAGCACCCCTGTCGGAGACTCCGTATGAGAACTCGTGAATCGATTGAGTTTCATGGAGGCCAGTAAGTCTCTGTTCGTTGTGTGCACCATACACATCTATGTGCTTCTTAATGTTCTTACCGAATTCCTCACAAACCTTGTTGAAGATCTCCTCATCCCCACATGTCCTAAGGGTAGTATCAGAGAAATTGACATGCATTCCTGAGCCATTCCAATCGGTTGGTCCCAGGGGTTTGGGGTGCCACTCAACGGATAGCCCATATTTCTCGGCGTTTCTCTCGGCAAGGTATCTTGCTACCCAAACCTCGTCGCCCGCATTCTTGGCGCCTTTGGCGAAAATCTGGAACTCCCATTGGCCCACTGCCACCTCGGCGTTTATTCCTTCGACGTTTATGCCGGCTTCAAGGCACATATCCAAGTGAGTTTCGATTACCTCACGGCCGAAGGCATTCTTTGCTCCGACGGAACAGTAGAACTGCCCCTGTCCAGTCTGATCGCGTGGGAAACCCAGCGGAAGATCTGTTTCGGGGTCCCACAGGAAGTATTCTTGCTCGTAACCGAACCAGAAATCGTCATCATCTTCATCGATCGTAGCCCTACCGTTGGTAGGATGTGGAGTTCCATCAGCATTGTATACTTCACACATAATCAGATAACCATTCAATCTGTCTGGATCTGGATAGATAGCGACCGGTTTCAAAAGGCAATCAGAGGAACCCCCCTCAGCCTGCAGTGTGGAGCTTCCATCGAATGACCACATTTTGCAATCCTCCAATTTTCCAGAAAAGTCCGTTTCTATCATTGTCTTACTTCGCATGCTCTGTGTTGGTTCAAACCCATCGAGCCAGATGTACTCTAATTTTGACTTAGTTGCCATAGTCAAAGCCGCGATTATTGGAGGTTTATAGTTTGAACGTATGAACATAATGATCGTAACATATTGGACTAAATTATATTAAAATTTATAAAATATGTAAAAATGAATGATATTATTGTATATTAGTGATCAAAATTTCAATTATTTTATATTAATAGTCGAGATAATTATGCAATCGAGCAACAAAAACTCTTGGAGGTTATTGGATTTAGACTAATAATGGTGGACGTGCCGAGATTTGAACTCGGGGCCTCTTCCATGCCAAGGAAGCGCGCTTCCAAGCTGCGCCACACGCCCTGAAACATTGCGAGCTATGACGGCCATTTAAGTGGGAGGGGGGCAAGGGGAGTTTCATGTCAGTTAAGGGAAATGGCGACGAGCCCAGAATGCCCGAAGGCCTGTTGGATAGGTTGTTGGAGGAATTAGAAGACCATGATGCTCCATTTTCAAAGTATCTTGAAAGGGACATGAAATTAATCTGGCTTCCTGCAGACGATAATAGACTGGGATTTACACGGTTCGAGTGCGACCATAATGAAATCTATCGAAGAAGAAGACTTAGTGCCCCCCCGGGACCGGTAACCTTAGCCCTGAACAGGATTTTAGCCAAGGACAAAGATTTGTTTGCGCACACCTTGGCACACGAAATGCTACACGCTGCGGGACTTTTAGATCACGATGGAGTTCACTCGGAGCTAGTCAGTAGGGTAGCACCTGCACCCAAACTAAGAGATTCTCCTGTCCTTCAAGGGCTCAGGGAAAGGGTTCTAGAGGGATTACCGGAAGAGCATTGGATATGTGGGAAGTGCGGCCATACTTGGGAGAGAAGAAGAGTTACTAGGCCGATAAGATGCCCCAAGTGTGCAAGCAGATTCGAGTCATGAATAAGAACCCATTATTCATTATCGGGCCCTATCTTGTAAGCATTATTCCGGACGAATACTATTTCACCGGGAGCAATTAGGTAGTTAGATGAGTGCCTGTCCGAGGTTCTAAGAACAATTTCCTTCAAAGGCAATCTCTTTTCTGAATTCCCGAAATTCATGCAAGCATCTACACATAAATCATCCGAGATTTTTGTGAAGAACAAAACATTATCCTGACAGTTCAAATCAACTATTTTGGTGGATCTCATCCAACTATTTTCCTTTCTTTGGTTCAATATTTTCTTATAGAAATTCAACATCGACTTAGGTTCAACTTCTTGTTTGGATACGGAGAGCTCGGGCCAATAATCTGGCATTGGCAACCAAGGAGGGTTGTTGCTGAAACCAGCATAATCTCTCTTATGATCCCATGGAAGGGGCACCCTGCAACCATCCCTTCCTAGGTAATCTGAATCTGGGGGTTGGCGAAAAAATGCTGGGTCCTGTCTGTTTTCTATGGGCACTGTAGCCTGTGGGAGGCCAAGTTCCTCCCCATTGTAAAGGAAAATCCTCCCTGGCATAGCTGAAATTAAGGCAAGGAGTGATTTGTACCGGAGTTCACCGGACTCAATATCCGGAGTTCCATCTTCCAAGAGGGGCATGTAACGTGTCAAGTGGCGCGGCTCATCATGATTTGACAAAGTCCATACCGGTAGCCTTCCCGTTTCCTCCCACAATGTCAAGTTTCCTAGGATCTTATCTCGAAAACCACTAGCAGACCATTTCTGATGTAGAAAGGAGAAATCAAATGCTGCATCTAGTTGATCGTCGCCAAGGTATTGCATTAGCCTCTTCCTACTAGAAGTGTGAATCTCTCCAATAAGGAACTTCCCCGTTTCGTACTCATCGCATATAAGCCTCCATTTGCGATAAATGTCGTGTACCTCTGGTTGATCCCAGCAAGCGGACCAATTGTCCCCAAACGAATCCAAATTAGGCAACCCTGGTGCTTTGAAAAGTCCATGAGCTACGTCAATCCTAAAGCCATCGATACCAAGGTTGAACCAGAACCTCAGGATTCTTTCGAAGGATTTCTTTACATCTGAATTTTGCCAGTTCAAATCTGGTTGACACGGATCAAACATATGTAGATACCATCTTTGTTTCTTTAACCGGGGCGTAGGGAAATGTGACCATGCGGGTCCGCCAAATACACTTTTCCAGTCATTGGGCGGTTCTAAACCTCCCTTTCCCGTGCCTTCTCTGATAATAAATAACGACTCATAGGGATTTTGAAACCCTGCATTTGACGCTGATTTGAACCATTTGTGTTGGGAGGATACATGGTTTGGAACTATATCGAGCAGCACCATTAAGCCTGATTTTTGGATTTCTAATACCATCTCTTCAAATTCTGCTAATGTGCCAAATGTAGGTTCAACACCGAAGTAGTCAGATACGTCATAACCATGATCCCCCTGAGGTGAAGGGTAAGTTGGATTTAGCCAAACGGCGTCCACCCCTAGATTTTTGATGTACTGAATCTTAGTCTTCAATCCAACAATATCGCCAATTCCATCATCATTGCCATCCTTAAACGACTTCCAATATATCTGATAGACTACAGCAGAATCCCATTTTTCATCTGCCATCGATCTTCATCATCCCGAGTTGACCGCATTTCCTTCGGAATCGAATAGCCTGATGTCCTTATCTTCGATATTTACACTTATGCCTCCCGAACTTTCCATAATTTTTCTGTTTTCTTCGGGCCCGGGCCTATGCCATACAGCAGAGATTCTGATGGGCCCACTTTCCAAATGTACTATTGTCTCGGAACCAAGGGATTCAAAGCCAGCAGATTTGAAAACACCCATTTTATTGACGATGTCCAATCCGGTGTTTTCCGGTCGGAAGCCCAATGTGCATTCGCCCTCATAAGACGCATAGTGAGTAGGCAATTTAACCTCAAATACCACTTGATTAGAATCCTCATCGAGCGAACGAAAATTCCCCCCATCTGAGGAACCCTTGATTAGGTTCATAGGAGGCGTGCCTAGGAACGAAGCAACGAACGTATTTGCAGGGTGATGGTATGCTTCCAAAGGACTAGAGAACTGTTGCATTCTCCCTTCATTCATGATTACTATACGATCAGCTAAGGTCATGGCCTCTACTTGGTCATGTGTGACGTAAATGGTGGTAGTCCCGAGCTCCTCGTGTATCCTTCGGAGTTCAATTCTCATTTGGTTTCTGAGCTTGGCGTCCAGGTTTGAAAGTGGCTCATCCATCAGGAGTACATTTGGCCTTCTTACTAATGCCCTGCCCAATGCAACCCTTTGCCTCTGGCCCCCGGAGAGATTCTTTGGCAATCTATCGAGGTATTCAGTTAATCCCAGAAGGTCCGCTGCCATGGAAACTCTGCTATCAATCTCGTCTTTGGTTATTCGGTCTGGCCCTTTCTGCATTCTAAGACCGAAGGAGAGGTTTCTCTCTACGTCCATATGGGGGTAAAGGGCGTAGGATTGGAAGACCATCCCCACACCTCTGGCTTTTGGGGGGAGATCGTTTACCTTCACTCCATCAATAGAAATCTCCCCTTCGGTAATTTCTTCTAGCCCGGCAAGCATTCTCAGAGATGTGGTCTTGCCACAACCAGAGGGGCCGACCAGGACTACAAACTCCCCACTATCCACATGGATCGTTAGGTCTTTTACTGCAATGCTATCGCTATCGTACTCTTTCCAAACATCGTTGAACGCTACATCTGCCAATTAATTTCACCCCTTTACTGCTCCAGCCACCATACCGTCGACAAGATATCGCTGGAATGTCACAAATAACAATACAACTGGTATGCTGATTAATATGGATGCTGCGGCGAAATCCCCCCAATATGAATCACCGGCCTGGGACGAAGTCACCATAGATGCCAATCCTACTGGTAGTGTATAATTCTCAGTGTCG
>JAYZLO010000087.1:0-23402 GCA_036154175.1 Thermoplasmatota archaeon | reverse complement strand
CCACGAAGATAGGTCAAATTTGCCCGAATCCGAGTCAGATGGCGACTTCGGCAACTCAACCAATTCTCTAGGATTCCTCAGGGGAATGCCTGAGGGATCACTTTCACAGGATGAGATACAGAGAATTTTCAGAATGCTGGGCTCCGACGATCAGCCTGAACTACCCGGTTCAATTCCAGATAGGCTAGGAATGATAATTGGGATTAAGAACTTCACCAGAGATTCTAGTGAGAACGTAAATGACCCCACACTTCCAGTCAATCCCGCCGATCCTCCCGAGAGCTTGGTAATTCTAAGATCTGTTCAACCTCTCCAAGCCATTGACTATACCTCTTGGTTCTCCAGAGCGGGCAATTCTGAGGATCACAGACGAATTCACATTTACGCGGAATCAATACCAACCTCAGTCGCAGTCTTCGGCTCCTTTGGGCTAGGAGGCTCTGCAGAATCCAATGATACGTTAGACTCTGGTGCAAACATAGACTTCGTATCCAAGATAGTGGACTCAGTAATTCTGAATCTAGTCGACGTTTTCTTGGATGTTGGAAACATCCTCAATGAAATCCCTTCAACTGTGGTTGATCTGATTAGCGGCAGCAGCTCGAGCGGGGATTTCAATTCAAGAGAGCTGCATATCCTGATGACAGATAATTGGCTTTCCTCTCGATCCAAGATGCCAGTCTCACTCTTGAGAATGCAAATCGGCTCTTCGGCTCATCCAACATATTCGGGAGACCACGTGATGCTATCTTTGGATAGAGATCTTGGAAAAATACAAACCAATCAAGGTTTGTTGGACCCTTTGGTCCCTGTAGCAGCTAGTGTTGACTTCTCAGGCCTACAGTCGTTCTCATTAATCGGTTCAGAATCCTCTGATTCTCAGGATTTATCATTAACCACGATATCAGAAAAAGAGATTTTACTTGCCTACGTAGGACATCAATCAGGGACTTTGGAGGGTATGGGTTACCAATCAGTATTACTCTCAGATCTACCTGATGAGATAACCATCACAGTCTCTCCCGGCGGGGTGGACTACTCAGCATCCTCAGAGATAGGATCGATAGTATACACCGGATTTGATGACTCACATAGACAGGCGGTGAGGATATCAGAATTCCCTCAGTCATTCTCAACCACTTCTGGATCTATTACTTCATGGAGTTCGGATTCGGCTATCGGACTGATTGAGGCTCAAATTAGCGATTCTGACTCTCCACTATCTATGGATGGCGACCACTTCCTTTTCCATCATGACCCGGTAAACAACAGCTCATCTCTTTCGGCTACGGTTACAGGAGTGAGTGAGCTGGGCTGGATTCCTCCAGTCGAGGAAGGGGCATCAGGAAATGCGGGCATGGGAACCGCATTTGCCACCATAGAGGGGAGAAATCCACTTAGAATCAACGTAGACAATGCCCCATCTAACCAACATCTCCCCCTTTCTGTTCTGGCTGAGGTCAATCCACTTCCTTCGAGCCTGTCAGTACAGATTCCGACCGGCTCCCAGGACGGGACCTCCTTGGAAATACCAGATCTGAACACGTCACTAGGAATATCTGGTATAGCATACTTCATCGATGGATTCTCTGACCTGGGGAGATCTGTTAATGGAATAATGTCAGGAATAACTTCTGACATTTCAACGGGGTCCTCGTCAGGTGATGGAAACTTTTCTTTCTCGTTGGGTTTGGAGGCCGATTCTGGCTTCGATCTGATTGCAGAGTCGCATATGGGACGTAGCTCAGTCGAAGAGCCCGACTGGGTTCACGGCATAGTCATGAATTCTGCTTCAACGGGAATAACTGAGGGATTCCACCTTAAGACCTGGATTCCAAACCTTCCTCCAATGTTCGATGTTTCTGTATCTAGAAGCACGATCTCCAATGGAGAGTCATGGGATTTAACACTTGGAATGGAGGGATGGGAACCATTCAACTCAGAGTTTGTAATTGCATCTAAGGGAGTTAACGGTCAAGATGTATTCCTCACTATCGAAGGATTGCAAGTGGGTCAATCAACTTCAGTCCTAATCGATTCGGAATTCCGAACACAGGAGGTTGGAGGGATCACCGAAACCTCCACATCAACGCTTTACTCTATGTCAAACAGACTCGATTGGTTCCATGCACTCCTACTGGACAGACAGGCTGGAAGTAGGACCGAGATGATGGTACGGGACATACCAGAGTCAGTAGAGATCCAGGCCAGCTTGGGAACATCCATTTCTATGGACGTGACTGTACCCGATCAGTTCAGAAAGGGTCAGATTGGTGTTGGATCCCTCATGATCCAACAGATGCAGTGGATGGAGGGGCCGGAAGGATATGCATGGTGGCCAGCTACAATGTTCCTCACAGATATCCCAGGATCAATGAACCTAACTACTGAGCCCGATCTGGACTTCGATATCACTCAGAACCTAGCTTTCCAAGGCTTGCCGATACTGGATTTCTCGGCATCAACCGAAGGGATGTCCCTTTACATCGAGGCAAAAGGCAGGGCTGTAAACAGCAAGGGGGACGTTGTTCTAATGGCCGAGGGACTAGCCGACAGACTATCGATCAAGCCTACAGACTCGTACGGATTGAACATCAGATCCAGCGGCGATGGTGTAGAGAGGCTTTATTTCCGAGCGTCCAAAATCCCAACACTCCCTCCAGTCACTCTGGAAGAAATTGAAGCCTTGGGAGTAGGACTCAAGAGCGCCAAGATACATATTCATGAGATAGGCAGAATCAATGTGATACTTGCAGGTTACACGATTGTAGAAGTCTCTGATGTTCAAGGAGGGAGAATCATCATCTCGGCCAGAGCATCTGCGCAGATTAATGGAATGGACGTGGATATCCGTGGTGTGATGCTTGACGCACAGGTAACAGGAGGGATACCATCAGGAACTACATTGGGGGTAAATGGATTCGCATCAGACCTATCGCTACTGAACAAAATTCCAGGCTTCTCGGGCTCAACAAGCCATTGGATGGCACCTGAGCCAGTATCATCCGGGATACTCACATTGGCAGCAACATTGGGGGTGATTTCCTAGTGTCACGTTCGAGAGGTCTCCTTGGAAAGGTTACAGAACGAGATTCGGGTACTGCGCATGTCATACTCGAAAAACTAGGTGATGCGTCCCAAGTAGTGACGCCCAGGAGAGTAATATTCGCCTCTATCTCCGCTTTACTGATAGCACTCGCCTCTCTATTCACCCTAATCTGGGTGATACCGTACGACAATGTCGACGTGGAAATAGTATACATGCAGTCAGGCTCTGGACACATTGTTCTGGTAGAGCTCGACAATAAAGGTAGCAGAGCGATAGAAGACGTAAGCCTGACCATCAGGTTCCTGGACTCAGAGGGATTGGAGATAGACAGACTGGACTTTTACTTAGAGAAACTTGCAGCTCACAGTTCCATCTCCAATACTCCCGATGAGGACCTCGAGATGGTGGTATTGGGCCGGTCTGTTTGGGAAAAATACACTCTCGAGGTCACCATTGAGTACAATTACTACGACGGCCAGAAGGGACCTAGGACTTGGAACCACGATGTTGGAGATTGGACCAGAGAGGCATTCGTTGATCAGACCTCGTTCGAGGTATTCTGACAAAATAGAATCATCTCAAAGACGCATGACCCATAGTATCAAAGCAAGCAGGAAGGGGGGGGTAGTAATGAGAAAACAAATCTCAGCGCTGCTTCTAATCATCCTTCTATCTTCCACACTCAACTTTCATGATCAGTCAGAGAAATATTCTGAAGATGCCAAAGTAATCCTCACACCTGAGATAAATAGGATTGAGATTTCTCCTGATCCTAACAGCATAAGAGATCTGGGGCGCCCTCTGATATCTGAAGGAAAAGAAGGGGCAAGGGATCCTAGAGCAGACTCCTCAATCGGCATCTTCTCAGATGACGGGCTCCTCCTGTCAAAGAGCGTACCAAGACAACTTTTGGAGCCAAGAAAGGATCTGATGATAGTCGTAATCGAGTCCGAAACTGGGCTTTGGGATGCAAGGATGCAGATTCTTGAAGTATCTGAAGTGGCCATTAGAAGTACAATTCCACCCTCAGGATTTATTGTTCAGGGCTCCGTGAATGAACTCCTCAAGACCAGAGAACTACCGTTCATCCAATCTAGCCATTCCGTTCCAATTGCAATGATCATAGACGATCGCCTCTGGGACCCAGAAACTCACGAATACATCGAGATGATAGGCTGGAAGGACGATGAGCTATTCAGGATCGATTCACCTGGACTGGGTCTACCGGGATCACTATCGGACACGGCAGAAGAATACATGGATGATCTGTGGTCCCCTTCGGAAGGAATAAACTTCGGAAGCTTGGACTCTTACTTGATTCCTGAGATAGCCCACAGGGAAGAAGTGGCCTTTCTAACCCCAGTCCCCCAGTTTACCACTTGGAACAATCTAGCAGGATCCCACATGGAACTTGGCTCAGTAGAGGACTACTTCTTCACAGGACTGAACGGAAGCGACCAGAGGGTAGCAGTGGCAGATACCGGAATTGATCACGACCATGGTGACTTTGGAACAAGGATTGTTGGCAGAGTAGATGTGGCAAACGACCAATCCACAGCCGACACCAACGACGGCCATGGCACTCACGTGGCCTGTACAGTCCTAGGTTCTGGAAGCAGAAGCTCAGGGACCTACCGAGGAATAGCTCCTGAGGCCGAGCTGTATATGCAGGCAATGGAGGATGATGACTCAGGGGCTCTCGCTGGCCCTGGCGTATACACGCTTCTCAACTCCGCATATAATACTGGAGGAGCAAGGATACACACTAACAGTTGGGGTAGCTACAACTCTGGCGGACAATACTCGACTCAGTCCGAAGATGCCGATGACAGAACCTCCACATGGGACCAGTACTGGACCTATGATGGCATGACAGTACTCTTCGCTGCCGGAAACGAGAGGGACGACGGAGTCTCACCACCAGGGACTGCCAAGAATGTGATTACCGTGGGTGCTCACGTGAACCGATACAGCAGCAACCCCTCGGATGAGATGTACTACTGGAGCAGCCGCGGTCCCACGGATGACGGTAGGATAAAGCCGGATATTGTCGCAGCTGGGGACTATGTCCGATCATGCAAGGCTCAAGAGGCATCAGAGGCGCCAGACAACCTAAACGATCAGTGGTATGTCGAATATAGTGGTACCTCAATGGCGACCCCTGCAGCGGCAGGTGCGTCAGCCATAGTAAGGGAGTATCTGATGGAAATAGCCGAGAGGCCCGAACCCCAGGGCGCCCTTGTGAAGGCGATGCTGATTCTGGGGGCGGAAGACATGGGGACCAGGGATATCCCAAATAACGATGAAGGTTGGGGGAGACTCAACCTCGTAAACTCGCTTCTCCCGGATAATCAAGTCGGAGACGTGGGTATCTTCGTGGACGATAGATCCAGACTCTCGAGCGGCCAAGAGGCCTCATACAACTTCGATGTAACCAGATCCGGAGAGCCGCTGAAGGTAGTTCTAGCTTGGTCCGACTACCCGGGTTCGGCATTCTCCAGCACCCAACTTAGGAACGACCTAAATCTGGAGGTAACTTCTCCAGAAGGGACGGTTACATACCTGGGTAACGACTTCTCTAATGGTAGATCCAGTACAGGAGGGGGGGCGGACAGCAAAAACAACGTCGAGGTCGTCCTAATTGACTCGGCATCGACAGGGATTTGGAACGTCAAAGTCAAAGACTACTCACATGGCGGCAGCAGATCCAACCAACCCTTCGCAATCGCGGTCAGAGGAGTAAATGTTAACGATCTAACCCCTGATCCTACCTTCGTACCTGAATCATTCGAAATCTCGACACTAATACCACAAGTTGGGGAGCAGACGACCTTCTCTGTATCGATCATCAACCAGGGCTCAGGATCATTATCTGACCTATTCGTCAGCGCACACATCAACAACAACCTGCTAGAAACAAAGTCAGTATCGATGACTCCCGGTCAGGAGGTCCAGTTGGAATGGGCCTGGACTCCAGAAACCTCAGACAAGGGACTCACTCAGATTAGGATTGAGATAGATCCCAGTGACCAATTCGATGAGCTCTATGAGGACAACAACCTCCTAGTAGAAGAGGTCGAGGTCAGTGCTCCCGGAATACAGCCATCCACAGAAACGCAGTGGCTCACGCTCGAGGATGCCACAGCCACGACCGCCAGCTGGGAGATCTTGATGACTAACTTAGCGCTATTCGACACCAATGCGAGCATCCAGATTTCGAATCCTGTGAGGATTTCCGACGGAGAGGAGCAAACCTGGTTCAGGAGCTTTGACAGAATCTATGTTGAGCTCGGGCCAGCAGAATCCACCACCGTCAACCTGACACTAGTCCATCCTGCCTCCCCACAACCGGGCACTTACTCAATGACAATAACAGCCATCGACGAGGATTTCGACGTCGAGTCTCAGTTGGAGATTTTATTCGACGTCCCAATACTGGGAAAACCGGATCTGATCCTCCCATCGGAGACAATCTGGGTCGACTCATTCGATAGTACAAACACTACTGTTAATCTCTTCAACAGGGGGAATGGTGCCCAGACGTACGACATCGAGTTATTCCCGCCGGCTGGGTGGGATGTGGGGCTGATAGATTTATGTCCATTCCTAGGGTCCAGACAGGGTTCCTCTGGGACATTGGAGAAGGACGACTCTATCCCAGTTGGGATTGCTGTGTCCCCCCCGGGAGTATTGCTCCAAGCTGGGACTATTTTCGAAGCCTCGATTCATGTAACCTCCAGAGTTGGATCAGATGTCTGGACTTTCCCTCTACCCCTCGAGATCACGCCACTCGACTCTGCAGAATTCTCCCCTAGCTCAGGCAATAGTCTAGGTGATGTTGCCGCTGACTCTCAAAAGGAGATAGATATTCAAATCTCCAACCAGGGAAATAGGGTTCTGAACCTCACCCCCATCGTCAGATCACTACCCGGGGGATGGTCAGTATCCGGGGGTCTGGACAGGGCAGTCGTCCCCATGGGCTCCTCAGTTACTTGGTCGTTCAACATACAGGGTAACGGTCTGGCTGCCAGTGGCCCCGTAGAAATAAGGTTCCTAGTAGATGGCGGAGACTTCTTCGATTGGAACGCGACCTTAGATGCAGTCTCGGGAGCCAAGCCGAGCGTTTCGTTCGCAGAGGTGGTGATCGTCGATGGCACATCCATCGAATCTTCCGACTCCCCTCTAGGCCTAGGGGCACACCCCGTCGGCAGGTCATTCGATA
This sequence comes from Thermoplasmatota archaeon, assembly GCA_036154175.1. Taxonomy (GTDB): domain Archaea; phylum Thermoplasmatota; class Poseidoniia; order Poseidoniales; family Thalassarchaeaceae; genus UBA36. Next base: position 16,131 of record JAYZLO010000087.1, on the reverse strand, counting down.
TGGGTTGGGAAATCGGGAACGACGGCTCATCAATATGGGAGCCGAGCGTCTCTATGGAGGCTCCAAGCCAAGAATGGCTAACTGACTGTAGTATTAACCCTGCTAGGATTTCCCCTGGCGGCCTTTCCAAGGTGTGGTGCACGATCACGATCCCTCTCAGTGAACCTGCTGGTTCGGAACCAATCGTCACGCTAATGATGGAGGGTGACGGACTTGAGGTCAGGGAGCCCATATCCCTTCTGGTGGACACAGTTATGGAAGTCGAATGGACGCTGACCAACTACAATGAGGCATTTGAGGACCTACCATCAGTCCTATACTTCGAACTGACGAATACTGGAAATACGCCGATATCAAACAGAATTGTCACCGAAGGACCGAATGGTTGGATAATCAGGGTCTTAGACGGATTCATGGTGACCTTACAGCCCGGCGAGGCTAGGTCGGTCCAAGTGGAACTCACTCCAAACTCAGGATCAGATGGGGTGTTAATAGTAATGCTTGGGGACGCCGAATATATCTCTGGCTATTCTAAATCCGTGGAAGTCGTGGTAGAGGCCACATCCAGCGGATCTGGAATCACGACACCTATTCTCGTCATCGGGAGCCTAGTCTTGATACTAGGATCTGTGATAGCAGCATTGGCATATTCCCGCAAGGAAGGGGACATTAGAACCGTATTCGACTCTCTCCGGGGTGATCGTTCAGGAGGCCCAAAGGGGTCAGAGACTATCCCCCAGTCGACCTCAGATCAATCAAACAACCCAGAAGGAAAATCGAAGCCAGAAAGTACCAGCGCCCAGCTACAGACGTTCTCTGAATATCCCGGATGGCTCTGGGATCCAGTTGAGGAGGAGTGGATAGCAGATCCTAACCTAAACAACCAAGGAGATCCCGACGAGGTCCAATCAAACCAATAATCACGGTTTTTATCGCACTTGGAGCCCGAAGCCCTTAGAGGGGCGGTTGTCTCGGTCATTCGATGAGAAGCCCCAACACAGCAGCTTTGCTCGCCGCTCTATTCCTGACCTCTTTCGTCTCCCTATCCGTATCAGCAGCAGCCTCCATCTCTCTTTCCTCCGACTCCATGGCGAAGGCCGCTACCACCGACGATCCAGCAGAATACACGATCACTGTGCTAAACGACGGAGATGAGGACCTAACAGTGACCCTCAGTACGTCCCAGGCCGCGGATTGCAATGGATTCACCTCCAACCTGGACAGCTCGGTGGTTAACGTAGGACAGGGGGAGAGCGAGTCGGTAACTCTGACCGTGAGCATCAACGACCAGGCCTCAGGCGAGTGCGAGACGACTGTGAACGCGAACGGGGTCGGCACGAACCCGTCAGACAACGCACAGGACGACATCACGGTGACCACTACCGCCGAAGGAGGGGGGCAGTACTCAGTCAAGCTTTCTCACAAGGTCCCGAACAATGGCCAGGTGACCTACGATGGTGATGGTGACGAGGTGGAGTGGACAGTGGACGTGGAGAACACCGGAGAGAACCAAGCCACTGTCCAGCTATCCATCGCCTCGTCCTCCCAGTGCGACTCGAATGGCCTGGACGCGACAGTCGACCCACAGCAGATGAACCTAGACTCGGAGGACTCGGAGGAAGCGACGATATCGGTCACGCTGGAGGATGGCAGCAGCACCGAGTCCGGCGATCACTGCTTCGTGCTCGAGGCGACGGTATCCAATGACCCCAACACGATAGACCAAGCCAACGACAGCATCGAGCTGGACCTCAGGATCCCAGAAGTGAAAACCTGTGATTCTGAGCTCCAGAAGCCATCCCACACCCTCGATCCGGGTGAGTCGGAATCCAACTCCTTCACCACTACAAACACGGGTAACACCGGTTGGACGGTTCAGGTAATGGCGATGGCCGAGGGAGTCGACGTTTCTGATTGGTTCTCCTTCTCCCCTAACAACGCACTCCTACAGAAGCCAAACGAACAGGGGGACACCGCTTCCTTCAATTTCGATATCAATCCTGATGACAGCGTAGAGCCAGGTACAGTGGATGTGTACATCCAAGGTAGAGCAGGTAGCAGTATAGGCTGCCAAACACTCTTGAGGATCAATCTGGGACAGGTTCACGACGCAGCACTTACTCTATCCAGCTCGACACTTAACAACGTGGATCCCGGATCTTCAGCAACCACCTCCATGATGGTGACAAACACAGGGAACGGACAGGACAACTTCGCCATAGGCAACCGGCAACTTCCCCCAGGTTGGCAGGTTGAGTTCTCAGAGACCTACATTACCATAGACGGCAAACACTGCTCATCATCCTCGAACTGCGACAGGAGGAGCGTCGAAATGCAAGTCTCCGCACCTGAGAATGCAAGAGCTGGTGTGGAATACCCAATAGTATTCTACGTCAACTCCCAAGGCTCAACCATGGACGAGATAACTCTGAAGGTCACCGTTTCACCAATCCACGGAGGCAAAATCTCAGTTCCCTCTGACTCCCAGACGGGCAGGTTCGGTCAGTGGGTCTCCTTCCCACTGTCAATAACGAACACAGGTAACATTCAGGATAGCTTCGCCCTTGCGTCCTGCGATCCCGACATCTCAGACTCTTGCGAGGAGACGAAGTGGGATTCCAAGTTCAAAGACTATGAGGGCAATGAGATCTCGCAACTAATAATCCAACCCGAGGAAACGGCAACAGTATCAATGGAGGTCCTGGTCTCGGATAATATAAACAACAACTCAGAGGATTTTGAGGCCAGAGTAGGCATAATTGGAACAAACACTGTTCTCAGCAGGATGATTACGGTTACAGTTTCCAACTTCAACTACAGCATGGCTGTTGCATTCGAGAGCCCTGAAGACGATCCGTCGCAGATGACCGTTGCATTACCTCCCGGAGGATCTTCATCACTATCATTCATACTTTCCAACACCGGAGACGGAGGTTCAGATGAAGCGGTCTTATCGGTCTCAGGAATGGACTCATCAGTAGTAAGGATCATCAGTGTCGATGGACAGGTAGTAGATGGAAGTGCGATACCAATTCCAGCGAACGGTCAGGTAAATGTGCAGATAGACTTCGATGTCTTGGAAGTTGAAAGTGGGACATCAGGTATAATCAGGGTTGGGGTTACCTCGAAGAAGAATACAGGCCAAGCAGCATCTTTCCTTGATCTGGTGGTGGATATCCGAGCAATCCACGATCTAGACGTAACAATTGAGTCGGAGACTTCGAAGAAGTCATCATACCCCCAGAACACGGAATTCCAGATTTTCGTGACTAATAACGGGAATATAGAGGAGGAAATCGAGGTGTTGACCAGCGACTCCCTCAGAGGCTGGTCAGTAGACGTAATTTCCGATGAGTTCAAACTGCAGCCAGGGAATACCAGAGAGGTAACCGTCAGAGTCACCCCTCCAAGCGACATGATCTCCGACGACGAGTACTCTTTCACCGTCATCGTCCAGCCAAAGGGGCTACCAGTTGCGGGTGAGCCACTGGACCTATCGGTCGAGTCTACACTTGGCTCAGGCTCGCTATCAACCGAATCTCAGCAGATGATAGCTGTCGGAATCATCATAGTAGGCTCCCTCTCAATCCTCCTCCTCTTCATGAGAAACAGAGCTCAGAATCGGATTATGTCCGAGGACGTGTATCTGGAGCTTGATGACTAGGGTCGCAAGGCTCTGTTCGGATACGCTTATGTCCGGAATTTTTGTGGAGGGACCCATCGGTCCCTACGGGACAGGGGGTGATTCCATCAGTACAGTCTCAGAGATGTATCTTCCAGTAGCCGTAATGACCCTAGTGGGAATTGGCTTCCCAGTCTTCAGCTTCTTCGCTACCAGATTCCTCAGGCCGACCACAAAGGGGTCTGATCCCAATAAGACGAGATCGATACTTCTACCGGGATACGAGGTGGACCACAGCCTCTATATCAGGCGCGACTCGACCTACGAGTGTGGAGCAGATCCATTAGGAGATGCAGACATTAACTTCCACTTTCAGTACTACTGGTACGCTATTGTCTTCCTAGTGTTCGACATAGCTTTCATGTTCCTGGCCTTTGGTGGAGTAATGGCCATTCAGAAAGGTAGAGATGCCAATCTGGGTGACGGTGCAATCATCAACGCTCTACTTACTATGACGGTCTTCATCCTTCTAATGGGTCTCGGAGTCTGGCATGTCTTCAGGAAGAGGGGAAGAATATACATCTGAGGGATTTCATTGCAGGAAGAGGGCCAGAACTACTCCGTTTTCAACAGCAGGATGCTCGTGGATACTGTCGGCGACATTACCGATGATGCACTCAAGGCTAGCAAGATCAAGGATGTAATAGGCGTCCTGGTAGGCAGAGTCTTCAATTGGAGCCAGCGAAAGTCGTTGTTCCCCCTCCACCTCGGAATCAAGTGCTGCGCTCTTGAGATGGCAGCTGCCGGCGCCAGCAGATTCGATGCGGAGAGATTCGGAGTCTTCTTCAGATCCAGTCCACGCCAGTGCGACGTCCTTTTGGTGAACGGTCCAATTAGCAAGAAGTTCGCAGACCCGATAGTCAGGCTCTGGGAACAGATGCCAGAGCCCAAGTGGTGCATCGCCATGGGCGAGTGCGCAATCTCTGGAGGGCCCTACTTTCAGTCCTACAACATACTGGAGGGAGTAGACACAGTCATCCCGGTCGACGTGTACATACCGGGCTGCCCCCCTCGTCCCGAGGCACTGATAGACGGATTCGACAAACTAAGGCAGAAGATAATCAGGATAGGCGCCCTTCCAAACGACGGCGCGCCAGAATCAAAGAACCCAATTATAATTGGTGACGATTGAGGAGGTAATTAAATTGGGGAAGACAGTTTCTACATCAGTTCAGAAGCAGGCCGCTGAAGATTTGTGCGAGCAAATATCATCAATCAACGGAGTCTCTGCAGAGGTCTCAGAGAGGAACAGCGGTACAAGCCCCAGGAGCGTAGTATCAGTAGACTGCCCACCAGAGAGCTGGAGGGAGCTCGCCGAGTCACTACGAGGCGACCACGCCGTTGACTATTGCTCGATGATCACAGGTACCCACTGGCCAGAGGGGGGATCAGACAAGAACTGGGAGGTTATCTACCACTTTCTGAGGATGGGAGTGATCGACCCCCCCGTAGTTGATGGAATGATAGAGCCAATCATCACAGACCCCACGAAGGTTACAGGCAAATCCGTTCCTCTTGAGATAGAGGTAAGGATCGCCATCCCCGAAACAAGACAGCCCGTCGTACCTTCTGTCCAAGATATCTGGGTAGGCGCAGACTGGAATGAGAAGGAGACATGGGACCTAGTCGGAATAGACTTCGAGGGACATATCGGAATGAGGAGGGTTCTCCAGCCTCACGAAACTCCGGTTGGCTTCCACCCCCTGCAAAAACAGCATAAACTTAGGTATCACGATTTCCAGGAAATGTACGATGACGCTCAAGGCTTCCTGAGGAAGCCATCAGACGCTGGTAAGATAAAGTGAGGTGAATAAAATGGCAGAGATGTGGATTTCAATGGGCCCTCAGCACCCCATGACACACGGACTGTGGACTCTCAAGGTCAAGGTCGACGGGGAGACGGTGGTTGACACTGAGCCCGATTTAGGATACATCCACAGAGGCGTGGAAAAGATATGCGAGTCTAGGGACTTTACCCAGATAACAACATATTGCGACAGGCTTTGCTATGCTAGCGCTAACACCTGGTCCCACTCATACATCTACGCCGTAGAGGACCTCCTAGAAGTAGAGGTTCCAGAGAGAGCAGAATACATCAGACTCATCGCAGTGGAGCTACAAAGGATTGCCTCTCATCTGATGTGGCTAGGTGCCTATGGCCCGGATATTGGGAATCTCTCCATCATGGTATGGTGCCTCAGGGAGCGAGAGATGATGATGGATCTTCTTCAAGAGTTGGGTGGTTCCAGGATGCACTACAATTTTCCGAGAGTAGGCGGAGTCAAGAGGGACCTCCCACACGGATTTGCCCAGAGGGCTAGGGCGAAGGTCAGCCTCTTCCTAAATAGAATACAGGAATACGAGGCTCTATTCGACGAGAGCACCATATTCCTAATCAGAACACAAGGTGTTGGTTACTCAAAGGCCGAGGAGATGGTTAACCACGGAGTGACGGGTCCCAACCTGAGAGCAGGAGGCGTGAACTATGACGTTAGGACAGCCCACCCCTACTCAGTCTACAGCGAGCTGGACTGGGAGCCGCCGGTTGAAAGACCCTCGATAAAAGGAGCAGACTGCTATGACAGATACAGAATCAGAGTTGAGGAAATGAGAATCAGCGCAATGATGGTCCTCGAGTCTCTCGATAAGATACCCGGGGGAGCCGATACATACCATGAGCCTGGAGACCCAGCCATCATAGCCAAGGCCCCAAGCAGGGCAAAAGAGGGAACCTCGGGCTTCCATCACTTCGAGGATAGCCGCGGCGAGTCCATGTTCTACTTGGCCGGTGGCGGCGAGGGGAGGGGGAAGCAGCCTTACAGGGTGTCAATCCGTTCTCCTATGTTCATCACTATCCCCTATGCATCGAAGTGTATGATTGGTTACAAGGTTGCAGACATACCAGCAATCATGGGATCGTTCGACCCCTGTATAGGAGAAACAGACAGGTGAGATGATGGCTACGAGCGACTGGCTGAACCTCAGGGGTTGGGTAGAGGGAATTGTCGGATGGTCGATGGATAACGTGCACGACACACTGCCCTCAGATGATCTCGACTTGAGCGTAACAATTTCACTCCCAAGAGGAATCTGGCCTGAAGACATAGTACTAGGTCCAGTGGTGAACCTACAAGCAGGCTTTGCTGAAATGCAGCCCTCCTTGGAGGCATTCTTCTCTTCCACCATGATTTGCACGGTTGTATTCACAACTCTGATGCTAACCATTCTTCCCATCCCGTACATAGAGAGGAAGTTCATCGGCCGTCTTATGGACAGGTTGGGCGCCACAACCACTCTCAGGAGTCTCTGGATTGGGGAGAGCGGGGCCACAGCAGGCGAGTGGTGGAAACAACTACCCTTTGGAATGGGCGCTCCGATAGGATGGCTCAATAGGACTCTAAACTCGATCTGGGGTAACGACCATGAGCTCGAGACTGTCTCTAGGGTCAATAATCGGGGATATCACGGCTACTGGTTCCTCCTACCTGGTTTCTTCCAGGCATTCGCCGATTTCACGAAGTTCGCTGGGAAAGAGCACATTGTACCCAAGGAAGCGGACAGGACCGTTTACGAAGTGGCCCCGGTAATCATCATCTCGACCACTATCCTAGTTTTTGCATTCAGCCCATTTGGGCCCCACTTCTACGTCTCCAACGCTGAGCTATCCGCCGTTTTCATGATGGCCATCTTCGGGGTCGCTCCGCTGGGAGTTTTCTTCGCGGGTTGGGCCTCCAACAACAAGTACACACTTATCGGCGGAATGAGGTCAGCGGCGCAGCTAACTGCCTACGAGATCCCGCTCCTCATCACTGTACTCGGGGTCTGCGTAATAAGCGGATCATTCAACGTGATTGAAATAGTCGACTTCCAAATTGAGGAGTCTAACGTCTGGAACCTATTCATGATGCCTCTTGGGGCAGCTCTATTCTTCATCACGATGATTGCGGAGGTCGAGAGGATACCGTTTGACATGCCTGAGGCAGAGGCAGAGCTAGTGGAAGGCTGGTGGACAGAGTACGGCGGACTCAGGTGGGGATTCATGTTCATGGCAGAGTATATGCGATGTTATGCAGCCTGCCTTCTCTTCGCACTATTCTTCCTAGGGGGTTGGGAGGTTCCGTTCCAGGGAACACTCGAGGCACTTCCAATCCTCGGTGGACCCCTAGAATTCCTCCTATCTCTAGTTCCAGGGATCGCACTTATTTTGCTTAAGGCATGGGCCTTGTTCTTCGTCTTCGTTTGGATCAGAGCGTCTCTCCATAGAGTTAGGACTGACCAGATCCTCGAGTTCGGATGGCAGTGGCTACTCCCCCTGTCGATAGTCAACCTGGCGATAGCAATGTTCCTCAGGGTTTGGGTCTGGGACAATGGCTGGGGACTAATCGCCCCTGTGGTCATGATTCTGACTGGGGTCCTAGGATTGGCGATACTAGTCGTAGACGAGGACAAGGAGGCACTTGAGACCATGAGAAGGCCTTACAGCACATATGCGCTTTCCAAGGCTTACCCAGGTAGCCACAGGGATGAAAAGCTAGAGGAACTACAGGACCAATTCTCATCCTACTCGGCGGCTAAGATTTCATCTAACCCCTCGGGAATAGAGAAGGAGATGGGATCATGAGCTACCACCCACACGGCACTCCGAGCTTCCGCAATCTCGTCGTGAGGCCAATGTGGATCACTCTCAAGACCGCTCTCAGGACAGTACCATTCCTAGGTAAGCTGAAATTCCTCAAGAACGGCTACCACGCTCAGTCGGCAGACATGATAGACCCCGAAACTGCAAGGAGGGTGGGCAAGGATCATCCAAGCGCTAAGCAGTACTTCTCAGCGGATAGGGAGACCAGCCAGATAATGCCGTTCGTGGAGCGACCTGTCACAGTAATGTATCCCTACGAGAGACTAGAGGACCTCGAACCATGGCTGTTCGTACCAGGAAACTACAATGGCAGGATAGGGGTAATCTGGGAGACTTGTACCGCCTGCAAGGCCTGCGTCAAGGCTTGTCCAAACGACTGCCTGCACATGGAGTCGGAAGTCCGGGTGAATGTTCTCGATACTGCGGAGGAGGACCATCAGTGGCATGGTTACGGTAGTGAGATAGAGGTGGGCGGACTAGCGGCTAAACCCCGTGACGACTTCGTCGAGATAGAGGAGTCTCACGACCTAGTTAACCATCACGAGCCTGCTCCACAGCAGTATGATTTTGCTGAGGTCATAGATATCACGGGCGACCTTGCCACTGTAAAGTGGATGGATGGATCCGGGATGGAGGACGTAGAGATCAATTCGATTAGGCCAGCGGAGCAGGACATCGTATCAGGTAGAATAGATCTGGGAAGATGCATGTTCTGTGGGCTGTGCATGGAATCATGCCCTTTCGAGTCGTTCTTCATGACTAACGAGTACGATGGAATGTCCGGCTTCTCCAGAGAAGACCTCTGGATGGACGCCAGCCGAACCAGGGTCCTACCTTCAGTCCACAAGGAGAGGGTGGACATGGAACTGGCTAAAAGGGCACAGAAGGAGAAGGACAAGAGGGCTAGAAAGGCCGCGAAGGCGGAGGCATGATTCTTTGGCCCTAGACCTGGAGACGGTGCTATTCGTAATCGTCTCGGGAGCGGCAGTAGCTGGAGCCATCGGGTGCGTCTTTTCGGGAAGGGTAGCTCACTCCCTGTTATGGCTTATGTTCACCTTCTTCGCAGTTGCCGGAGCCTTCCTGATGGCTGCTGCTGAGATGCTAGCAGCTATTCAGATATTGGTCTACCTCGGTTCCGTAATGCTGGTCGTACAGTTTGGGGTCATGCTAACGAGAAGACGCATCCAGGATGTCGAGTCCCTCCCGACAGTTAACGCCCTGTCGGCAGTATCCGGAATCGGCGTATTCGCACTCATACTAGTCTTGGTAAGGGCTCTGATGGAGCACTCCATGTGGGGGGATGAGGCTGCTGGATCTCCATCCACTCTTGAGTTCGCGGACTCGATCTTCAACGACTGGACGATGGCTACCATAATCCTCGGAGCACTGCTAGCTATGGCAATGGTAGGGGCGTCCTACTTGGTAAGGGACGAGAGGCTGATTAACCTACTCTGGGACATGGGGGCAGAGGAATGATCGAACCAAGTTGGATTGCAGCACTCGGTGCGATACTTTTCGGAGTGGGGTTGCTCGGGACCTTCTACCACAAGAACGCAATCGTCGTGCTGATGTGCATCGAGCTGATGCTAAACGCTGCGAACCTAAACTTCGTGGCAGCAGCACTACATTATGGGGACGTCAATGGATGGGTGTTCACTGCCATAGCCATAGCGATAGCCGCTGCCGAGGTCGCTATTGGACTAGCAATTCTACTATCGCTATACAGCACTCAGGGAACCATCTCCTTAGATGCAGCCAGGGAGCTAAGAAACTAGGTGATAAGATGGGCGGAACAGGAAATGAGTACAGGCTGCTGATGCCGCTGATTCCAGCCCTGTTGATTGTACCGGTCCTAGCCCTAGCTGGGTTCGAATCCGTTGAAGTTGCCTTCCTAATTGTACTCGCCCCTCTCGTATCCTTCCCCATTATCTTAATCTCGGGCCAGCTATACAACGGTAACAAGACCTGGAAGCATAGCCTCAAGGAGGGCGGGGTGATTGCACTATCCGCCCTACTTGTATCATTCACAACAGCTCTGTGGATAGTCATAGACTACATCAGGGGTGCTAGGGAGATCACAAAGGATGCCAGCGGGAGAACAGCAGCCTCATGGGGTGATTGGATATCATTCGACGTTCTGCTATCGGACTACACCCTGAGCTCTGAAAGGGTGATTGGAGTCGGCGTTTGGATTGATTCGGTAACACTGATGCTACTATTCGTGGCAACCTTCCTGTGCTTCCTGATATGCTGGTTCAGCTTAGGATACATGAACACTGATCCGATAAACGAAAATCGTAACCACCGATTCTACGCTGAATTCGTACTTTTCGCTATGGGGATGTTCGGGATGGTCCTCGCTGACAACTTTCTCTGGTTATTCATATTCTGGGAGATAATGGGTCTTTGCTCTTATCTTCTCATAGGATTCTACTTCTGGAAGGAAAGTGCGGCTTATGCAGCCAAGAAGGCATTCCTCACCACCAGAGTTGGTGACGTTTTCCTGATGGTCGGCCTCCTGATACTGTATGACATTTACGGATCTCTCGAGTTCTCTGTGATTTTCGATGACCCTTCGATAGGAGGGACGGTGGACTCAGATAAGCTATTCTGGGCTCTGATAATGCTATTTATTGGTGCAGTGGGTAAGTCGGCACAGTTCCCCCTGCATGTCTGGCTTCCCGATGCGATGGAGGGGCCAACTCCTGTTTCCGCTCTTATCCATGCGGCCACGATGGTCAATGCTGGACTATACCTGGTAGCACGAATGGTACCTTTCGTGGACATAGGGGGCTACGGGGTAGCAGGACTGGATGACCTAGGCCTGATCGTCGCTTACATAGGTGGAATTACTGCATTCATGGCAGCATCCATAGCATTCGTCCAGAACGACATCAAGAAGGTATTGGCTTACTCAACCATGAGCCAGCTGGCATATATTTTCACTGGGCTCGGAGTATCTCTGTGGTTCTACAACCATGGCAAAACCGATGCCGCGACGTTAGTTTTCGGGGGGTCAATGTTCCATCTCTTCAACCATGCAATGGCTAAGGGAATGCTCTTCATGGCCAGCGGATCCGTTATTCATGAGGTACACCACGCACATGATCACCTGCACGAGGGCGACGATGGGCATGACCATCACGACTTCGATCCCCAAGACATGCGTAACATGGGGGGTCTCGCATCTAAGATGCCTGTCACCTCGGCTGCGATGCTGATAGGCTCGATGTCCATAATCGGAATACCCCTAATCGGGGGTTTTTGGTCCAAGGAAGCCATTGTGGCCAAGACCTGGAAGGCCTCGCTGGACTACGAGCCTCTGATGATGGGTCCCGCTATCTTGGTCCTCCTTACAGCTGGCATGACAGGGTTCTACATGTCCAGGATGTGGCTAATGACATTCGCAGGAGAGCCCAAGCACCAGGTCATTGAGCACGTCCACGAGTCAACCCCATGGATCAAGGAGCCATTAGTGATACTCTCTGTAATAAGCGCCCTTGGAGGATTCGGTCTTTCAGTGCTCGGGATAGTAAAGTGGCTCGCCAAGCCCTACAATTACGATCTGGGAATAAACGAGCAATCTGTAATCGAGCAGGTAGTGTACGAACTCGAGCACGCCTTCATTCCAGATGATCCTAATCTTAGGATAGTGGGATGGACGACAATCTTCCTATCCTTAGTGATCGGACCTATTTTCGCTGCTAGGGTGCACGGAGGGGGCCTCGCAGATGGCCAGCGAGCAAATCCACTGATCTCCTGGATAGCCACCCTATCGGGCAAGTTCGGCTCCCAGGACGTCACGGAGATGTCCCAGTCCAGCCTCTCAGAGGCCTTGCAGAACCGTCTGTACTTCGATCACTACTACGAGTTGGCCCTCTCCAAGACGGTGATACCATTAGCTGCACTTGCTGCATGGTTCGACAAGAGAGTTGTGGACGGCATCATCAGGAGGGTCGAGTCGAACTCGGTCTTGGGGTCCGTCCAAATCAGAAGAATCACTACGGGCAGGGCAAGCGACTACATACTCATGGCTGCGATAGGCGCACTCTCCATATTCGCACTAGCTTGGGGGGTGAGCGGTTGATACTGACAATACTCACCCTCAGCCCCATAGTAGTCGGTCTGCTTCTGATGGCACTGCCCCACATGCTACCTGGAACCGCCTCGGATCAGGTGAAGAGGATATCAAGGAATATCTGCATGGGAGTAGCATTGGCCCTGCTCGCAATCTCCACTTGGGCTGCTACTACTTCATTCAGCGATCTCGCCTGGAAATCCCTAGACTTCGGAGATTTCGAGTTGAAGAACTCACCTGTCTCTCTGATCCCTCAGATAGGCGTATCATGGCACGTAGGGGCTGATGCTCTGTCACTGCCGATGATCTGGCTCACCGCCTTGGTGGTCCCCCTTTCGATGCTTGTCGAATGGGATGCCAAGAAGGGGCACTACTTCCATCCCCTTCTCCTGGTCATGGAAGGAGCTATGATAGGAGTCTTCGTTTCCTTGGATCTATTCGTTTTCTACGTTTTCTGGGAGATGACACTGATACCGATGTTCTTCTTGATTCTTGTTTGGGGAGGGGAAGACAGGCGATACGCAGCGATGAAGTTCTTCATCTACACATTCACTGCAAGCGTCCTAATGCTAATCGGAATCTTGGTGATGTACTTCAACACTGGCTCCTCTCTCTCCGAGAGGACGTTCGATATGCTAGTGATGTTGGAATCCGGGGACTCTATGACCGAGGGCCTTAGACACCTAGTCTGGTTCCTACTTCTGATTGGATTCGCGACCAAGATGCCAAGTGTACCGGTCCACACTTGGCTACCTGATGCTCACGTCCAAGCTCCCACTGCGGGATCGATGATTCTTGCTGGTGTGATGCTGAAGATGGGGGCATACGGATTCCTCAGGGTAGCAGTAACCGCTTTCCCTGGCTCTACTGTGGTCTTCACACCCCTGCTAGTGGCTTTGGGCATGGTCAGCCTGGCTTACGCTGCATGGGTCTGCATGGGCCAGTCCAACCTCAAGAGAATGGTCGCATACTCATCAGTCTCCCACATGGGGCTAATCTTTCTGGGAATCGCCACTATGCAGCCGCTGGGCATCGCAGGAGCCCTATTCATGATGTTCGCCCACGGCATAATCAGCCCGCTGCTTTTTGCAGTCGCTGGTGCTTTCAAGCATCACTATCATACACTGGAGATTGGATCCATGAGGGGGATAGCCCACCACAGTCCATGGCTGGCTGGGCACATGATGCTCGGTTGGATGGCTAGCCTAGGCCTTCCCTTGATGGCTGGATTCGTAGCAGAGGTTGCAGTCCTGATAGCCTTCTGGATGACGTTCGGATGGTGGGTAATGATCCCAGCACTAACCCTGATTATCACCGCAGTTTACTACCTCACTTCTATGCAGAGGACCATCTTCGAGTCTAATGACCCTCATGAGGGCAAGATGCCCGACACTCTTCATCACGAGCCCAGAGACATTACCTGGCACGAGAACGCCGGCATGATCATACTCGGGGCACTAACGATACTGTTTGGAATACTGCCCTTCTTCTTCTGGGACATGATGTCTCACTGGAGCACTGAGGTGATGACCGATCTCCTAACCGAGGCGATGCAGTCAGAGGGGGTGAGGCCTTGACTTCGGAATTGGATGGCATAGACGTCCAACTGCTACTACCAGAGCTGATTATGACCATCGGCCTAGTAGCAATAATCATATTCCCAAACCTAGGCGATGCAAGGTTCCGGATCCCTCTAACTAGTTTTAGGCTCCCTGTCTTGATTGGTGGTACCAGATTCGCCGCAACCAGAGACCCAAGGATTCCCAATAGAATCGCCCTAGCCACCCTGTTAACCTCGCTGATAGCCTCCCTTCTGGCCCTTTTCGATCCCCCTGAGTCCGGTTTGATTGGAAGCTCACTGGAGGTCGATCAGTTCAGCATTCTGCTCAGTAATGTTTTCTTGGCGGTACTCATCCTTTGCACTATTTCGGCTACACAGAGGCTACCTGCCGATAACAGGGCCCCAATACCATCAGAGGAAGACGATGCGGAATCTGAGTCGGCTAAGACCACTGCGCTTTACGACAACAGGAGACAGGCAGATTTCCACATCCTGCTACTGACTCTCGGCTTGGGAATGTCCCTTATGGCCAAGTCTACTCATTTGTTCATGCTCTTCGTTTGCCTGGAGCTCGCCTCCCTCTCCTCATACGTCCTGGTCGGATTTCACAAGGAGACAGGCGCAGGAGGGGAGGCCGGGATGAAGTACTTCATTGTGGGATCGGTAGCATCCGCAGCGGGGATTTACGGAATGTCCCTTCTGTACCTATGGAACGGCAGCCTAGCAGTCGAGGACCTCTCTGAGTCCTGGAGGTCGATGGAAACACTAGACCCACTCGCCGCTTCTGGAGTAGGTCTGATGCTGGTCGCCTTCGGCTTCAAGGTCGGTGCAGCCCCATTCCACCTGGCCATACCTGACGCCTATTCTGGAGCTTCCTCGATGGTGGCGGGAGTTCTAGCCACAGCCTCGAAAGCCATGGGATTCGCAGCACTGATCAGGCTACTAGTTATCATAGCCATGCCAATGTCTGGCGCGGCATTCTGGTTCGTCACATTAGCGGGGATTTCGGTGATTACGATGACATGGGGGAACCTAGCTGCCCTCTCCAGCGACAACCCAAAGAGGGTGCTTGCATATTCGAGCGTCGCTCACGCCGGATACATGCTCGCCGCGATCTCGGCGATAGGATCGGGCCTAGCAGGAAAGACCGGCACGGAACTGATACTTACCGCAGTACTATTCCACCTGTGTGTTCTGGTCCTGTTCAAAATGGGTCCATTCATGGTTCTCTCATCTATAGAGAGGGAGGGTGGCAGCAACGACTTCTCCGGTCTGCACGGGCTCTCCAGCAGGGACCCACTCCTAGCAGCGTCAATGTTCGTATTCATGCTATCACTAGCAGGGGTCCCACCGTTCTCCGGATTTCTGTCAAAGCTTCTCATGATAAACGGGATCGTAACCGTCTCTGCGGGGACCGGGGGAGCTTCCACGGTCCTTTCCTGGGCAACCAGCGTTGAACCGGTATTCTGGCTTGCTGTTGCGGTCGTGCTGAACAGCGCCCTCTCGATGTTCTACTACCTGAGGATCGGTATGGTGATGTTCTTCGAGCCGAACGAGGGGGACTCCGGATCACCGGTAAATCCGATGGTCAGGGGGGTTGTGGTTACGTTGGCCATCCTTTCCCTCGCCTTCGGGATAGGGCCCTCGAGCGAGCTACTCATAGGCTTCGCAGAAGATGCCGCAGTGGCCCTGATGTACTGATTCTAGGCTCAACTTCACATATGCAGCCCATCCCCCAGCACCAATGGCACGCAGAGAGGAGGCAGTCGACACCGAGCTCCTTGCCCAGATGGAATCAGGTGGCGGGGACAGGATCAGGGTACCTCTACCTAAGCGGAAGGTAAACGAGATGTTCGCCATTGCAGACCAGATACTAGGCGGCAGGAGGGTCCGGTCGATATGCGAGGACGGAGAAACTCGACTGGCAAGGATCCCCGGTAAGATGAGGAGGAGGCAGTGGGTGAGGGAGGGCGACCTGATAGTCATCCAGCCATGGGAGTTCCAGGACGAGAAGGCAAACGTCTGCATGAGGTACACCAAGACCCAATCTCTGTACTTGTCCAGGAAGGGTGTACTCCCGGAGATAGTCGACCTATTCGGGATGAAAAGAGACAGCGAGATCGAGGAAAGGGAGGTCCCAGAGGCAATAATTGAGGAGGAGCCGGAAATTA
>JAYZLO010000086.1:0-5481 GCA_036154175.1 Thermoplasmatota archaeon | reverse complement strand
CCTCCTTCGCTAGAGGGGTGCAATTTTGCAGTTTGTGCGCTCGGGGACACCAGCTACGAGTTCTTCTGTCAGTCGGGGAAGGACTGGGACGGTTGGTTCGAGAAGCAAGGTGCGAACAGAATCTTGGATAGGGTTGACTGTGATGTCGAGTACGATGAACCCGCTGCGGAATTTACCAATCAAGCTCTAACTATATTCTCTGAGTTGAGTGGTACAGGCACAGCTATCCAGGAAGTGAATTCAGATTCCGATGAAACGTCTGAGGCCGTAGAAAATTCAGATGGTCTGGAGACTACTTCCGATAGCGAAATCACTGATGTAGGTTTGGAGGACCTCCTTTCCTCCGGAGATCGCTCGCTAGTTCTGTTATTCGGCTCCCAGTCGGGCAATTCTGAAGGACTCGTTGCAAAAATTTCTAAGCAGGCCAAGGAATATGGCTTGGAAGGCGAAATCCATGATATGGATGGATTCGACTTCAATTCGCTATCCTCCAAAAAGAGAGCTCTGATAGTTTGCTCAACGTGGGGCGAAGGGGAGATGCCAGATAATGCCGAGGAACTGTGGCAGTTTGCCATCTCGGAGTCCGCCTCAAAACTGGAAGGGCTCCATTTTGCAGTTTGCGCCCTTGGAGACACTAGCTACGAGTTCTTCTGCCAGTCAGGTAAGGACTGGGATGGCCGTTTGGAAGAATTAGGGGCTAACAGGATTATCGAAAGATTGGATTGCGATGTAGATTACGATTCTCCAGCCGCCGAATGGGCATTGGAGGTACTTCCCGCTCTTGCTGCTGTTGACAGTACTGGGCAATTCCACGAGGAAATGGTCGATGTAATCAAGTCGTATGTAGACGGTTCTTCAGGTGTTGAAGGTGAGGACGGATTCTCAATTCCCGATTTGAAATCCGAACTTATCCAGGTAGAACTTGATATTTTCAGATACGATCCGGAAAATTCTACCACCGGGACGGATACTTGGCTCTGTTCATTTCCTAGGAACACCTCAGTTCTTGATGCCCTCAGGGCCTTGAAGAAGTCCCAAGACGGATCTCTAACCTTCAGGGAGGGTGCAGTGGACGATCCCAATACCGCGATTTCAGTTAATGGTAGGTTAGTAATGCCTGGCTTGACTAGACTGGACTCCATCGCGCCTATTCGTGACGACTCGGTATCCCTCCGAATCTCCCCACTCCCAGGTTTCGATGTAATACGGGATCTTGCAGTTGACCCTTGGTCTCTGGAAAGGAAGAGGGAGGCCAGTAAACCATGGATGGTCGCTGCCACCCGTGAAGGGGCCCATACCCCACAGGGCGCCATTGGAACTATGGATCCTGCCACGGCCTCCCAGATTCATGCCAAAACAGATTTCCAGAGCCATATGATAATGCATGCAAGCTCCGATGCAGTGCCACATGCCAATGGATATCTCGGCCCGTCCGTGATAGTCTCGTGTTGGGCAAGAAGAAGTGATCCACGAATTTCACCATCCAAGATGGAGGAAATAGATGAATTACTTTCATCCTCAAATGGCATCAAAGCAGAGACCGACTTTGCACCAATCAGGCGACAAAGAGCGATTCCCAGGGAATCTTGCCAAGCGCTACTTGAAGTCAAGAACTCAGTTTTAACCGCTGATGGATTCAATGGGAAGCATGGAAAGCATGTATACTGGTATGCATGGACGGTGAAGAGTAGTGGGATGGTAAATGACACAGTAATCTATCGGCAGGCTCTCGGCCCATTCGCCCTTCTTGCGAACCTATTTTCCGGGGTTACTGCTAGGATGGTTCTCGGCTTCACTAGGACAGGAGGCAATATGTTCAATGGCCAACTTGGGATGCTAGCACCTCCTGCAGGAATTGGTAAGATGCCAAAACAATTCAACTCATCTGTTGATGATCACCACCAGGTGATTGCCATATTCAACGAGATGGATGGTAGGTTCTGATGGCAACAAAGTTCGCATACCATCCAGGTAATGTGGCCCATAGTAGCGCTACAGAAGTGGCCCAGACCATGGATCCAGCAATGAGATCGTTGGGAATCACTCTCTTTCCCATGAAAGGTGCCACTAGCTGCGGTGCAGGTATTATCAGGCAGGCTAATGAGAATCTCCAAATCACCCTCAATGCAAGGAACTTCGCTATAGCGGAGTCAATGGGATTGGACATAATTACACCTTGTGCAGCCACGGCGGGAAATCTTCACGAAGATCTGACTAGTTTGAAAGAGGACCCACTACTTCTGGCCAAAACAAATGAAGTTCTACAGAAAACCTCCGGACTCACTCTCAAGGGAGATTTGCGAATTCACCACTTGCTGCACGTACTGGTGGATGAAATCGGTTTGGACAAGGTGGAAAGCAAACTTAGGAACCCCCTTAGATTCCCAATCGCAGGTTACTATGGCCCCAATATCCAACAGGAAGGTGCATGCGGAGAGGACGATGTCTTCGATCCTTGTTACATGGAACTCCTGATCGAATCTCTCGGCGGAGTACCAATCAATTGGGAGAGCAGGACCCAGAGCGTCGGAGTCCCCGGGCTTTACTCTGAGGAACCAACAGTGCTGAAGCAAGTTGCATCTGTCATTTCCGACGCGAAGACAGAAGGCGCATCCCTAATTGTTAGTGCCTGTACTCTATCGCACACCGTGCTCGACATTTACCAGGGTAAGGCCAGCAGACAAACTGGAATTTCAACAAATATTCCGGTTATTCACCTTACCGAGATGCTAGCATTTGCCTTTGGACACCATAACAACAGGCTAGCCCAGCTCCGAACTAGAATCGCAGTGATAGGCGATTAAAACTGATCCAATCCCGTTTGCCCCGACGGTCTGAAGTTACTATTTGGGAGTGAGCTAGTTGAACCTGTCCTGTCTTCCCTCGGCGTGACATCCTCCTTCGCCATCTCTCCTCTGGCCCTCTCGCGCTCCCCAGTGATGTAATCATAAGCTGAGATAATTCCATCTGGGGTCTTTACACGAAAGCTCCCCATATTCTTCAGACCCCCATGACGAGGTCCATTCAAACCTCTTGAAACCCTTCTGAGTATCTTATGCATAAACTCCTCCCTCCTCCTCGCCGACTCCTTGGCCCCCTCGTCCCGGGTTCCCTCGGCAATTAGCACCACAACCTCCCCCGCTCTCCTCCTTCCAGTCCTTCCTCTCCTCTGAATAGTCCGTATCTCACTCGAAACCGGCTCATAGAAAATCACCAGGTCCGCACTAGGTATGTCTAACCCCTCTTCTCCAACTGATGTAGCTACCAAAACATTTGATTTGCCTTCTCGAAAATCAGATAATCTAGATATCTGCTCTTTAGCTGATAATCCGCCTGAGCCAGATCTACTCGATTGCCCTATGAATTGCGCAGCTCTAATTCCATTAAGTTCAGACAGAGCATCTTCCAGCGCTTCAACGGTGTCCCTAAAGTTAGCAAAAACAATCACTCTGGAACTAGCGTCTCTCCTGATTCTTTCCCTAACAAGCCTCCTTACAGCCCCAACCTTGGAATGTACCTCATCCATTTCAACTAGCTGCATCAATAATTTTTTAATTCTCAAATCTTCTAGGAAAATAGTTGATGATCTACTTTTTCCATCCTCAGACTCCATCCTTTTTAGGAAGTGCCTAGATGCAGCAATACCTTGACAGAGTAAGTGATTAATCAGGTGATGCAATCTCATTGCAATTGCAATCTGTGATGATGACCCATAACCGCTAGGGTTACCATCACGTATAGCCGCTTGTGCTCTTTCCATCGCATTGGAAAGTCCAGCCTGACTAATAGCGCCAGGCATTACATAACTGCCAATTCTCCGCTCTCTATCCACTATACCTTCTTGCCATATCCTCAGTGGTTCAGCTATATCTCTAATCTGAGCGGGAACCTCCACACAAATTTCTTCCACATCCAGTTCTGCGAGATAATCAGAAAGGAGAGGGTCATCCGAAGTTCTAAGATGAATTCTTTGTACTCTCAGTCTCCTGCAAACCTCCTCAATCTGAACCTTTCTTGATCCAGGACTTGCTGTGGTAGCTAGGATTAGTGGTTTACAAGACTGATTAACATATGAGTCCACGACTTCTGCCATTGCGTGATCACCAGTGCAATGGTGGGCCTCGTCAACAACTAGCAAACTACAGTCCCTCAATGTTAGTATGCCACTGTTGCAATCATTCCTGACAACCTGAGGGGTGGCGAAGATTAGCTTTGAAGTACCCCAAAGGGATTTTCTCTTGGACGCGGGATTCTGCCCACTCAGAGAAATTGGATTTATTTTTTCTTTATTGGAAATCACTGAACTCGTATTTTCCATATGCTGATTAGAAAGAGCAACGGTTGGCGATATTACCAATGCCCAACCCCCCTCTTTTTCCAACCTCTCCACAATAGTCATCCACGCAACCGCCGTCTTTCCAGCTGCAGTTGGGAGGACAAGCAACATTGAACCAGACATCGCCTCATCCACTGCTTGAAGCTGATATGCCCTAGCCTGAACTGTCTCTGGACACAGGCCTGGATGAACAACATACGGGGACACAGATGCCGACCTAATATCCATGGTTCAAAATTGTTGCATCCAAAAAACACCCCGTAGGGGTGTGAAAAAGCGTCCCGATTCGTTCAAATAGGGTATGTTTGTCGCAAGGCCGCTCACAGCGTGAGGTACCAGACACAAAGGGCTCTGCATAGCACCCCACAAACCAGATCCGCTTTCCCGGATCTGGTCCTGTGTCACGGTACTTCCATAACGCTGGTGGCCCGGGACTTCCGTACGCGGAGGAATCCGGTAAAAACGGAGGAAATGCAATGGCAGACCGACACCGACCCCGTCGAGGTAGCATGGGCTATGGCCCGCGCAAGAGGGCAGTTAGACAGTTCCCGCGAATCACTTCATGGCCAGAAGCGGCTTCTTCTGAGGTTAGAGTTCAGGGATTTGCTGGATGGAAGGCTGGCATGACTCACATCCTAGTTAGAGACACCAATCCCAAATCAACATCTGCAGGACAGGAAGTTAGGAAAGCAGTCACAGTTGTTGAGGCGCCCCCAATGAATGTTTTAGCAGTAAGGGGTTACAGAATGACTCCCTATGGGAAACAGACAGCTGGAGAGGTATGGGCCGACATCTCTGAGAACCCTCCACAAAACCTATTTTCACGTTACGCAAATCAAACTCGAGGGGAGAGGGACGTTGAAGAGGGCAGAAAGCCTGCAACTAGGGGCGGAAGGATACCCAAGAGGGGACCTAACTCGATTGAGGAATCAACAAACTCTCTCAAGGAACAAGACTTGGTCGATATTAGGCTAATCGTATGTACTCAGCCCGAAAAGGTCAGTAGCGTCCCTTCAAAGACTCCTGAGATAATGGAGATGGCACTAGTAGGTGGCAGCATAGAATCAAAACTGGATTGGGCTATTGAACGGCTCGGAGGGGAGATTAGCCTCGAGGACGTATATGATGTAGGTCAGGAAGTAGAC
>JAYZLO010000085.1:0-7216 GCA_036154175.1 Thermoplasmatota archaeon | reverse complement strand
ACAAATCATGGTCATGATGGTATTATTGATGATAAACCCAACAATCAGGATCGGCCTTTCAGACGCAGCTGGATCGGTAATGGAGCCAATGCTGCCATTCCACAAGACATATTTCGTACCAACAGTTTTTCTTGTGGGGTCATCAATTATGGTTGTAAATACGATAATCAGGTCCTTTTTCATGGACCCCCTGCAACAGGCTCACTTCTCACATAGAAGTCGTCAGATAGGGAAGCAACTAAGGGAGGCAAGGATGGCTAGGGACACTGCAAGGATGGATAAAATGCAGACAATTCAGATGGAGATGATGCCCGAACAGCTGAAAATGCAATCCTCAATGATGAAACCTATGGTATTCACAATGGTTTTCATCATTGCAATTTTTAGTTGGATGGCAGAGTCTGTAGAGTCTTTCAGAGTCGGGTTTGTTAGCCTTCCATGGGATCCAATGTGGAGCTTCAATTCTAGGGTATTGTGGATTTTCCCGGCTTGGATTGCTACATACATAGCAATGAGTGCCCCACTAGGCAGAATCGTAGATAGACATATCAAGATTGTCAGATATTCCAGACATCCGCTCGTTCGATCGGGCGAGACCATACCAGAGCCGCTGATGCACATGCTCGAGGAGAAGGAGAGTAAGCGCAACAGGGGTAATCCTAGGAGGCCCCAGAGAAGAGCAGGCCCTCGAAAGACAGGGATTTCTTCTTCTAGGAATCAAAAAAATCGCAAGTCTGGGAATAAGTATTCTGCACCACCTAGGGCCGGAGAAACTTGTAATTTCTGCAATTCAGACATGATTTCTAGAACCTCGAAGGGACTAATCAGATGTGATGTATGTAGAAACGAGTGGAGATGATCCCCTGCTTATCCTGACCATTAGCGGACCTCCCGGGAGCGGGACTTCCACTTTGGTTACGAAGATTGCAGAATCTAGGGGTTGGTCGTCCATTAACGGGGGCGACGTTTTCAGAGATGAAGCAAGCCGGAGGGGTTTAACGGTAGAACAGCTGAGTAATGAGGCCAAGAAAGATCTTGATGTGGATCGGGCTCTAGACTCCCTATTGCAAGAGAAGATGAGCTCCGAAGAATCTCCAGAGATAGTGGAGAGCAGATTAAGTGGCTGGTGGGCCCATTTGAACCAGATAGACTGCCTCCGTGTTTGGGTAGATGTGACCGATATTGAGAGAGCTAGAAGAATTCAGATAAGGGAAGGGGGGAAAATAGAAGAATGCCTATTAAAATCGCAGAACAGGCAGAGAGACGACATGGAAAGGTACAATGCCCTGTATGGGATTGACCTCGATGACATGACTCCGTATAATTTGATTATAGATGCAGACAAAAAAAACGAACACGAGGTTTTCGATCAATTAGATCTAGAAATAAGGAAGTGGCTAGATGAATGCTGAGCAGATCGTACTCATTGATCCTTCTGCAGTCTCAAATCCATCTTTCGGCATCAACCCATCAAATAGGTCCTTGGAAGATCTGATGAGGTGCGGTTTTATTCTAGTCGACAAACCCCCGGGACCCTCTAGCCATCAACTAGCTGCTTGGGTTCGTTCAATGTTGGGGATAAAAAGAATCGGCCATGGCGGGACCCTGGATCCCTTCGCTACTGGACTCTTGACTCTACTCTGCGGCCGATCGACCAAAATTACAGCAGAGCTACTCAAAAAGCCAAAGAGGTATGTTGCAGTATTGCGTTTCAAAGAATCAATGCCCGAGGATTACTTTTCAGAGATAATTGGCGACCTAACTGGGGATATTTTCAATGTCCCTCCTAAAGAGTCAGCAGTGAAGATACAAGTTCGTTCCAGAAATATCTCAGAATCAACTCTGATCCAATCCGGAGAAAGGGGACGAATACACCTTATTTCAATAAGTTGTGAGGCAGGGACCTACATCCGTACCTTGGTAAAAGACATAGGACTAATTTCAGGAAATCCGTGTGAGCTTCTCGAACTACATCGCACAG
The DNA here is from genome assembly GCA_036154175.1 of Thermoplasmatota archaeon. Lineage (GTDB taxonomy): Archaea > Thermoplasmatota > Poseidoniia > Poseidoniales > Thalassarchaeaceae > UBA36. The sequence goes on along the minus strand of JAYZLO010000085.1, from coordinate 5,235 downwards.
GCAGCGGCTCTTTGGAGGATACAATGGCGTGTACAATGCATCAGTTATCGGATGCTATATTTCTTTGGAAGGAGCATGATGACGACAAAGGACTCATCAGACTAATATCCCCTGTAGAGAGAATTCTCGATGATCTTCCACGTCTCGTAATCAAGGATGGGGCAGTGGGCGCCATCTCCCATGGTGCTCCTTTAGCTAGGCCAGGAATAGTTTCAATGACGCCAGGGGTAAAAAGTGGTTCAAGAGTGCTGCTCTCCAGTATGAAGGAAGAGGCTGTAGCCATAGCTGAGTTGTCTGTCGACTCAGACGAAATACCTAACATGAAATCCGGCCAAATAGCCACTCCAAGCAACGTTATTATGGAGCCAGGAACTTATCCGCAAACTTGGTCTAGAGAGTAGAATATGTCAAGCAGTTTCGTGCTCTTCGTATACCCACTCGTCTGTTTCCAAACGTATTTTCAGTTTCATCATTTTCACACACACCACTGGCCGAGTCGCCGAGGCTTCCAAGCGCAGCGATTCCATATCGCCCTCAATTCTTCTTTAACCATTGCCTAATTTCAGTCGATTATCGGCCAAACCAGTATCGATGAAACCCCAAATCAGCTATTTCCTTCTCTCAAATTCTTTCTTCACAGGTTTTGGACCCAGCTGACTAAGTGAAATAGCCCCAATAATCGCCAATATAGAGAATAATATTACTATTGACCTAGCATTACTTCCGCCCGCATTATCTTCTTCCCCAATAACAATGTTCAACTCTCCAATGTTATTTTCCTCATTACTTTCCTCTAGTGTATTGGCACCATCAATCTTGATTTCAAATTTTAAATCACCAGTAGAATCCGTGATTTGTATATCACATATGGCCATCTTCAGGTCTCCCGGACCCATGTCGACGATGGTTCCAGTACCAACAAGTATCCCATCGTAGATGCAATGAAATGTCACGTTTTCAGCTGCTCCTCTGCCTTGGTTTCTAACAAAACCAACTAATTCAATCACATCACCAACTGAAGCATCATCAACCGTTACCCCACCAATTCTAATTTCCATAGTTTCTAATGTGAGATCAGGGTTGGAAGTCACGATTATCTCCATGTTTCTTGAGACTTGGGAAGTACCGTCACTAACTGAAATCGTGAGCTCATGGGTCCCGGTCTGAACCGGATTAATCGTCAGAAAACCACTTTCGTTTACTACTGCCCATGACTTGCTCGAAGAGAAAATAAGGGATTCTGAGTCCGGATCCTCAACTTCAATGAAAATCTCCTTGGAATCTCCGAGTTCTATGAAAGTAGAACTGGGAAACCATATAATTTCTGGAGAGTCGGGAATCGATTCTACCACTAGTGTGAAACTATCTGCCCAGATATTCCCCGCATCATCAGAAATTTGTACATTGATTTCTGCAATTCCACTAGCCTCCCCAATCGGTTCAATGATGAGCATACTTCGATCTCCCGATACATTTGCCAATGAATCATCCGATATCTCAGCCATTACACTTAGTGATTCAGATGAGGTCAAATCATCAGTGCATCTAGACGAAAATTCAATTATTTCACCTCCGCCATCTTCTATCAAATAGAGATCTTCCACATCGTTACAAACTGGATCACGATCCCACTCTATGGTGAATCCACCAGTAATCGAAATGGAGGAAATATGGACAACAGTCACTTCTGGTGAGCCATTAGATGACCATTGGAACCTAGTACCTACCCCGATTTCCAGAGTCCCCCCAGAGTAAGGCAGCAAATGCCCTACAGGAACAGAAATGGAAAATGATCCTTCATCCATCTGCTCAGAATGAACGAGGGAATCGCCCACTGCGAATCCAATGTAGCTAGAAGATATAGAAAGTCCATCAAAGTCTCCTGATACTCTACCATTCACAACTAGTTGCGGGTCATTCACATCTATTCTCGCTCCTTGTATGCATCCATCATCTGCTTGCACCTTTACGTAGTGACTTGAGTTTGGTTCATCGAGGCGTTCACCAGGTAAAATTTCTGAAAATATTCCATCGGGCCCTTCTGTGGAGGTTGAAACAGAATGATTTCCACTTCCAAATATGTGTATTCTGCCCAATTCTTGGCCCGGAACCGAGTCTACATGGAATAGCCAAACGGAATCTTTGCCATCTTCCGGAATTAGTCCACAACTGGATATAGTAAAACCGGATATCTGACCGTCATAGGGTCCAAAATCTATCACTGGAGAGTTGACTAGGATCTTTTTATGCTCTGCTTTTGAATTCTCAAACGAATACCAAGGTTGATTATGTCTAGCTCTAAGACCAACTGCATCGACTCTCACTTCTGAATCATCAGCACCTTGGTTATCGGAGACATAATCTACCGTGAACTGGGTTTGCTCTAGCTTGCTCCAATCCCACTCAATGTATTGGTCTAGAGGTATAACTAGAGGCTCATTCATCCAATTAACAGAGCTCAATGTTCTCGCGAAGGTAGTTACCAGGATGTCTGAACCATGGTTTTGAAGTAAAATATTCACTTCATCACTTGGAAGCGCATCTGGAATTGAGAAGTAAATAACTAGTGATACCCCTTCTATATCCATTGATGATAAACCAGGAAATGAATATCCTCCCATGGTTATATCTGGCCCCTTGGACCAGGAGTAATATCCATCAGCTTCTCCGAATGTTGCATTGCAGTCATCACATCCGACACTCGCCCATGCAGTATAATCCTCAAAATTACCGGGTCTTTCGTGAGTGAATGACATTTCTCCGTCTGCTACTATTCCTCTGGTGAATTCCGCCTTATTCTGTGTAAAACCGGTGGTGCTGGAGAAAACCCACTCACTATTGTCATCAAATTCTCCCGCGTTCAAAATTTCCACCTCTTCAGAGGATATTGCTGAATCTCCCGCATTCAATGGCGAAATGAGTGAGCATATCACTAATGTAACAAGAAATATGGCACCCTTTCTGTTGCCCATGCAGCTAACGGAGACCTCCCTCCCTTCAAGTCGTTGGTCACAGAATAGTCAAGAAATACTTCAAAACTCTTGAAATATGGGCTGGTTCGCGCAATACCAATTCTGGCTGTGATGGTGTAGCGGTTAGCACGGTGGGTTGTGGTCCCGCCGGCCCGGGTTCGAGTCCCGGTCACGGCCCCATTCAAACGTCTCTTCCGAGGGACTCATCACTGATTTGATGACCCATCCTACTAGCTTTCGTTGAGAGGTAGCCGAGATTACCCTCACCCACGCCCACTACTAGTGGGACCCTATTTTCTACGTTTATTCCATGTTCAGAAAGTTGAGCTACTTTGTCAGGATTATTTGTCATTAGATTGACTCTTTCAATTCCCACTGTTTTGAGTATTTCAGATGCTATTCCATAATCTCTAGCATCTGCAGGATGGCCTAGCATCAGATTAGCCTCGAGTGTATCAACACCTCGATCCTGCAAGTTGTATGCCTGAATTTTCGCATGAAGGCCGATACCTCTTCCTTCTTGTCTCAGATAAACCAGACATCCCCATCCTGTGTCCTGTATCGTTTTCATAGCACTCTCTAACTGAGCGCCACAGTCACACCTTAGACTAGCGAATGCATCGCCAGTCAGGCACTCGGAATGGACTCTTACCAATACTGGATCGGGTCCATCCATATCTCCTAGGAGTAATGCCACATGGTCAAGGCTGGTCTCCTCCTCATGAAAAACCCTGATCCTAAACTCACCAAACTCCGTCGGTAATCTGGCATCGGCTGGGACATCTCCGATTTCATGTACTCTAGAGGCACTCATGTCAATACGACTGTATTTTTACATATCAATACTACATCTCTAGCTTCACATTAGCTATGAGGAATCTATACTCTCCACTCTGCTCATTCACACCTCTGAGCTCCACATTGAGCCTGTCACAGAGGGCTGGAATGTCATGCAATGTCTCAGGATCGTCACATATGACTTCAATAATCTCCCCCTCATCACCCTCTTCCAGTACCCTTCTGGTCTCGTGCACCGGGATGGGACATAGGAAACCCAGAAGGTTGAGGCGCCTGTGTACTCCATCTCCCATGATGGCTGCATAACGATCTCAGCTTTAATGCCCTAGTAGCTATTGAAATCGAACTCTTCGTCTTCCCATTTCCTCATGTAGTTAATCGCCGTATTCTCGTCCTTCAGGAGTTCCTTCCCTCTATTTTTCCCATTCTTTGCCTTTTCCCACCTTTCCATGAACACTCTATTTTCCCAGTCATTCATGAACATTGGACGTATGTAGGAAGATCTGCAAACGGCTCTAGTGTTCCCCAGGTCTGCAGCAACGGTGTCAATTACAGCAAGAAGAGTGGCATTCCTCTCGTTATCAGTCTCTCCGGGTAGCTTCCCTGAGCTGGCCAATTTTGCCAATCCTTCTGTACCTTTGAGAGTTTGACCTGACCACCTTATGAAAGTGGGGAAGCCTGTATCCTCGGATTCTTTCACTGCATTCTCATGCAGCTTTGGTAGCTTGGAAATTTGATTCTCACTAGCCTCAGATACCATAGCCAACCTAGAGGCGGTCTTCCAGGAAGCAGCCCATGTTCGGAAATCCTTCGCAGTATATCTGTGATTCATATGCTTCTCCAGATAGTCATTAATATGCTCAGCCTTGATGTCATAATCTTTCCCATCTTGGCCGAGGTATCTGAATAGGTCCTGATTTTTGTCTTTCCCGCCTATCTTGCCCGATTGCTCTATCAATTTCGCCACCCTATCATCCTTGATCAACAGATTCCATTCCTTCCCAGATTTTCCTACGAAATTTAGAACCGCGTCAATTTCTCCATCCAGCGCCTTCTTGCCTTTCCAGAATTTGACATGACCCTCTTTCAGGGTGGTGAGGCCGTATGATTCGTTCTCTTGCGCATATTGGTCAGAACCAACTCTGATGTGGTACCTGTCAATCAGCCTAACGACTATTGCGACTACCTTTTCTCTTAGCATCTCTTTAGTATCCAAGTCCGCATCAACCTCCCTCCTGAGCTCGTTCAAAGCGATCGCGAACTCATCTACATTCTGGTACTTTAGAATAGATTTGTACTCGTTCCACTTGGGGTGATACCTGTACTGCAGCCTTCCATTGGAGTCCTTTCCTGTGGCCTGAATGTGTCCATTCTCTTCGAAGCAATACCATACATCTGTCCAAGCGGGTGGAACTGCTAATGAATTAAGGAAATCAATCCTCTCCATATCAGCGAGCGGTTTTCC
>JAYZLO010000084.1:0-18843 GCA_036154175.1 Thermoplasmatota archaeon | reverse complement strand
TGTTTTTCCTGGAAGATTGAACGTATATGGTTTAGGCGGCGTGTAACCATTTGACATTGTCAGAGCTTTCATCTTTGAGTCTGCGAGTAGACGGTCTCTGTTCATTGAAATACTATCATCGGGACCTAGGAATCCCATTGATCGTGCTTGTTCGGCTGACTTGGCAACCTGTGCAGTTCCGATTATCTCGAACGCTTTCATGATCGGTCCCATGGGGCCGCCTGGAGCAAGGTTAAATTCTCTGATTCGGGCTAGCATCTCTTTACAACCCCCCCATGCAGGAATGATTCCTACCCCGACTTCAACTAGACCAATGTATGACTCTGCGTGCGCTTGGATAGAGTCGCAGTGTAAGAGTACCTCTGCTCCTCCTCCCAAACACAGGCCTGCAGATGCCCCTACTACCGGAACACTACAGTACTTCAGCGCCTGATATGCTTCCTGGCCTGATCTGATGAATTCTTCTACTTCGTTCCACGCAGAAAGGTTAACTGCGAATAATACAAGTCCCAGATTTGCTCCTGCTGAGAAGTTCTTACCATCATTTCCAATTACTATGCCTTTCCACTTCTCCTTCTCCGCCATGCTAACTGCTTCTTTCAGCATTTCAATTGTCATCGGGTCGACTGCATTCATCTTTGAGTGATACTCAACAAGGAGGATGTTGTCTCCCATATCCCAAATGCTTGCAGATGGATTACGGCGTAATGGGCTGCCTTTCCTCTTTAAATCAGAAACCGTAATTGTTTCTTTAGGCCTTTGAACAATGACCTTTGATCCTTCGGGTGTCAAACGCATTATTTCTCCATCATCCATAGAATAGAACGAGCCTATCGAGACTGCCTTTTTTATGAGAGGGGGGATTTCTCTACCTGAAGATTCTAGTCTCTCAGCAAAGTCGTCCACACCAATGGAGTCAATCATCTCGAAAGGTCCCTTCTTCCAATTGTATCCGACTTTCATAGCCACATCGATGGAATAGATATCGTCGCTAACCTCTGGAACTATGGATGCAGCATAGGAAAGAGTATCCAGTAATACATCTTCAACGAAAGCGGCTCCTTCGTCTGGGCTGTCCATTATTCGAGCTAAGCCCTGTTTTCCCATCTTAGCAGAAGGAAATCCGGCTTTCCTATTCGCCGGGGCATATTCGCCAGTCTTCAGATTTCTAGCCTCTTTTATCCTTTTTCCGCCTTCTTTGTTAAGTCGATAGAAGCCTCCTTTACTCTTGCGACCGGTATAACCTTCTACGATCATTTGCTGTATTATTTCTTTGCCATATCCAGCGAAATTATGGAAAGAATCGTCGTCGGGAAGATGCTCTAACATACTTGACATTATGTGGGGAATTAAGTCGATTCCGACTAGGTCCATCAATCCGAAAACCGCTGTTTTGGGAACGCCTATGGGGAGTCCTAGCATTGCATCGGCTTGCTCTACAGTTAGGTCATGTTCAATCGCAGCACTTAGTGCTCTTTGGATGAAAAAAACACCCAGCCGATTGCCTATGAATCCCGGAGTGTCGTTACAATGAATCACGCGCTTCCCTAGTCTTTTATCCGCAAATTCTGCAAGTCTTGTAATAGTATCTTGATCGACTTGTTTATGTGAAACCACCTCCAGAAGAGGGAGGTATCTTGGAGGATTGAAGAAGTGAGTTATTAGGAACCTGCTCGCCATTTCACTAGGCATGCCTTCGATTAGTGAAGACCTAGGAAGTGTTGATGTGTTAGATGAAACGATAGTATTAGAGCCAATATACCGGGAAATCTTTTGATAAAGAGACCTCTTGATATCTAGTCGCTCGACGATCGCTTCTATCACCCAATCACAGTCTTTCAATCTTTGAAGATCATCCTCTAAATTTCCGGGTACTATTCGCTTTGCAAATGATTTGTGCATCAGCATCTCAGGATCCGACTGAACCATAGCCTGTATTGCTTCTCTTGAAATCAGATTTCTATCATCTTCGCCATCTGGAACAATGTCGAGGAGGATTACTTCGCAGCCTGCATTCGCACAATGAGCAGCGACCCCGGACCCCATTACCCCGCTACCAATCACTGCCACCCTGTCTATTCTGTCTTCTGGTTCCAGAACTGACTCAGACATCGAAAAACCCCTCAAAATTTCTCTAGAATAGTGGCAATTCCCTGGCCACCTGCTGCACACATAGTAGCAAGTGCTAGCCTTCCATCGTTAGTTTGGAGTAGGTTTGCAGCTTTGCCCGTGATTCGTGCCCCGCTAGCCCCCAATGGATGACCGAGAGCTATAGCCCCTCCATCCAAGTTTACTCTAGTTCTATCCAGTCCCAACTCTTGAATTACTGCCAGAGATTGTGCTGCGAATGCCTCATTCAGTTCTATAATGTCGATATCCTCGACTTTTAGACCAGCTCTGTCGAGAGCCTTTCTTGAAGCCTCTACTGGACCTATGCCCATTAATTCGGGAGCACACCCACTCACTGCAGTTGAAATTATCTTGGCAAGCGGTTTAATCCCGTTTTGTAATGCAAACGACTCTGAACATACTAGAACGAAGGCTGCCCCATCTGTGAGAGGAGAAGAAGTTCCAGCGGTTACTGACCCTTCAGAATCGAAGGAAGGTCTGAGCTTAGAGAGTGATTCCAAGTTTGTCTCTGGTCTGATGCATCCATCTTCTTGGACTGTGCCCTTTGTGGTTTCTATAGAAATTATTTCGCTATGGAATGCACCCTGTTCCGCTGCTTTGGAGGCCTTGTAATGACTTTCTACAGCAAACTCTTCTTGCATATTACGACTAATATCATACTTCTTTGCGACGTTCTCTGCAGTGATGCCCATCGAAGTGAACACCTCGGGTGAAGACTCGCTCAGCTTCGGATTTGGCATTGGGTTGAAGCCAGTCATAGGGATTCTAGACATTGACTCCACCCCCCCGGCGATGAATACTTCACCAGCACCCATCGCTATTCGGCCAGCAGCATCGTGTATTGCCTGCATACTTGAGCCACAGAATCTGTTAATGGTGACACCTGGGACAGTTTCCGGAAGATCTGAGAGAAATGAGATTATTCTGGCGAGATTGAAGCCCTGTTCTCCTTCAGGGAAGGCTGTTCCTACGATTATGTCTTCAACTAGATTCGGATCCAGTTCGAGATTCGAAATTAGAGAGTTCACTACCTTTGCAGCAATATCATCTGGCCTTATTCTTGCTAATTCTCCCTTAATTGCCCTAGTGAACGGAGAGCGAGAGTATCCTGCGATTACAGACCCCATGGTATATCCGTAATTTGGATTTAAATAAATCAACGAGTGTGGGTGTTTGCTATACGTAGTAATATAGATACTTAGTGTAATTTTCTTACTTTATCCTGTATGGAGTTTCTAATTCATATGCGAAATTATTGCATCTCCGAAATCGGAACAAGAAAGAAGAGTTGCATCATCCATTAAACGCTCGAAGTCATAGGTAACAGTTCCAGCAGAGATTGCTCCTTCCATACCCCTGACAATTAGATCTGCGGCCTCATGCCAACCAATATGTCTTAGCATCATCTCTGCTGACAGAATTAGGCTTCCCGGGTTTACTTTATCCTGCCCAGTATACTTAGGGGCAGTTCCGTGAGTTGCCTCAAAAATGGCAACTCCTGTGTCATAATTTATGTTTGCACCAGGTGCAATCCCTATCCCGCCTACCTGTGCTGCCAATGCATCTGAAATGTAATCTCCGTTCAAGTTCATTGTTGCCAAGACATCGTACTCACTTGGGCGTGTCAAAACCTGTTGAAGCATTGCGTCCGCTATGACGTCCTTAATGATGATAGTGTTGCCTGTGATGGGGTTTTCGAAAGTGCACCAAGGTCCACCATCCAATTCTTTAGCTCCGAATTCCGACTTGGCCAGCCCATATCCCCAATCTCTGAATCCCCCTTCTGTGAACTTCATAATATTCCCTTTGTGGACAAGGGTGACGCTTTGTTTATCGTTATCTATACAGTGATTTATTGCTGCTCTGACTATTCTTTCAGTACCCTCTCTACTCACGGGCTTTATTCCGATGCCTGATGTTTCTGGAAACCGAATTTTTTCCACGCCCATCTCATTTTTTAGAAAATTGATTACTTTGTTTACTTCGTCGGTTCCAGCTTCCCATTCTATTCCTGCATAAACATCTTCACTATTTTCTCGGAAGATTATCATGTCTACTGCCTCGGGTTCTTTTACTGGACTAGGAGTTCCTTCATACCATCTCACAGGCCTAACACAAGCGAAAAGATCCAATTGTTGCCTTAATGCCACGTTGAGGCTCCTTATCCCGCCTCCAACTGGAGTCGTTAGAGGGCCCTTGATAGAAACTAGACCGTCTCTCATCGCCTTTTTCGTTTCTTCTGGGAGCCATTCGCCTGTAGCATCGTATGCTTTCTGGCCAGCCAGTGTTTCTACCCAGTTTATTTGTCTCCTACCATCATAGGCCACTTCAACAGAAACATCGACGACTTTCTTCATCACAGGAGTGATATCGATTCCGATTCCATCCCCTTCAATATAGTGAATTACAGGGTTATTTGGTACTTCCAACTTTCCTTCAGAGATAGTTATCATTTCACCTTCAGACATAATTTTCATTTCTCCGACTAGAGTGACATAGATGAAGCCAACCCTTGAAGGGTGTTGCTTCGCACGGAGGCCTGTGAAAGGAGAAGTGACTTGGACGGATGAAGGGGGATATGTGGGTACCACAGATGGAGGAAAACAATTTGAAATCTATGGAACGGATTCACCTAGTCCTATGGAAATGGTAGCTCATGGTCACGCAGCATGCTCACTGATCGACCTCATAGATGGGCTTAAACATCGAAAAAAGGATCTAGAATATATTAGAGTTAAGATTGATGCCGAAAGAGCAGATGAATCGCCAAAAGTTTTCACATCTATAATGATGAGATATATCGTCAAAGGAGGAGTCCCAGAATCGCTGGTTAGGAGGCTAATTGAGAGTAGTCATCAGAAATATTGCAGTGTAGGCATAATGATTACACGCTCAGGGGCTAGTCTGGATTGGTCTCTGGAGATTGTTGACTGACTTCTGGTTTTTGATATTGGAAGTGGAAATTTTTTTGGAAAAATACTCTTCATTATGTCGAGTTTTATCCTAATCATTAAACACCCCCCATTCGGAAGCGCAACTCCCTTGCACAGGCGGGACCAATCCTGACTACAAATACTAGGAGAGACTAAACAATGCAGACGAAAATCAAGACGTCCAAAGACAAAGGCGACTCTGAGAGTGGACTGGTCATAGAACGGAGGTTCACCTCTGCCGGCCAGGATCCGTTTGAGTCCTTTGAATGGATCGACATGGATGTTGAGATTAGAAATCCGGATGGGTCGATTGCCGACTCCATTAATGGGGTTAAGTTACCATCGGGATTCGCCGGAATTCCAGGAAAAGTCTGTGCGCAGAAATATTTGCGCAAGGCCGGTGTTCCCAAGTATCTTCGGAGCGTTCCTGAGGAGGGGGTGCCTGTCTGGCTACAGCGAAGCGAGCCGGATCATGAAAAGCTTCAGAAAGCTGAAGCTGACATTAGAATGGGTGGTGAGACCGATGGAAGACAGCTCTTTCGTCGACTTGCAGGGACCTGGACCTACTGGGGCTGGAAGTATGGCTACTTCGCAAGCGAAGCTGATGCTCGCGCCTACTTCGACGAGATGTGCTATCTGATCGCTAGTCAGCGATCTGCACCCAACAGTCCCCAGTGGTTCAACACAGGCCTTCACTGGGCCTATGGAATAGAAGGTCCGCCGCAAGGTCATAGTTTCGTAGATCCCGACACCGGTGATGTTTCTCTATCAACAAGTGCATACGAGAGGCCTCAGCCACACGCTTGTTTCATTCAATCGGTTTCGGACTCACTAGTAGGGGGGTCTGATTCTATAATGGGCCTATGGAACAGAGAGGCTCTTTTGTTCAAGTATGGCTCTGGAACCGGTTCGAATTTCTCCAATATCAGAGGCGCCGGGGAGCCACTTTCTGGAGGTGGGACCTCCAGTGGCCTTCTTTCTTTCCTGAAAATTGGAGATAGGGCCGCTGGTGCAATAAAATCTGGCGGAACCACTCGTAGAGCTGCAAAGATGGTCACCCTTGATTTGGATCATCCCGATATCGAGGAGTATATTGATTGGAAGCCTTCGGAGGAGGAAAAGGTCTCCGCTCTAGTAATTGGTAGTTCAATTCTACAGAAGCATGCAGACTCGATTATGGAGTCGATATGGGCGTTCGAAGAAGATGAAGGTAGGTTCGATCAGAAAATCAACATCGATCTCAAGAAGGCTATGGTTCGCGCAATAAACGATAGTGTTCCTCAAGCACATATACAGAGGATTTTGGATTTGGCCGGACAAGGTTGGAAGGGTCTGGAATTTGAGTCTCTAGACACTGATTGGCAGGGAGAAGCATATGCTACAGTATCTGGACAGAACAGTAATAATTCTGTAAGGGTACCAAATTCGTTCATGGATGCGGTCAAGGAAGGTGGAGAGTGGAATCTTTACTTCAGGACTGAAAGAGATGCGGCTACTGCAGAGGGTAGAGAACCAGTTCCATGCAGAACGATGGATGCTAGTGAGCTATGGGACAAAGTAGCATACACTGCATGGGCCTGTGCTGATCCCGGTGTCCAATTCGACACTACGATTAATGAGTGGCATACCTGCCCCAAGGCAGGAAAAATAAACGGTTCTAATCCGTGTTCTGAGTATATGTTCTTGGACGATACTGCATGCAATCTAGCTAGTATTAATCTCTTGCATTACTATGATTTGGATACCCATGAGTTCCATATTGAAGACTTCAAGCACAGTGTACGTCTATGGACTACCACTTTGGAAATCAGTGTTCTTATGGCACAATTCCCATCACACTCGATTGCAAAGAGGTCGTATGATTACAGGACCCTGGGACTAGGGTACTGCAATATCGGATCTCTGCTCATGCACATGGGAATTCCGTATGATGATGAGCGAGCATATGCTGTTTGTGGGGCTATTACCTCGATTATGTGCGGTGAAAGCTATGCCACTAGTGCCGAAATGGCTTCTATCCTCGGACCATTTCCCGACTATGATAGAAATTCGGATGATATGCTTCGTGTGATGAGAAACCACAGAAGAGCAGCATATGATGTTCCGGATGAAGAATATGAAGGCCTCACCGTTCCCCCCATGGGAATCAATTCTAAGAAGTGTCCAAAGGATTTACTTGAGGCTGCGAGGAGTTGCTGGGATAGGGCAGTGATAGGGGGGGAGGAGTTTGGTTTCAGGAACGCGCAGACCACTGTAATTGCCCCTACAGGAACCATTGGGCTCGTCATGGGTGCCGATACAACTGGTGTTGAGCCCCAGTTTTCTCTCGTTCAATACAAGACTCTAGCAGGGGGTGGTTCTCTCAGGATTATCAATAACGGAGTCCCCAATGCGCTTACCAGACTTGGCTACTCAGAAAGTGATGTATTAGCTATTGAGGAATATATCATGGGTTCCAAGAGGCTGAGTGGCTGTCCAAGTTTGCCCTTAGAGAAGCTAAAGGATGTCGGTTTTGACTCAAAGATCCTTAGTTCCATTGAGGAGAAGCTTGGCGATGTTTTCGATTTGAGATCCGCCTTTGCTCCCTCCATGATAGGGAAGGATTTCTGCATAAGCGTACTTGGAATAACCGCAGATCAATTAGATGATCCCTTCTTCGACACTCTGGGATTCCTGGGATTCAGTCCTCAAGAAATTGAGGCTGCTAATGATTTCATTTTCGGATTTAATACGATTGAGGGTGCTCCGGGCCTAAAAGAGGAGCATCTGGCAGTTTTCGACTGTGCCACACCATGTGGGAAGTATGGCGAAAGATCGATTGCATGGGATGCTCATGTCAAAATGATGGCGGCGGCTCAGCCTTTCATTTCAGGGGCGATTTCGAAAACCATCAATATGCCTTCAGACTCAACAATTGATGATGTTAGGGAAGCATACAACCTGAGTCATGCCACAATGAATAAAGCATGTGCAGTTTATAGAGATGGAAGCAAACTATCACAGCCTCTGATGAGTCAACTCGTTGATTCAGTGGATATTGAAGATGAGGATGAAGAGGTTTCTGTTGTTGAGCAAATGGTCGAAGAAGCAGTAAGTGCTATTCCTGCGTCTGATCCTGTTGCCAGGCCAGTAGCCGAGGCGCTTGTTCAAAACTATATTGCGACTAGAAGAAATCTACCAGACAGAAAGAGAGGTGCTAATTTCAAAGCTAGAGTTGGAGGGCATAGCGTGCGACTCATTACTGGAGAATATGAAGATGGTAATCTAGGCGAGATTTTCTTACTGACCTCCAAGGAAGGAGCGGCATGGAGGGCTCTTCTCTCCCAATTTGCAATCGCTGTGTCAATAGGTCTACAGCATGGAGTACCCATCGACGCATTTGTGAAATCGTTTACATTTACCAAATTCGAACCCAGTGGGATGATTGAGGGCGGTAGTGGAAGAGTGAAGATGTCATCCAGCATTATTGACTGGGTATTCAGAGAGCTTGCAATCGAGTATGCAGATAGAGATGATTTGGCGCACGTTCCACTGGAGGAGGAGGATCTTGATCCATTCTCCATCAGTAGGCCTGAGATTACTGAACAAGGACTTGCTCGAAACCAAGGTGAGAAAAGAGAGGTACAGATGACTTTGGAGGCAGCCGTTGCTCCAATAATTGACTCAGAATCACGAACAAGGCAGGCTGCAAAGGAGAGAGGGTTCACTGGCGATATTTGTGACGATTGCGGAGGCAGTCAAATGGTTCGAAACGGCACATGTCTGAAGTGTAATGAGTGTGGTTCCACCACTGGCTGCTCATGATGAAGCTGACTTATATCTCCAACTCGATATTTAGGTTCTGAATCAGTTCTTTGTATCGATTTCTAATCGTTACCTCGGTGACTCCGGCTACCTCAGCAACCTCTCTCTGAGTCCTACGCTTTCCACAAAGTACGCTCGCGATATAGATTATCGAGGCAGCGATTCCGGTGGGGCCGCGTCCGCTTGTGAGTTCCTTTTCCTGGGCTGCGGCTATTAGCTCGTAAGCCTTGGCTTGTACCTCTGCGTCTAGATCTAGACCAGAGCAGAATCTGGGGATGTAATCCTCTGGCTTAGTCGGAGGAATCTTCATTCTGAGTTCCCTAACCATGAACCTATATGTTCTGCCTATTTCTTTTCGGCCGGTTCTACTGGCCTCGCCAATCTCATCCAAAGTTCTGGGGTTCTCACAAATTCTACAGGCCGCATACAGACTGGCTGCAGCGACACCCTCAATTGATCTGCCACGTATTAGTCTAGCATCAACAGCCTTCCCGTATGTCACGGCCGCGGTTTCTCTAATTGTTTTGGGTAGCTCTAGACGGCTGGCCATTCTGTCCAGTTCTGCAAGTGCCATCGCCTTGTTTCTCTCAGTGGCATTACTTACTCTGGATCTCTTCTGCCACTTTCTCATCCTGTAGAATTGGCTCCTATATCTACTGGAAATAGATTTACCAGAATAGTCCTTGTTCTGCCAGTCGATATCTGTGGATAGACCCTTATCGTGAAGCATTACTGTCATTGGGGCGCCGGTTCTTGCGCGCTGGTCGCCTTGCTCTGGACTGAATACTCTCCATTCTGCTCCCTGATCGATTACCTTGTCCTCCAGAACAAGCCCACAGTCATCACATACGACTTCGCCTCTGGATTCGTCTTTACTCAGATTACGGCTTCCACATTCATCGCATTTTACTGTGTCTTCAACAAGATATGACATTATCCTCACCCCCCTTTCGCACGAAAGGTAACAAAATCCCAATAGGCATCATATTTAAGATTATAATTTCCAATCATATGGCAAACGTTTCTGAACAGTATCATATCTAAATGTTGAGAATCGTGAAATACGAATCTGCCTTGGCGAGGATAGGGTTTTGGATGACAGTTGATTTTTGGCCGCCAAAGAAAGTGTCTCTAAGCCCTAATAGACGTGTCCTATTCCTCACCAAGGACTTAGAGTTGGTTCGTAAGCAGCTTTACGAGGGATTGGATCTCAGAATGGATGATCTAACAGTAGAAGATCTGTTAGACGACATCAATACAGATGTGATGACTCCCGCTTGGGTTTGCTTTGATCATGACCCAGCGATTATTGCGGAGAATGCATATGCGGGACTACTTCACGAGGGAAGGAGGGTGTTTGAGCCAAGGGCGCTTATTGACGGTGGGTTCGAGGTAATTGTCTCTGGCCATAGAAAAGGTACTGGATCCAGTAGAGAGACGGCTCCCCAATGTGAACGGTGGTCCGGAATTAGGATTGTCATTGCAGCATCGTTTGCCCCTATCCATGAGAGAAATAATCTGAATCTCGGACAGCTTATGGGGGATCATCAGATGCTGAAAAGGCTCCAGAATGGAGAAAGTATTCCTGTCTCAGAGTTCACGGACAGGTATGATCCGGTAAGTAGGCTAATTTTAGAAAATGGGGGGATACTTCCTTTCGCGAAAAGACTGAAGGAAGGCGAGGTGTTACTACCGAAAGTTAGTTCCGAAAAGAGACCAATGACCATGATAGAAAAAATGATTTCAAACAAGTTGCTTGGCGTAAATGGAGAAATTGGCTATGTTAAACCTGGTGACGCGGTTCTTGCTCAAGTAGATGGTGGTTATTCACATGAGTTCACTACAGCACAAGTCCACACGTTTCTTTCGGAGGAATATGGTTTAGAATATAAGATTCCAAACCCTTCAAAATTTGCAGTATTCGAAGATCACCTCTTATATGCCACGGATGTGCCTAGGTTTGGAAAATTTGCAGAAAAGATCCAGACACTGCGAGATATGCAGAATGCCTTTCAAGTTCATACTGGAGTCAGAGACTATTCTGCAACTAACGGAGTTAGCCCGGGAATATGTCATCAAGTTGCAAGGGAAGAATTCATTGATGTAGGAGATTTCATCCAAGCCACGGATTCTCATACTTGTATGGGTGGCGCTTCGAATGCACTTGCATATGGGGTGGGGTCTACTGAGTATGCAAATTTGGTTCATAACCAATTTGCATTCGTAAAAGTTCCAGAAAGTATTAGATTTGAATTAGTGGGGATGTTGCATCCCGGGTGTACGGCAAAAGACGTGATTCTGCATATTCTTTGGCACTATGCATCAAAATCTGAAACGCTGGACAGGAGTATGGAGTTTGGAGGTCCGGGCTTAGCAGGATTATCTATGGATGAGAGAGCTACGCTCTGTAATATGGCTACAGAGTGTAGCGCGAAAACTGGAATATGTGAACCTGACCAAGTGACAGTTGATTGGCTTCTTCAGAAACGAGAAGATTTGAATGAGGGTGAAATCAAACAATCATTCGTACTTCCGGATCCAGATGCAGAATACGGAGGGGGGGTACATGAAATTGATTTAGCCAGAATAAGGCCTATGGTGGCCCATCCCGGAAATCCGGACGAGGGTGTGCCTTCAGATCCAACTAATGGTGCTTACATTGATGAAATTGGAGAGGTTAAGATTGATATTGCTTATGCGGGATCGTGCACGGCTGGTAAAGATGATGATTTCTCTTATTATGCCAAAGTTTGTCAGTCGGCTGTTGATGCAGGATTGAAAGTTCATGAGAGAGTTGATTGTTACATTCAATTTGGGTCTATGTCTGTAAAGAATCTCTCGATGAAAATGGGCTGGACAGAAGTCTTCGAACGAGCTGGAGTGAAACTAATTGACCCCGGATGTGGCGCTTGCATAGGAGCTGGACCGGGAGTAAGTGAGAACGATGAGCAAGTCACAGTTTCTGCCATAAATAGAAACTTCCAAGGCAGGTCTGGCCCGGGTTTGTTATATCTGGCAAGTCCCTTGACAGTAATGACCAGCGCATTCACTGGAAAAATTACTGCCTGGCATCCTGAAATATTTACTGGAAATTCATGATTGAAAGCTGGCTCGGGGCATTGTTCAATAGCGGCCTTACTACTGGAAAGGGTTACCTTGCAAGCCCCGTGTCATTAGGATGTGGGAGGACTTGATGGTGGTGAATGAATGGACCCCGCAGAAAAACTTTCGAGTAAGCAAAAGCAAGTTTCGATAAGTGAGTTCTTTGAAAAAAACAAGCACTTTCTTGGCTTCGACACTTTGCAAAGATCTGTAATTACGGCTGTGAAAGAATCAGTTGACAACTCTCTCGATGCTTGCGAAGAAGCAAGGATTCTTCCTGACATCAGAGTCGAGATTCGAAGGACAAAAAGCGACGAATTGAAACTAATTACTCAGGATAATGGCCCGGGGATACCCAGAGATGCCATAGAGAATGTGTTTGGAAAGTTCCTTCTTGGTTCAAGGTTCCATGCGATAAGACAGACCAGGGGTCAGCAGGGAATTGGAATAACAGGAGTCGTGATGTATAGCCAACTAACTACTGGGTCAAAAACACATGTAGCCTCCAAAATAAAAAGCGAATCGTCGGCTGTTTTTGTGGAATTAGGAATAGATACGAAGAAGAACAAGGCAACAAAATCGGGTGAAAGAAGGGATACTTGGATAGACGATTTGACATCGGAAGAAGTACAACAGGGGCTCAGAATACAGACAGAAATGAAAGCCAAATATCAGAGAGGAAAAAAATCGGTCTACCAATATCTCAGGATGACCTCGATAGTTAATCCCCATGCATCGATTTCTCTCGTGGTTTATGATAAGAATGGAGAATTGATTGAGGAGGGTAAGTGGATAAGGACTTCCAATAAGCTGCCAAAGATTGTTAGAGAAATCAGGCCCCATCCGAGAGGTGTCCACTTGGGGACATTGCAGAGGCTTCTAAGGGATGCAGAGGAAAGAAGGATGACTTCCTTCCTTCAGAAGAGTTTCTCGTCCGTCCCTCCTTCCGCTTCAAAGAGGATCTTATCTGCTGCGAATATTGAGGAGGGTAGGTCGCCTAAGAGAATCAGGTCCGAGGAATCACAAAATCTCGTTAAGGCATTTCAAACAGTCCCTCTCAGAGACCCCCCGACTGACTGTCTTTCTCCTATTGAAGATCTACTAATAAAAAAGGGACTTTCCAAAGCTATCGACTCAAGGTTCGCTTCAACTGTAACTAGGAAACCAAAGGCCACGCAAGGGAATCCCTACCAGATAGAAGTCGGATTAGTGTTTGGAGGCGACCTGCAATCTGATGGCCCAATTGAAATCCTTAGATTTGCGAACAGAGTTCCACTCATGTATCAGCAAGGAGGTTGTCTTCTAACCAAAGCCCTAGAGTCTGTAAATTGGAAAAGCTACGGCTTGGACCAACCGGGAGGGAGTGGAATTCCCAAAGGTCCTGCTGCCGTTCTGATACACCTAGCCTCGACGAATGTACAATTCACCAGTGAGGCGAAAGAAGCTGTCTCATACGATGAGGAAGTGTTCGACGAAATCAGAAAGGCAATGTTAGAGGTTGGTAGAGGGTTGAAAAATCATCTCAAGAAAAGCTCTCAAAGAAAAAAGGCGAAGGAAAAATTTGAGTTAGTAAATATCATTCTTCCTGAAATTTCAAAGAAATCTTCAGAGCTTCTAAACAGGGAGGAGCCTGATTTAGCCCCGGTAATAACCCAGATAATGAACGCTGTATTTCTGGAGGAGGAGCTTTTCTGGAACAAGCAAGAGAAGTTAGCAATGTGTTCTATAACCGTACACAACTATACTGCGAGGGCTAGAGCGTATACTATTCTCGCGAAGTGGCCAGAGAAACCAGAGACGAAAATGGCATACAATCCGACCGGTGGAAGGAAGGAAGCAGGAGGTCTTTGGGCATGGAGACTAGACACCCTGAATCCAGGATCGGCAACAATTTTGGAATTCGGAATCTCTGGACTTAGTAAAGGTGACTGGAACGAAACGGATGTATTCTTCAGAGGTAATGGAGAGATAATTGGGGCTACTAGGATGGATGAAAAGCTACTTGATGAGCAAAGAAAATCAGAGGCACTAGAAGCGGCTATGGATGAGGTCAGAAGTAGAGGGGGGTCGAGCAGCACAGTCACTGTAATTGACAGCTTCGATACAGATTCAAAGATTGAGTCAATCCGATCTGAAGATTCTCTACCAAAAACAGGCTCCGAGTGGTTTGGTCTGGATGGTGATAGTCAATGAGCGAAAATACTCCAAGAAAGAGCAAAGAACAGGTAGTTGAAGAGCTGCATAACGTAGCGTCAGAAATGCATGACAGAATGATGAGAGGTAGTCCTCCTAGAATGACTTTACCGGTTAGGTCAAAGAGTAACATTTCATTCGACAGTCGACTTGGTGTATTCAAGTATGGGAAAAGCAAGACTGTAAGAGATGCTACAAGTCTTGGTTCGGCAAGACAGCTCCTAAGGACTTTGCACATAACCGAATTCATTGAAGAGATGATTGATTCTGGGAAGTCCTCGACCTTGAGGGAAATGTACTACATCTCTGAGGGATGGGGGAACGGGAAGTTTGGATCGCAGAATGAAAGTAACAATCTAGCCGAGGATCTCGAAATTGTAACCAAGTGCCTAAGAGAGGACTTCAAACTTAGACCTGAGGAGGATGGAGCAAGAATAATTGTCAATATAACATTGGAAGAGAGGAACAGAAGAGGCGAATGGATGAGAATCAATTGCAGGGATGACGTTGGTGACTCAGGATATGGAGTCCCTTACAATGTAGAAAGTGAGAAATTGAGGCTGGTTGATGAGGATATCGATTTCGTAATGGCGATAGAAACTGGAGGAATGTTTGACAGGTTGGTAGAAAATGGGTTTGATGAGGAGTCAAGATGTGCACTTATCCATCTCAAGGGCCAACCAGCAAGGTCAACAAGACGCATCATGAAGAGGATGAGCGAGGAGTGGAAAAAGCCGATAGTGGTTTTTGCTGATTGTGATCCTTGGTCGTTCAGGATTTTTGCCAGTATAGCCTACGGAGCAATTAAGACAGCGCATATTTCAGAATATTTGGCGACAAAGGAGGCGACTTACCTCGGCATAACAGCTGATGATATTCTAGCATACGACTTACCGAGCGACGAATTAACGAAGCAAGATTTGACCGCACTGAATGCCGAGCTAAGTGATCCGAGATTTTCTACAGGATGGTGGCAGGAGCAAATTGGTCTGATGCAAGAAATTGGGAAGAAGGCCGAGCAGCAGTCTCTCGCGAAGTATGGATTGGACTTCGTAACTGACACTTATTTGCCAGAGAAGCTGGGTAACCTAGGTTTCTCTTACTAACAAAGTCTGAAACCTGTTAGTGGATTGGCAAGGGTATGTCGAACCGGAGGAGGCGATGGGCAAGAATCACGACCGGTTCATCTGCAATCCTACTTCTCATTGCTGCAATTTCAATATGGCAGATATCTCCAGAGATGATTGAAGCATTCGATCCTGAAAATAACAATGTTGTCAAATTGGGCCCGGGGGAAGAGGTTTCTATTGAGATAGATAGTATCGTGATTACCGCGTTAAGGAAAAGTGGTAGCGACACTTCAGAAGCGCAACTAACTTTGAAAGATAAAAGTGGAAATGAAATCCAAGGGAGGAGTCCCAACTTCATCGAATCCTCGGAAAGAGCGGGGGTAGACGGGGCGATTTATGTTCCAGTAAGAGTTTTCGAGCAAATTAGCGGTGAATTCACAATTCAAAACAATGCAGAGGAAGGTTTTCTTTGGATAGTCGACGATGAAAAATCTCAGAGTCAAATTATCGGGAGTATCTGGTTTAGCCTAATACTAGTTGGTTGTTGCCTAGGAACTCCGATCGGAATGATTGGAATAGTTTTGGCAGTAATGACGTGGGTAGACAAAAAGAAGAGCCCTGATCAATTTGTTGTTATCGAGGATGGTAGTGTCATTATCACTAGCTCGGAAAGATTAGATGATGTCCCTGAGAGGCAAATAGCTCCAGAGCCCTTCAAAGAAATCGATGGACCTGTGGGAAAGGAGTCAATTAATGCTCCTGAAGAAGAGATACCAGAGTCTTGGAAGTCTTGGGACGAGGGTTGAGTGGAACCCATTCAACCGCAGTAATTCTAAGACTGGGTTTTTATGGGGGTCTTGACTACCCAACCATAGGTTGGCATGTAATGGTTGGCTTCGATGACGCTCTGAATATTCTTGAAAATCCTACAAGGAGGGATATTCTGAGACACTTGGTAAAGGAGCCTCATTACCCTCTACAACTTTCAGAGTTGCTTGAAGTTAGTCAACAGGCAGTTGTTAAGCATCTTAGAGTTCTTGAAGAAGCTGGTTTCGTTGATTCCGAATCGAAAAAATCCGACAAGGGAGGGCCTCCTAGAAAGGTTTACACGGTTAATCAATCATTTTCTATTAGGCTTGATCTTGGGCCTGACTTATTCAGAGCAGAACATAGAAAAATGCCGAAAGGAAGTTCTGACAATATTGCGAGTTCTCTTCCAGAAGGGCTTGGTTCGCTACTAGGTCGAATTGGGTCGAAGAAGAGTCTACAAATGGCCGATGCAATGGACATTCTATCTGATCTGGATGCGGCGTTAGAGAGAGTGGATAAACAGCGAGATGCCATTATTTCCCTTCATCAGCAAGTGATGAACAAAGTATCCCCGAGTGTAGAAGAGAATTTTGATTCATATGAGGAAAGGCAGCTTGCTCACGCCATGATGAGAAATCCTCGACGTCCTCTAGATCTGGATGCCTTCTCGAACGGCCTCAGAATTCAGTCGGTTCATGCAGAGAAGATGATGGAGACGCTGAGGAAGCAGCTAATGAGAGACCTGTCTTCTACCTCGGGATCTTTCATAGCAGGGGAGGATGCTCATGGCAACCTACCATGGTGGATGGTGAAATAAGCTAGAAGACGATATCGTCTTCATCTGACCCTGGGATTAAACTGCTTAGTTCAGAGAATCTGGCTAGGGCCTCTGTCCTCCTCCCCCAAATAACAAATCCTGCAACTCCAACCAACGAGAAGGTCGCACCCACAATGATTACTGGGACTGAATATCTTACCACCACTTCGCGACCAACATCGATGGCCCCCAATGGGGACTTCATGTTGCCGATACTCTCGATATTGTTATTCTCGTCCGTCTCAACGATATTGTTGTCTGGATCAACTACAACTACAATATCATGATTACCTGCCTCAACCATGTATAGAAGAGTTATTGGGTCCGATTGGTCTGTATCTGATTGTCCAATTGGCATTATTGCCTTAACTATCTGCCTGTAGACTATGTTTTCCTCTTTGCATCCATTTCTTTTGATATCGGTCTCAGACTGATCTTTGCACAGAATAATATTGACGTCAGAGGCATGGGCATTCCCTCTATTAGAAATAAAGACATTAACAGACAGCATCTCGCCGATTGATGCTTGTTTTTCTGGAGCAATTACACTCTCGAGAACCAGATCGGGCGCCCTTAGTCTCATTTCCAAGATTTGCTCATTGGTATCGCAATCGGGTGGAAGATTGTCTGGAATCCCGTCAGAGTTGCTATCGAGGGTACAAGAGTCGGTCCAAACCTCTGTTTCGTCATGATCACCACCTTCTTCCGAAGATCCGTGCATTGAGAGGACCTTGATTCCTATGTTTCTATCAGTTAGAGAGGCGTCTGGTGCAACAGTAACAATTACCACTAATTGTAGTGTCGAATACGGTTGCATTTGAGGTAATGTGACGGTTTTGCCTGCAGTAACATAACAGAATTCGGGACCTTCTCCTTGTGATATTTGTTGAGAGATTTGGTTCTCTTCTTCGACCGTCATTTCCACACAGGGTTTCTCAACGGGGAACTCGGTCCTGAAGCCGTCCAAGAGCGCATAGTCAATTTCCCACGTACTAAGCGAGCCTAGGCCCGGTCTGACAGTCCAAATATTGTTGACGTCGTCATATGTATGATTGTGGATAGTAGGCTGATCGGGTACGTTTCCATAGTTAGAGACATTTAGAGTAAAACGGACGATCCTACTTGGAGCAGTGGTCTTAATTTTGCTTTCAACGGATGGATCTAGGGATATCCTCATGTCATGGAACTCGATAATCGTAGCTCTCAGAACAATTTGATCCTGTAGTCTGGTCCCCTCACATGGATCTTCAGTGCAGGGGAACGGTTCCTCACTCAGGACATTAAAGGTGATTGTATATTCCCCTGCTAATGTCTGTTCTGGAACATTGATGTCTATTGCAACTGTCTGCGAATCGTCCCGACTAAGCTCTTGGAAAAGAATTCTGGGGATATTCATATCCCAAACAAAAGACCCCCCTGTATCATCTACAATTGACTCTATTGTTATGTCGTATCTATCAGGACCATTTCCCGAATTCGAAATGGTCGTATTCATTTGATATGACTGGCTAGGATATAGTTCCAGAATTGTCTCTGGCACAACCGCATCTAATTCGTATTTCTGCAGGACATTTGTTAGGATTAATACTGAGTCTCTGACCTTAGGGGTTCCATCTAGGTGTGCCCTTACTGAGATTGATTCTCCTATTCCGGCTGTGGCATTGTAAGGAGAGCACATCTCGGCTGTGACTGTGTAGGTATTTCCAACCTGGGCCCAATAGATATCCTGATCTGCAGAAGAAGAGCTGCTACCCCATTCAGAGAAATCTAGATCTACAGTCCAATGATCAAATCTCCATGTATTGATATCCGAGCCAGTAGGTCTCTCAGAAGGTCCCCCCGGTGTGGAAAATACAAGATAGCCGGAAGTGAAGTATTTGCTTACTTGGATAGGAAATAATGCACACTCACCGGGCAGAACATACAACTTTGTTTCCCCAATATCGAATACAATGTTTCCAGTGGTCCTTATTGAGACGTTTAT
>JAYZLO010000083.1:0-5650 GCA_036154175.1 Thermoplasmatota archaeon | reverse complement strand
GGGTGCTCTATACTTCCTGTCTGCGGAAGAGGATCTTGACTGGGAAGCACTCCTTGGCGAAGATGACGACGATGAAGAAGAGTAAATCTCTTCTTACTCTAAGTATAGTTCCAGAACGGAAGTTATTCAATGATTTCAGACGGTAGTCTATGATTTCAATGAATTTGGTCAAACTTGTATCCGTCTTCCCACTTTTTCTCCCCCAGAACTACTTCAAGTTCGTACGGGGTAATCATTGGTTTAGCATATTTAACTGCATCATCTATGGCAATTCTGGGACAAGCGGTATTCACGAAGGCATCAACTGGATAGAAGTCAATCAACTCCGGACCAACATGCTCGAGAGCTAGCAGATATCCTCTTTTACCATGTTTCTCCAACTTTCTTTTCATTCTTAATGCGAGATTTCTCCGCATCTGTCCAGGTTTGGATCCTATCAAGATTCCAAAAGTACTTTTTTCCATTGATGACATAATCAGTCCAGATCTCTGCCTAAGGATTCTCTCTATTCTTTCGCGACCCATTTCTTTTGCTTCTTCAGTGTAAGGATCCAACATTGCGAGCGGTTTCCCAGTATGAAGCACCAATCCAATAGGGTGGAAGTCACCGCTTCCAAGAAATAGATAATGGCCTATGGATGGATCATCTCCCGAGTAGTTACACCCGAGGACTTGACCAGGAAAAGTCAACCTCGCTCCTCCTTCTGGAATAGAAACTTCAAATCCCGCATCCTCCAGATATTTTTTGTACGTAGGTAAGAGATGAAGATGCTGAATACTTCCCACCAGGCCTAGTTTTATGTCAGTTAGTGGACCTATCCTACCAACCATATCTTCGAATCTGTCAATACCATCGAGTTCCGTCATGACTGGTCCAGAATTATCTCCAATTCTACTCCGAGCCATTTCTCTATGCCCCTCCAGATATGGTATGACGGGGGCAATTTCTGGTTGACCATCATAAGTCACTGGGATGAACTGAGTAGGCATTCCAGAATCAATATTCATTTGTGAATGTCCCATGTGTGCAACCAATTCCACACCCATCTTCATCATCTTATCGTTCACAAGATCACATGCTCCATAGCAGGGATCAGCCGCAAGAACTACCCTAGCAGAGGTCTCAGACTCTATTTGATCCATCATCTCAAGAGCTTGCATCTTGAGCCCTTCTGGAACCTGTAATGCAACCAGTCTGGTATCGTTTTCTTTGATCCTTTCGACCAATTCTTCAAGCTCAAACTCATGTCTACTAAGATCCAATCTATCACTCCTTACTCTACAATCTCAACCTTTCCGTCAATGATCTCTATCTTTGCAAGTGTCCTTATGGGCCATTCCCGCCTCTCCTTTGATAGCCTTTCTCTACCCTCTCCCTTCTCAATAGCTACAACTATGTCTTGAAGAATAGCCCCCATCCCTTCAAGCGAATCTAGTATCGGTTCTAATGTTCCTCCGGTGGAAATTACATCATCTACTACTAAGATTCTCTCTCCAGGAGAAATATCATTAATGTAGGCTGTAGATTGCGAATATCCTGTTGAAACATCTACCCTTACTTCCCCTTCCATGCCGTAGGGGCGCTTTCTGATAACTAAAGTTGGTTTTCCCGTCACTTCCCCCACTGCAGCAAGTAAAGGCAGACCCATCGCTTCCACGCTTACGATCAAATCGATCTTTGACCAGTCAACAATGCTGACAATTAAGTCTCTAGTAGCTCGCAATACTTCTGCTTCCATCCTGGGAATGCCATCAGATATCGGATGGATAAAGTAAGGATAGTCTCCTTTCCAAATTATCGGAGCCCCTCTAAGTGAGTTATGCAGTATTGTCAGTGGGTCTGAATGGGACATAAGTCCTTGGCCTCACACTAGACCCTTCAAATGCTCGGACCCCTGAACAACTTTGGCAGTACATGGCGTGGGGAACTTACATCCTGCCTTTCTGAGAGCTTCTCTCGCAGCCGGATAACCTTCTGGCTCTGTTTTGATCGAAATAACAGTTTGATTTTTCTGAACTCTAGCGGCAGTACCCACATTCTTTCCGAAAGAAAGCCGCATTCCCTGTGAAACTCGGTCAGCACCTGCTCCCGTAGCTTGCTTATTCTCTCTAAGAATTTGATGAGGATAAGTGTGCATCCTAAGTGCATATCCCATCGCCCCGACTTCCTCTCTTATTGTGGAATTAGCAACTTGTCTGGCAGACTCTAAGGCTGAATCTCGAATCTGACAAGCATTGTCGGCCATGAGCTCTATGGTTATGGGAAAGCCTCCGGTCTCTGCCCTCTTTCTATTTCCCATGTGATATCTTAGAATTCTATTATTAGGGACTCCACCGGTGTACTCTCTTCTAGTGAATGATTGGCCCTTGATTTGCCTATACATCTTTGCGGGTTTGCGTGCCATTCAATCACTTCGATTTCGCGCCACCGACCTCCCGTATTTAACCATAAGGCACCGAAAATAGTACTAACTGATCTCAAAACGCTCGCTCTCTATCTGAACCGTCCTGACTCCCAAAACAATAAGTATGAATCCGACTATCAATGAAAATCCTATCCTTTCATTTAGAAAGTACCAACCTCCAATAACCCCGAAAACAGGAAGTAGGAATATGTAGGATGCCGCGGCAGTAGGCCCTATGACCTCAATTCCCTTTGCAAATAGAACATACGCCAATACAGTAGAAAAAACTCCAAGATAAGCCACAGTCAACCATTCTAAGATACTAGGACTTGGGACGCCATAGGCCCATATTTCCATAATCATCCATGGAGTTAGAAGCAACCATCCAGTTAGGGAATACCAAACTACTGCCTCCAGCGCAGAAATATCACCTCCGTTAGAAAGAAAAATTTTGGTTAGGTTGGTTGTTGCCGCCCAACACATAGCAGCACCGAGAATCATGATATCTCCAATCGCCCTATGTTCGAATGGGATACTCGAATTAGGACTCCAAGCTACAATTACAGAAACACCTGAAATTCCCACTAAGAGACCAATTGCCATTTTTGCAGAAATCTTCTGTCCTAACATTGGGGAGGCAAGAAGAACTGTGAAAACGGGATTTAATGAAATCATTAGAGAAGCATCTCCTGCTGCAGTCCATTTCATCCCATGCATGTAAAGAAGTTGATAGGCCATAGTCCCAAAAACACCCAACCAAATAGAAAACTTCCAAGAATCTTTGTCAGGAGGAAAGAATCTAAAACCAACATCATATGATCTAGATATGATAAAAAAAGTGAAGAATGCAATTAAGGCAAACACGTATCTTAGCCAAGCAGAAGTGGCTGGATTCAGATTTGCTGGGTCCCCCTCATTCAAGCCAAAACTCAGAAATCTTCCCGCTGCCCATGTCGAACCCCAAATCATTACGGTAATAAGTAGTAAAAAATGAGTCCCTATGTTTCTCCCCATGAATCTATTTTTCATCCTATTTTCCACCAGTCTCTCCGAGAATCATTTCTATGAAATCTGGATGAGTGACTGAACAACTCTCCTCGCCATAGATACGCGCGCCAACCAAAGATGCCAGTACTATCGCAGTCATTGCCAATCTGTGATCATAATGGGAATTGACAGGTTTTGATGGAGAAGTAGGCCACTGACCACCTGGGACGATAAGGCCATCCTCACTCTTCTCCGTGGAGATTCCGAACGAAGAAAGCATTTTGAAAGTCGAATCAATCCTATCTGTCTCCTTACCCTTGGCATGTGAAGACTCTACAATTTTCCCTCCTTCGCCCAATGCGATTATAGCTGCAGCTGGAGAGATCAAATCACTTGCATCTCTTAAATCGACCACTCCCCCATTACATCCCATTATCGAATTTATCGCCTCCAAAATCCTAGAATCCGAATTCACGATTTCTATTTTCATAGATTTTGTATCGTGAAGTCTGTCATATAGTAGAGAAATGGGCAATAGGCTGATTTCCTCAGGTATCTCTACCACTTCTGGAGTTCTCACTGTCCAACCCCCTATGTCTACGACCCCAGAGTCGATGCCACCTTCCCAACCGCATACCCTACAAATATCGATAGTCAAATCTCTGTATCCACGACTGACCGCCCTACCCTTCAGGAATATGCTCGCTCCATTTGGAAATCTAGGAGAGGCGAGAATCAATCCTGTCAAAGTTTGACTCGACTCTGACTGGTCAACTGTTGCATTCCGTGGGAGAATAGGTCCAGAAATTGAGAATGGCATCGAGTCATCGGATATGTTACACCCTAGTTCCCTTAGGGCATTGTTCAGATGAGTCGCATCCCTTCTTCTGAGAGAATAATCTCCGTCAATATGGAAAATGGATCCAATTCCAGCGGCAATAGAAGTCACAACTCTAGCTGTCGTACCCGAGTTACCGCAATCAAGAACCGTTTCACCTGATAGATTGCCATTCAATCCTTTTTTCACTACCCATTTACCTCTGCCCTTCTCTATCTTCATACCCATTTTCTCCATACAATCAGCCATCGAAAAGATATCATCCCCCGGGGTCCCTGAGAAATGGAGCTCCGTCTCATTTTTCGATTGTGCTGCCATGGCAATCCAGCGAATCATATGACTCTTCGAAGGGGGCAACCTCCAACTCACTCTTTCAGGATTAACTAAGGGCTTTACCTCTAGCACGATCGCTCCATTTGAAGCTTTTAGTTGAAACCTTTTATTCGGGAAACTGCCTAATCCAGTCTCCGAAATCACTCTTGCCATCCCATAGATCAGCTCTTTCATCGATAATACTACTTCGCATAGTTTCCTCTACAGTGCCATTCATCTTAACCAGATTCTTTCTTTGCAGAAGCTTGGGACTAAGGCCAGGAAGAAGTATGGAAATTCCCCGGGGGACCCTTCCAGGATATACTTCATTCACGTGACGGACAATGTTAGTGGTGCAGGTATTCGTTATCGTGTTGTACCATTCTGGTTCCGAACTGAGTTTATTCGTCCTTCTAAGATAAGATTCTAGCATTCGTCTTTCGTTCCCAGGACCTAGTACAACACCTTCGAATAGGTGTGTTACTGAATTTTGCCTACACCTAGTCCTTACTCCGATAATATCTCTCTCTGTCGCCCACACGTAAATCAATTCATACTGCTTGAACATCCCTTTGATGGGGTGGTACCTCTCTCCCTCCTCTCTCCTGACTTCAATAGAGCAGGCCAATCTTGTTCCGTCACTCATCTCAAAACTCAGTATCGTGTGTGCCATTTGTCTTCTGGAGGGGTCAAAGTACTCCAACACGAACCAAATCTTTGACACATGGTTTAGGTCGATTTTCCGCTCTATCCATCTTTCGTCATAATCTCTGGTGCTTCTCCAGTCGAAGTCTCTGATATTTCGAATCGTGACCTCGTCACCATTGAATTCGGCAGTAGCCATTTTCTTGTTGTCGTTAACCCACGATCTGTCATTAGACGGACTGAGACTTAGGTGCCTCTTTAGAGCCCAGAATAATGGTGCTGTAATAATAATGACAGAAAAAGCCACCATTAGCGATGAAACCGCACCCGCCCCGACCATCATCTCTCCATACCCATTCTACAGATGAATATTGGCGCGGCAGGGGAGATTCGAACTCCCGAGGTGAAACACCACTGGATTAGCAATCCAGCGCAATGGCCAGGCTATGCGACTGCCGCAGTAA
>JAYZLO010000082.1:0-6978 GCA_036154175.1 Thermoplasmatota archaeon | reverse complement strand
CGCCGGCAATGTTCAGTAAGTATGGCGATTTCTTCTTTACCGCCCAATAACAACCCCGAAAACACCGTTCTGAGGGAGGATAACGATGCCACCCTTATTGGGCTTTACTCTTCACTAGCTGCAGGGGGACTGATGCTTGCCTACGCAATCTATTATGTGACTGTAGTCAATGTTAGTGACGATTATTCCTATCTGACTTTGGGGATTATCACCGGGCTTACAGGTATCTCGGTAATTGGAATGCATGAGTGGTTCAGGTATCAGAACGGTCCTGACAGAGAAGAGAACCCAATCGAGGAGTATGGCGGTGCGATTGGTGTTTTGATGGGCGCTCTTTCCGCAGTTTGGCTCCCAAGATTCGCAGTATTCTATGCCGGAAAGGAGAAAGATTGGATTTCTGTTCAAGATGGCGATGTCTGGATGCCTGTATGGCTAGCTACCCTTCAAACAATAAGTATGATTCTGGTCATGGAGATTAGTACCAGATCGATTAAGAGACACTCCTTGGGGACGCTCCCCAGAACAATAGTAATCCTAGCTCCACTTAGCCTTGCATTCAGTGCCATTGGAATATGGCTAGATTATTCCAGAGGGGAGTTGGAAACCTTTGTAACTTTATCAATAGTACTTCTGACGGGTTCAGCGATCTTCTACTCACTGAGGCTGGACAGGGCAATTCTCTATCTCCTATCATCTGGGATGGCTGTTTTCCTCCCAATCTATATCGCTCTGGGGGAAGGAGAAATAGAATATGCAGGACTACTTGTTCCCGCAGTGCTGATAGTCGGAATCACTGCTACTGATCGCAGTCTTTCGAAGAAAATGATCGAGAATGGTTCTGGATTTGTAGTGTCAGCAATCCTGTTTTGTCAACTGTATGCCACTGAGAGTAGTGCCGACTTCGTTTTCGCAGATTACGTTGTTTCTGAATTTCCATTTGGCCTAACATTCTGGCTATGGTTCGCCCTTTTGGTGGGATGGTTCGCCCCCACAACAATGCAAAGAACTCCGGCTATGCCTATCGGACTCGCTCTTGCGTTAGCACTTCTCGTTGATGAAGCCGCTTTAATTGGGTGGGCAGTGGGGATTGCTGCATTCGTATACTTAGAGACAAGGCCCCAGGCCAGAGACTGGGTAGTCAGACTTACCTTCATGGCCATGATTGTATCCTGGTGGATTTCTGCCGCCATCGGATCTGAAAATCAGAGGTTACTGGCTTCCTTTGGAGACTTTTCCTTATCATCGGTCGAAGGCTCTGCATATTTGCTATTGCCGATTTTAGTTTCGCTCGGTTTCTGGGCGCAAGCAAGGGGGAGGATCAGTGTTCTCGATGGCCCTCCGATGCTCCTCGTTTTGGCCTCTCTAAATATTCCTCTTCTGGAAGAGTCTAGCGTCTCACTTTCCATCTTCATCACAGCAGCATCTCTATACCAACTTCACTATGTACTCGGAAGGGAAGATTTTGATGATGAGAAAACCAGGTTTTTGTTCTCCGCTCTCTCGGTCTCTCCTATACTAGCCTCTCTATTTTTCCAGACCGAGGTCCAACCAACTCAACTCAATATTCTGCTTCCGATAGTCGCAGCAGCGTCAATATTTGCAATATGCAACTATCATCGAGCTGGGGAACGAAGTCTAATGTTACGATTTGAGATGACTGCGATACTTTCCCTAATACTGCTGTTCCTTTCTAACAATCTGGCCAACGGGCACAATATGCAACTCTTTCTCGATCCGGAGACCAGCGTATCTCTGACGCTCTTGTGCTTAGCCCTTGTCTCACTTTTGCTTATTTTTGAGGGCGGTGGCTTTTCCCACACTACGCCACTGGAAAAATTGGTGGGAATGGCATATCTTGTATCGGCAGCTATAATCTCAGCTGTAATTTTTGAATTCGAAGGCGGACGCTTATCCTCATTGGTTTTGAGGGACGCATTAGTGGCATCGGTACCTCTGTTCGTCAGCTTCAGGACGAAGAAACTTTTCGATCTTTCCGGAGAAGCCAGAACAATCGGCTCCATCACACTGATTCTCCTTCTCCTTGCGGGCATGACAGATGTATCTGGCGGACTTTTGGCATTACCCGTTCTTGTGCTTGTAGCACAGAGGTCAGCATTGCATGTTTCCACCCCTACTTTGATTTCACTGCCTTTTTTTGCAGTGGCGTACGCGTCATTCTTCGAAGGCAAGGGAGATACGATTTGGAAATTACTAGACTCCCTGCCTTATCTGGGAGACTCAACAGAATTGCTATTCTTTGCCTCTCCCAGATGGACTTCCTTACTTCTACTAATTGTTCCCGCATTTGTTTCAATTTACTTGCCCCAAGAGAAGTCACGAGAAGGCGGATCCAGATATGGTCCTGAGCAGTTGTTCGGACCGGCAGTCGCAGTCCTCCTAGCCGCTACATTCCTACTTCCAGACCCAAAAGTAGCCCCGATTATTGTGGTCGCCGCAATCTCTGCAGGTGCGTGGAAGGAAGGGGTCGTTCATTGGTTCTGGATCAGCCCCTTGGCTACTGTCTGGGCGGTGTTCCAGTTACTTGACTACATCAACTCGGGCGGATATTTCGGAGGCGACATAAATTACGATTACAGCTATCTGGCTGGGGGTTTGATGGGTATGCTCCAGTATCTTCTCCTGGAAAACGAAATTCTGCTTCAGAATGTAGACGAGGAGAAGATCAATCCCGATGCCCTAGAATATCTCTCACCTGTCTCCAGAACCTATGGGTATATTTTCACCCTAGCTACAGGTGGGATTAGTGGAATTTTACCATTTATATCTGCCCTTCTTGCTGGGTGGGACGGAGTAAAGAGCGGACTGCCTATCCTCTTGCATGGTTCAGTTTTCGTCCAGTGCTTTACCCTTTACTTGTGGCTGCTGGATCTAAACATAGATTCCCAAAACGCATTATTATGGCCAATTTTCGTAGGTTTGATCATGATCAATCTTTCATGGAAGAAGATGAACCCATATCTCCAACCAGTAGCTCCTAGATTTTCATATAATGAGATGGAAGATGTCCCATTTGACATTGAGAAAGATTTTGGCATATTTGGCTCCGCCTTTCTACTGATAGCACTCCTACCATACATGGATTATTTGGATATAGAAGAGGTGTTCGGACTCTCAATCGTAATAATCTCTATCCATCATGTCATACTCGGATTTCAACGAGATCAAGGATGGAGGAGATCACTGAGTCTGGTAGGCATGCCATCGGGACTAATCATCACCGGTTGGGCATATGATGGCCTGATTATGGTCGTCATGCTTTTCTTAGCTTCTCTAACATTGATCGGACAAGCTGTGCTCTACGCTTCACGAGGAGGACTGGAGATAGGAAGCACAATGGAAGGGGCGAACCCATTTGTGTCAGAAGTCGGACGCCCTCTGGAAAATACCAGCCCAGTAACGGAATCAAAAAATGTAGAAGCCGATCATGCCCCAACGACTGAAGAGAAACACGTCGGAACCCCAGAGAAAGAAGTTGAGAAGGTGGAAGCCCCAAGAAGACCGACAATTACGCCACTCTTCTCCTCTTTCGAGACAGACTTCGGCATAAGGTTGGAACCCTCCCTGGTGAAGGACCTCAAGGGATTAATAGATTCCCATGTTAATGTGGACCTCACCAAGTGGTCCCCGGTACTGGCAATAAGCTCAAACGGAGCCATAGTGCTGAATTGGGAGAGCTTAGATCAATCTGAAGAGTGATCTATGGCCTACTCTTCTTCGCCGATTTTCCTTACATTGATTGCATTTGGCCCCTTGTCACTATCTCCGATCTCGAATTCCACCAGATCGCCTTCTCCTATTCTTCCGTCCACTTGGGTAGTATGGACAAAGAGGTCATCTCCGTCCTCTCTTCCAATGAACCCGTATCCTTTTGCGTAGTTGAACCACTTCACAGTTCCCGTCTCCATAGTACGTCGCTCTCAGAACCGGTTATTGAACTAGACTAGTCTCAGGACTCATTGGAGCTAGAACAAGTCATCTTCATCCTCTTTCTCATCAAAAGACATCATCTCACCCTTCTGCGAGGTCTTCCCCTTCGCTGAAGATTTACTTTTTGGCTTATCGGGGACCACTTCTTCCCCGGTCATTTGTGCCTTTCTGGCCGCTGCCGCTTCCTCCTCCTTAATCTTCAGTTCTTCAGGATCAATTCCTTGCTGAGCAGCTAGCTTTGCTCTCCTCTCGTCTCGAGCTCTAATCTCGAGAAGCCTTTGCCTCGCTTTGTCATAGTGCTGAAGCATGTACATAGCATCATGTTCAAGAAGGGGGGAGTCAGAAATTATTGTGATGTCCATCCAATCGCCCTCTTCAGCGAGATATTCAGCGAATGGTTCGAATTTCAGATCTGATTTTTTTATCTGTGTGTAGTGAAGGGCATTACCCATCCTATGTTCGACTCCAGCAAAGTGACAGTAGAATGTTGACCCGCCATATGTCTCTCTTGCTTGATCAAATAGCTCCGCGTAGTCTTCACTAGTCCTCAGTCTTCCATGACCTCGAGCATGAATGTGACCCATATTGAGGACAGGAACCGTACCCTCAACATGGTTACAGACCTCTAGAACCTCCTCCACAGTACCCCAGAGCTCCTGTCTACCCGATGTCTCAATTCCAACAAGTGAAGGTTCGGATTCATGTACCCATGGGAAGGCAGCATAGTCTTCCTCTTCCGTTTCGTCCCCCCAAACCTCCCTTACTCTATCTACAACTCCTGACATCACGTTCGCGACTTGCTCGTTTGCTTCATGCCCTGGGTCATATTCCCCATAGGGTCCAACGTGGAAGGTTAGATGTCTTGCATTGACTATTTTCCCAGCCTGCAAGCTAGTCTCCATTTTCGAAAGAGTCCTGTTTCTTTCCCTAGCGTTTCCCAATAGCTCCGCATAGTAAGGGCCATGCATGTTCATTTCGAAGTCCGACTTCCAAGAGAGTATTCCAGCTTGCCAATACTGATCAAAGTGTTGAGGTTGTATCGTTCTGACTGTCTGTACCTCCATTGCATCAAGTCCTAGGACCGTAATATCGTCCATGCCCTCCACAATAGTTCTACCTTTACAGGAGAGAGGAACTCCTGCTGGCCCTAATTTGAGTGGCATCCCATGGCCTCGCGGGTCCGGCCGAACGGGTGTCCCTTCAAAAGGAGTTTCAGTCAGAGTTCCCAAATTTGTCCGTTACTCTCCTTTCCGCACCGGCCGCAATACCTATTTCAGACGGACCTTGGCCGAATTGAGGGAGCATACAGAGGAAATTTGCTAGCCATTGTTTTGTACTAATTCCAGAACTGATTTCAATTGTTTCTTCTCCCAGTGAATGAGAGACGATGACAATTCCGTTTTCCTGATTAAATGTGCAGACGATTGGAACCAAACTTCTTTCTCTGACTTCTTGGATTAAGACTCCTGCCTCCGTTTCCTCTAGGCTCGAAATACCATCTATCACATCCTGACTGAGGTATAGAACTTGAATTTGCCTTATTCTTTCTATAACATTCCCCCATGCCTCTTCTAGACGCTCTGGTTCACCAGGAGGTTCAACAATCATCACAGTCTTACAACCCTCTAGTTCTGCGAATGTCATCGACGAACCCCATGCCGACTTCATAGATTGTCCTTCTAGTGACCCGGAAGATGATAGTACAAGCCAATGGGCCGAATTGAGAACTTTCCTCCAGTCAATTAGCCCTTGATTGAAATTCTCCAATTGCCCTTCTTCGACAATTATATCGGCTTGTGACCCCAATATTCGAGCCTCTTCAATGACTGCAGAGGACAGATCACTTCTGTCGTAATTGCCTAATCCCACCATCTTGATAGATGCCTGCACATTAATCCCTCTCAGCATCCCCATCAAGAGGGTTTTCTATTCCAAATTCCATCTTAGCAGGGCGATAGCCCCGCCCATCCCTTCAAGTTGCTTCCCTGAATCATGTTCCGTGGATGCTTGGATTATTCTGCCACTCGAGGATTCAATAGATTCCGAAACGACACTCCACAAAGGTGGGCTATCATCGCTTCTCAAAAGATCCGCGACAATTACCAGAGTCTCTACAGCGCCCTGCTCTGCAGCATTAGAAATCACTTCTTTTCCGTAGGCTACAGCCCCATCAGTGGCGACTCTTCTAAGTCCCTCTTCAATCGTCTTAACCTGCTCAACAATTGCATGCTCCCCAAGAAGAGTGTCAGCTAGGCCTTCTGCTAGAACTTCATTCGCTGCACCTCTGCCGCCAATCGATGTCGGAGCGTTTACAATTCTATTTTCACAACCAATATCCCTGAGTTGGTCCTCAAAACTTTCCCTGGCTAAGCCGGGGCCACAGAGAATAAGCGGCACATCGTTCATAAATACCATTTTGACCTCTCTGGCAACTTTCTCAAAGAACTCCTTTCTGAGGGCAGAAGAATCACCAATTCTCTTCCCACCTCCTCGTAAATTAAATTGCGAGATATCTCTAATTCCATGACTAGCAACCTCGAAAATATTCACCTCATCGTTCTCTACCACCATAAGCCCAGATCGTACCTTCTTTGAAGATGAAATAGCATCGTCAATCAGTGCTTTATCGACTCTAGAAAGGCCACCTTCTCTAGTCAATTCGATTTCATCTGATGGTGAAATAACATGAGTATGGTGGCTCCCTATGTCTAACTTTGCTTCCCTAATCACGCCATGTACTCGCAGGCTATCAGTGAATGGCTGGAAAGCGGCCTCGGTCGCCTCAAGGACAATCCACATGGGCTTCCTCTCGGCGCTCTTTGCTCTACCGTCCTCCCTAGTCCCAGTAGTCGAGTCCCTTCTGCTAGACAGCATCCCCACTAGGCATCCAGCACCACAGACCTTTGATAGGGCCCAAAGATCATCTTCGCTCTCCACCCTAAGTCTCAGGCCCTCATCCAACCTCTTGATGCGACGCATACCCCTACCTCTTTCACCCTCGGTGAAGTAACACTCTTGAAACCTTCATCG
>JAYZLO010000081.1:0-35910 GCA_036154175.1 Thermoplasmatota archaeon | reverse complement strand
GGAGCATGATGCTAGGAAGCCATCACCTCCGTTGTTCCCGGGACCGCACAGGAATAGGACAGGTCCTCCTTTTGACATCGCAGCTGCCTCTTTGGCCAAAGACTCGGATGCAGAGAGCATTAGTTCGAATTCATCTATGCCCAAACTGGATGCGTTTCTGTCGAATACGGCGACTTCTTTCCAGTGCAACTCCCATGGTTCGCGCTCTGATGGTGCTCTCATCATCGAGCCTCATGCTAAACCTAGTTCCTCTTTGACGTGATCGGGCAACTCGTCCCCCACCGTGAAGATGTGAGGGTCTTCTCCGCCGGGGAGCATGTCGATTGGGACTTGTGCTCCCTCGGGCACGTTTCTGAAGAGGGGCCTTGAGACAAGCAGCCTGTTGAATCCGATGAAAAGAGAGGCTGTTACTCCCCAGAATAGCAGGATAATGGATATTCCGTTGGGGTTGGTTGGGTTCCATGGGTCATCGACATTGGCAAGTAGGTCCACGAAGTAGGACATCATCAGGACTGTGAACATCAATGGGAAGCCCAGGTACATGATGTAGTCCCACCACTTTCCGATCCACCAATCGTTATCCCCTGTGTTGATGTAGTCATCTCTGAATGAGGATACTCCATGATCTAAGTAGTCTCGGATACTGAATCCCTCGATTCCGTTTTCCTCCTGCCAGAACCTGTATCTCGACCAGCCATACTTCCAGATGGTATAGGCCATGAATAGGCCACTGAACATCAGTCCGTACCCCCAGATGTGGTCCTGTACTTCTAGGAATTGGGGGAATCGCACCCCTGTAGTTGGGTCCATCTTGATCCAGAGAGCTGCACTGGGTATTCCGAATAGGAATATCGCTAGTCCAGTGAGTGCGACAGACTTCGAGCGATCGAATCCGTGATCAACGAAGTTCCTGACGCAAAGCTCCACTGTGGATATCATCGATGTAAGCGCTGCGAATGAGAGAGCGAGGAAGAAGATGGAGACCATGACAAGCTGGACGATCGGCCCGCCCGGAGCCTGCGCGAAGACTTCTGGCAGAACGAGGAACGTGATTGCTGAGCTACCTCCGCTCACTGCCCCAAGGGGGTCATCGGACACGGAGAAGACGGCCATCATCACCGTTAGGCCAGCGATGATGCTGATGCTGTTGTTGGCAAGGCACATTGTGGCGGCATTCAGCGTTGTGTCCTCGTCCTTCCTCATGTATACGGAATAGGTGATCGCCATGCCCATTCCAGCGGAGCATGACCAAGCTGATTGTGAAAGTCCGTTTATCCACGTCTCTGGCTGTACCAAGTATTCGGGTTGTATGCTGAACATGTAGATGAAGCCGTCAAGAGTGCCATCCTTCACATCCATCACAAAGGAGAGGAAGAGTGCTGTAAACAGAAGCACGAACAAGGAAGTCATCAGCGTTACGTTTGCCTTCTCAATAGCCTTCGCACCTCCCCAAATTGCCGCCAGAGTGATTAGTACGGTTAGGAATTGAAAGAAGATGACTTGCATTGGGGACTCCAAGAAAGAGTTCCACACATCGATAGTGTCCACTTCTTGGCTTAGTCCGCCTCTTATCGCGATTTGGAAGTAATTCAGGCACCATCCAGTGACTACTGCGTAGTAGAATCCTATCGCGCAGTTTATCCAGGCGGTCCATAGCCCCATCCATGCAAATCTCTTGCCAGCGAAAATCCTGAATGTGCCAACTGTTCCGACTCTACTTCTTTTTCCCAAGGCAAACTCTGCGATGATCAGGGGTACAGACCACAGGAAGAGGAATATTATCCAAGGCACTAGGAATGAGCCGCCTCCATTCGCTCCTACCATCCTAGGGAATCTCCAGATGTTCCCTGTTCCGATCGCAGCTCCGATTGTGGCAAAGATAAGTCCCAGTCTTCCGCTGAACTGGTCGCTTGACTGCTTCGTCTCGGATGTCATCGCATCACCTCACTTTCCCCTGCCAGAGGGTTGTGTGACGGATGAAGAATCATGATCGGTGGGCATTCCTAGAACATTTTCGTCCTCTGAGAACATTTCTCTGAGGGTGAATCCGAGTCCGCCCCAAACGAAAGAAGCGATCACAAGGAACATGAGGATGCTCAGTATGGCATCTCCGAATCCTGCCCTGTAGGGTATCGATAACTCATAGTAGTTACCTCCTTGTTCCAATGTTGGATAGGAGAATGGGAAGGCGCCGTTCGTGGTACCTAACATGGCCTTGTATTGCAGCTTGCCGACAGATGTGTCGGGCAGGGGGATGTGAGCCTCAATCCTAGTCCCATTCGAACCGTCCATCAATGCGCATTGAACTGTGACCTCGGGTTCTTGGAATGCGGCCATTGACCATGGCACTGATGACCACTCGGTCGGGCCGAAATCGTCCTGCTGCCTGGTAGGCTCCACGAACCTCCACATCAGATGGGTCATGTTTATGTCCGTTGAGTATGGGAATGTGGCCTCTAAGCAGAATCCTATCGGTATCTCCCCTTTCGAGGGGACAGAAACCCTGTCAGGGTCAGCCAGCCATTGGTTGGAGGTGGTGTTCTCGATACCGACAATCGCCCTGTATCTTGGGTCATCGGCTATCTCGGCCATGTAGAATGCTATTCCAACGTTCCGCACTGCGATGTGGGCAATGTCCTCGGGGAGCTCATGAAAAGCGTTGCCAATTTCGATAGTGTAGCAGTAGGAGTTGTGGACACCATAGTGCCAGTCGCAGAAGTCACCCGTGGTGGGATATAGCTCTGAGGATTGCATCGGAGCGTAAGCTGTCATCTCTCCCATCACCTGTCCATGATAGACGAGAAACTCGTCGTCTGGAGAGTAGCAGTTCGTACAGTGGCCCCATGGCCATAGGACTAATTCTGAGTATGAGTGCCATGTCAGGGTGGTCTTGAATTCAGAAGCACCATCGCCATCGTCATCGTTCATCTCGGTCATATCCTGGATGAACTTGGTCTCTGGTTCGGAGTTACCTCCAAGCCAATCCTCGTCTACCTGCCCATCTGCATCATCGTCCTTTCCATCGACATGATCCTCGTTGACCAAGCCGTCTCCGTCGTTATCCTCGTAGTTCACGGGACCGTTGTAAACATCGTTGTTCGGACCATCGGCATAGCAAAATCCTGGGAAAAGAGGTCCCGTGGCTCCCAGAGGGGCCCCCCACTCAAACTGATAGTTACGATTGAGGTCGACCCCATCACAGCCCTCATCTACAGTCTCGTCTATGTCGGGAATCGGCGTGATACCAGTATGGGTGTTGTCTCTGAGATTCTTCCTCCAACCGCTACGATAGCAGTTTTCCCATGCAGTGGGCCCGCAAAACTCCTCCATGTCATATCTGACCCCATCTACATTCAGCATTGGAATAAGGTAGATTTCTCTGGTATTGACTAGATCGGTGATAAATTGTTCTGAGAAGTCCTCGTCTACTCCTAGGTCTCCAGGCCCGCAGGGATTACCATCTCCGTTGCTGTCCTGATTTGTTATGTTCAGACTGGCACAATCCCCATCATCGTCGATTCCGTTCCAAGGGTCTTCGTCTATGCTTCCGTCACCATCGTTGTCAACTCCAGCCTGACCATAGTAGTGAGCAACCATCTCTAAGAAAAACATAGGCACCTCAAAGGACATCCATTCCCGAGCGTGGTGATTCCCTACGAGCATGACATCTGCTCTATCTTCGTAGTTCCCACAGTCTCCCACGAATATATTACAGTCGCCTCCTGAGGGATCCTGAGTGATTTTTATCCATGGGCTCCTATGGTTGTAGTACCAACCCTCGTAGTCGGTTGCAGACATCTGGTCACCACGCTTATTCACCCCGCCCAACAGTCCTTCGTGGAAGGTCATGATCTCCGGGTTCCTATCAGCTAGGAACTGCATCCTGTTCTTCAATGAGAAATAGTCATGATACTCCCTGAACTGGGCTCTGTCATCTCCCCCCCAAGGGTATTGTTGGTTGATGTATTCTGTGGACCAGATTTCTTCTGGGAGCATTTCAGATTGAGTTTCCTGGGCAGATGAGTTAGGGGCGATAGCGACCGGTGAGAAGAGGCTTAGGAGCAAAGGGAGGATCATTGCAGAAAGCGGCGCTCCACGATTGGAGGGGCGGAATTTACCATTTTTGGGTACTTGCCTGCTGTTCATGGTATATTTACCGAATGAACCCTATGTATTGAAACGCACGGAGGACGGTGTACAAGACCGGGATACTTTTTCAGCATAGTATGACTGGGTCATTTATGAAAATAGCAGATGAGATAGGCGAGCTTCTATCCGGAGAAGAGCTTGTATGGGATTTCTCAACAAATGGGCTGATGTTTCTGATTGTACTATCAGGAGTCAGCGTCTTATCGGGCGTTACCTCAAGAATAGTTCTATTTCCGAGGCTAATGGATCTTTTTTCCAAGACCGAAAGAATTGACGGTAGAACTCTTTTCGCCCCAAGATCACTAGGATGGATGGTTGGACTTCTGCTAATGTGGCAGTCAGTAGATTGGACATTGGATAACGTATCTGTCTCGGATGGAGATTTCATTTGGAATCATGAGTGGATGGAAAATGTGGCAGAGGCCTCCAGAGCCGGTTTCGTAATTCTCATGCTTGTGGCAGCATACAGACTAGTGGATTATCTCGATGCTTTCATAGTCGTAGAAGGGGAGAATTTGGCCGCTCGTCGTTCTCTAGCTAGTGTGGCAGAGGCAATTGGTAGGCTAGCTGTCGTCGTGATAGGGGTCTTTGTTGTTGCCGGTTTGATAGGATTGAACCTCAATGGTCTAATTGCTGGGCTTGGTATTACTGGATTGGCTCTAGCACTTGCCGCTAGAGATTCAGTGGCAAATATATTCGGAGCCGTGTCCATAATCGTAGATCAACCATTCAACGTGGGAGACTGGATAATTGTAGATGATGTCGAAGGGGAAGTGATTACTATTGGCCTTAGGACCACCATGATAAGGACAGGTAACGACACCATTGTCACGATGCCCAATTCTAACATCACTAATTCT
This sequence comes from Thermoplasmatota archaeon, assembly GCA_036154175.1. Taxonomy (GTDB): domain Archaea; phylum Thermoplasmatota; class Poseidoniia; order Poseidoniales; family Thalassarchaeaceae; genus UBA36. Next base: position 30,901 of record JAYZLO010000081.1, on the reverse strand, counting down.
CCAGTTGAGAACTTCACAATGAGGAGGTTTAGGAGAATCAGGCCTACCTTCGAATTCGAGGAGGATAGTGACGAAGCGTCCTTGAAGAAGTTCTGTGAGGTCCTAAGCGAGCAGGTTCTAGGAGATCCAAGAGCTACAAAAATCGAGGATTCTTGGGTCAAGATCACGAATAGTCTTCCTCCCAAGATTACTATTTCGTGCAATTTCTACTGCGAGTCGAGTGCCAAGATCCAAAGAGAGTTCACAGAGGATATCCTGCTGATGGGTCGAGCCAGAGGATTAGAGTGTAATCTGAGTTTCCATGAACCAAGGCGAAGAGCGAAACTCTAGGTGTTTAAATTGGCTAAGTTGATTCTAATCCGTCATGGACAATCCATTTGGAATGCAGAGAATCGTTTTACTGGGTGGACGGATGTTGAGCTATCCGATAAGGGGATTAAAGAAGCAGAAGATGCTGGTAGTGAGCTGAAAGATGTGAAATTCGATGTTATTCATACAAGCAATCTAATCAGGGCCAAGAGAACAGCAGAGATTATGCTATCGGCAAATTCTGCCTCTTTTGATGTTGAAACAAAAATCGACTGGCGGTTGAATGAGAGGAATTATGGATCTCTACAAGGACAAAACAAAGCCGAGACAGCGGAAAAGCACGGATCGGAGCAGGTTCGTATATGGAGAAGGTCCTTCGATGTGGCTCCACCGGACGGGGAAAGCCTGGAAATGACTGCTAAAAGGACGATACCCTACTTCAAAGAAGAAATATTACCAGATCTTGAGGCGGGTATGAATGTACTTGTCTCGGCCCATGGAAACTCGCTTAGGTCAATTGTGATGTATATTGAGCGAATTTCTCCTAGTGACATAGTCTCATTTGAGATTCCTACTGGAATTCCAAGATATTACGAGTATATCGAAGGAGAGATCAATCTAATAGATTGAAAGGAATCTCAGGGGGTGGAGACATCCCACGATAGACTGCCATCAGGGCTGCACTTGCCAAAAGACAAAAGCCCGGGATGATGATTTCATCCAGTGAGGGCGGGAAAGAAGCGTAAATGGTAGTCAAACCGAAGAAGGCTGCCATAATCGATAGTGCCCCTATGGTCCTGTTGTTGAACATCTTCTTCTGAAAACTTGGAACATACTCGATTAATCCTAATGCAGGCTGGGGAGGTCCTGATTGGTTGGACGAGGCCTCGAGGACATCCATTAAACACTGCTCGTACTCCCAAATAGCTAGCCCCCCTCGATGAGTGTAGAATACATCGTCAGAAGACCATCGTCTAGGGGCTGATTCCCTCCAAGATTCAATTAGATGACTCCTTAGTTCTATTATATCGAGCTTGGATCCTGAGGAATAATGGAGCCTGGAAAGATCATGAACTAGTGATGCTAGATCCCTGATGGCCGGGAACTCACAAACGGGTCGCATCAGTGCATCTGAGAGCCTTGGCCTACAAATCTTGAGAAAATCCTCCGAGATGTGATCGAATCGTATGTCTCCTATTGATATCATACAATCCGAAAATCTTGAGTGTGGTGCTCTCCATATCGAGCGAGCCCTCAGATCCTCCTCCATTTTGGCAATTCTTGAATTCCATCTCTTTGGATCATAAGGGGTTACTCTGACTGACTCAGCAGTACCATGGAATGAGCCGAGCTTCTTTCCGGACTTGTTCAAAATGGCGATTGCCCCGTCCTTATCATCTGAAGTGAGTGCGTCGAATAGCAAGTCATTGAAGCTTGGAAGTTCGGGTACCTTCCTGCGGATCAAGATTAAATTGGAATCCCTCCATGAGAACCCTCCGCAGGGAACATCACAGATCCTTTGAGATATTTCTATCCTCTTCCTCATCAAGCTATCTGAGCCCCATGGGAGAAATTCTGCAATCCAATCTTCCTCACCGCTTAGAATTCCAATTGGACCCCTATTATTCTCCGAAATTGTCACTCTTTCCAGTTTATCTGGGTCTGGCACTTCTCCCCATGATTTAAGATCCGAAATTATGTCCAGCCAATCAGATACCTCTGCCAATTCCATCGGCTCTATAATTTCGCATGAAAATCCGGATAACGGGCCAGAGCCAGACAAAGAAAGTCTCTCGAATCCTCGCGGAGATTCATCAATGCTTTCCAACCTTCGAAGTGCCTGAGGTCTCCAAGTTCTGTCCCACACCCGCTCATTCCCTCGCAACTAGGAAAGGGTCCATGTCTTCATAGAATCGGTCTGCGAAGGCTTGAATCGTAGCAGCCCCAGCGAACAGTGTGAAGAAAGACTTCCCTGGGGTTCCTATTGCTGTAGATATGGATGGGACATTGATATTGACAGATATGAGTTGGATTAGCATTAGAAGGGTCTTCCTAAGAAGCCCTTGGATGATTCCAAAGACATTATTTTGGGAGCTTACTGGTAGAAGAGCGCTTTGGAAGAAGGAGCTAGGTAGAAGACTGGTCTTCGATCCTGCAGAGCTAACTTTCCATGAGGGTTTTCTAGATTGGTTGACCGGAGAGAGGGCTAAGGGCAGGGAACTGGTTCTGGCAACCGCTTCGGATCGATTGATTGCAGAGAAGGTCGCAGGACACGTTGGGTTGTTCTCCGATGTGATGGCCTCGGAAGGATCGTTCAACTTAAGGGGAAAGAAAAAGGCGGAGGCCCTCATTTCCAGATTCGGTGAGAGAGGTTTTGCATACGCTGGCAATAGTAAACATGATTTGCCCGTTTGGGAGCACTCACTGGAGGTAATTGTAGTGAACCCAGAAAGGGGTCTATTGGACAAGGTCGGCGATTCTGCTGATGTAATTTTCGAATAGTCATTCTGGTCAGTAGTATTAACCGAGGAAGGTCTCGCCTCAGATTATGAGCGGTCGCAGAGCCGGCCTCGGTGGCAAGTTGGATGGGCTTGCAAAGTGGCTTCTAAAGTTTAGAATCTTCAATTATCCAGCAAGGGTAATTTCGGACTCGAGGTTTGCTTGGAGCTTTATTTCTCGATTGGATCGAATTCGAGTCAGGAGGCAGAAGGATAGGCTTTTGAAGTGGGATCTACCAAAACATATCTCAATAATCATGGATGGTAATAGGAGATTTGCCTGGAACCTGAGTGTAGCGACTGAGGTTGGCCACAAGCATGGAAAAGAAAAACTGAAGCAGGTGATGGACTGGGTCTTAGAATTGGAAATTCCATACCTCACGGTTTATGCCCTTTCTACAGAGAACATCTCAAGTCGAGAGTCTGAGGAGCTCGATTCTCTATACGATCTCTACGTAACTGGACTAAATGAGATTTCTGAAGATCCGAGAATTCATTCAAAGGAAGTAAAGGTAAGGGCGGCTGGAAGAATAGAAAAGTTGCCCGAGAGAGTTAGGGGCGCTATAGAAAATGCAGAACAAAAAACTAGGCGATACTCAAATTTCACGTTCACCGTCTGTCTTGCATACGGTGGCAGGGAGGAGATTGTAGATGCAGTAAAGGCAGTAGCATCTGACTATGCCTCCGGAGAGTTGGCGCTAGAAAATATAGATACGAAGGAAATTTCAAAGCGCCTTTACGACGCAGACATTCCAGATCCGGATCTAGTAATAAGAACAAGTGGAGAGGAGCGAGTGTCCAATTTCCTTCTATGGCAAATCGCATATTCAGAGCTCTACTTCACTGATGTTCATTGGCCTTCTTTTTCCAAGGCAGATCTTTATGATGCGATAGAGACGTTCCAGATGAGGAGGCGACGATATGGAAGGTGAAAGGTACAGAAGTCCGTCCTTAGCAGTAGATGCAGTTGTTTTGAGAGATATTGGAGTGGTGACTGAGGTTCTTCTAATCAGGAGGAAGTACCCCCCGTGGCAAGGAAAATTTGCTTTTCCGGGAGGTTTTGTTGATTATGATGAGGACCCTGTAGACGCTGTACTCAGGGAGCTTGTGGAGGAGGCTGGAGTGGTGGGCTCTAATCCGGAGTTTTATGCCGTGAAGGGGAGTCCGAAAAGAGATCCAAGAAAGCACATTGTCTCAATATTCTATCTGGTTGAGGTCGACGAAGAGGCAGTTCCTGTAGCTGGAGATGACGCTGCTGAAGCAGAATGGATCAATATTGAGGAATTAGTAGAAGATGATATTTCTGGAGATCACTTCGAGATAATTGAGCAACTTCGCAAGTAATCCTATACATGCCACCCCTTGGGGAGGGCATGAGTAGAAAATTAAAGATTGATACAGGGGACGTAAAGTTCGGTCCCTACAGCCCAGGAATAACTGTAGAAAATCACATTTGGCTGTCTGGACAAGTTGATGTTGAATCCGGAGACGATATTGAGTCCCAGACTATTGGAACATTAGCAAAGATTGACGATTTGCTGGCAGCTTCGAATAGCTCAAGAGAAGATTTGGTAAAAGTAACAATTCTAATGACTGATATTAATGACTACTCGACTGTAAATGAAATCTATGGAGATTGGCTTGGAGACTCAATTCCACCTGCCAGGGCAGCTTACCAAGTCTGTAAACTACCACTGGGTGCGAGGATTGAGATAATATGCGAAGCATTCAGAAATTCCGGGGACTACAGGACCGATTTGCCACCCGAATTAGAAGAGGCTTTGGTATAATTTCTCTTGGGCATTATCGCCATTGACAAATTGCCAAACATGAATAGCTAATTATGTGGGGTTAGTGTTATGAGCGTCTTCAAAGCTTATGATATACGAGGAATCGCAGGTGATGAGTTAAATGATGAATTCAGCGAGAGGCTCGGGAAAGCGATTGCAACGCATCTTGATGCGGAATGTGTATCTGTAGTGAGGGATATTAGGGACTCCAGTCCTAGTTATCATGAAGCCTTTGTAAGAGGATTAATTGCTTCAGGGGCAAATGTTCTCGATCTGGGCATTTCTTCCACAGGTGTTTTGTATAGGTCCACAGTAGACCTGCCAGTCGATGTTGCTGTAGCAATCACAGCAAGCCATAACCCTCCCGAATACAATGGCTTCAAGATCTGTAAGGGTAAGTTACCTTTGGGTGGAGAGGATCTTCAAGATATCAGGGTGACTTTTGAATCGGGAGAGTTCAGAGAAGGTGAAGGGGTCTACAACAAAAGAGAAGATTATGAAAAAGAATATGTAGATTCCATATTGAAGACTGTCGGTAAACCAGATAGGGATATTAGGATTGTTCTTGACTGCGGAAATGCAGTTCCAGGCCCTCTAGCTGTAAAGACTCTCGAAGAGTTGGGAATAGATGTCATTCCATTATATTGCGATTGGGACAATTCATTCCCAAATCATCCCCCAGACCCTACAAGGCCGAAGAACATGGTTGATTTAGGCGAAGCAGTTGTCAAACACGGGGCAGAATTCGGAATTGGAATGGATGGGGATGGTGACAGATTAGGAGTTGTTGATGAAAAGGGTAGTTTCATTCATCCAGACAGGCTGATGGGGATTTTTGTGAAAGATGTTCTGGAAAATCTTCCAGAAGATGCCTCAGAAGAGAGTAGGACGATTTTCTATGATGTCAAGTGTAGCATGGCTCTAGAAGATGCGATAGTCGATTTTGGAGGAATCCCCAAGATGGTGAGGACCGGGCACACTTTCATGAAATTGGAATTACGTAATTCTCCGCAATCCCCTATGGCTGGAGAGATGTCGGGCCACTTCTTCATGAATGATCACTGGGATGGATTCGATGATGCAATATACAATGCTGCAAGACTTATGAAAATCGTGGGAAGTGATCCATCTCCTGAACAAGGAGGACCAAAGTTCTCGGATAGATTCAATTTTATGCCCGAATATCCTTCTACTAATGAAGGAAAAATACCATTAGTTGGGGAGCGAGAAGAAGTGATGTCAGCTGTAATGAGGGCCTTCTCGGATATGGATTATTCTGATGTTGACGGAATCAGAGTTCGATACCAAGGTGGATGGTTTCTTTGTAGGCCAAGTAATACAGAACCGATATTAGTTATGAGAGCTGAAGGAAAGGATCAGGTTTCTTTGGAATCTATAATCTCTGATGTTAAGTTAAGGATTGGCCATTTGGCAGATATGGAGAAGTTGATCTAAGCCAATATGTGACTTTTGAAGGATTACCGATTCTCTTATTCAGGAATTAAGGGTGGAGGCATTGCTGCCACTGTAGCTTAGCCTGGTAGAGCGTCTGATTCGTAATCAGAAGGCCGGGAGTTCGAATCTCCCCAGTGGCTCCACTAGTTGGCATATCCCATATCGCCTAGTTTGTCATGAAATCTGCTGAAAGACTCCTTGAGAGATGCAATTACTGGCATTGGTTCTCCGGAGAGAAAGCACATGGTAGATCCTCCTCCAGTACTATTGTGAGTTACTTTACTAGAGGCCCCTCTGCTATTTACCAACGCACTAGTGTGGCCTCCGCCTATGATGGTAATAGCTTCAGCCTCTGTACACATATTCAGGATCTCTATTGTTCCAAACGCGAATTCTGGAATTTCAAAGTAAGAAGCTGGGCCGTTCCAGAGAATACAATTTGATTCCTGGATCAATGGCTTCAACTCCCTCAGGGTCTCTATTCCAACGTCATAGATGGGATTTTCAGTGGGTAAATCACTCAATGATATAGGAGTCCTGTTGCCATTATCTTCTACGGCTAAATCCTTTGGAAGGAAGATTTTTTCTGAGGAATCGTTGGAAATGTCAATTCCTAGATCCCATGCCTTTTCGAAGTCTACTCCCAATGTGGATTTAATGAATTTTTTATTCCTCTCTCCGATTTCTTGACCAGATATCCACAGCATCAGGTTTCCAGTCAATCCCACAAACGCTATCATATCTACTTGACCCTTGGTTAGAAGATTCTTCGCTACGACCAATGAATCGTCACATTTTGCCCCTCCCAGAATAGCCAAATAGGGCCTAGGTGGATTATTCAATGCGATTCTAAGACTGATAATTTCTTTTTCCATAAGAGTCCCTGCTATACAAGGAACGAGATTTGTGAAGCCAGTTAGTGAAGGTGACCTTCGATGAGCGGCAGCAAATGCATCCGTTACGTAGGCATCTATCACAGAAGACAATATGGTTACAATCTGTGAAGATTCAGTTTGTTCGTTGTTCTCATATTTCACACCATATTCTTCATCTAAGCCTCTGACATTGTCAAGAAAGATAATGTCCCCATCTGACATTCTCTCTATTTCGTTTAGTGCTTCTTTTCCGTATACATCTGGAACGAATTTGATTTTCCTCCCCAGAATCTCTGACAGTCTAACACAGTGAATCTTCATACTCGTAAAATCAGACTTTCCTGGTCGGGACTGATGAGCCAATAGAACTACCCTAGATGCAGAAAGACGTTTCAAAGAGGGAATAATGGCTTCCAGCCTCCCATCATCTAGAAGCAATCCGGTAGATGGCTCAATAGGAGAGTTTACATCCACTCTAAACAAAACTGTTCGTCCATCAAGTTCTAAGTCGTCGAGGGATAGTACCCCTTCCACATACACTCCACTAAGGGTATGGTTTTGGCCGTTGTGGATAATTTCGGGAGATTGTGTTATCCAAAACTGCTTTCTGTTATGGCAACCTAAGCCAATACATGGAATGGGATCCGAGTACGCTAGTGGGTCCTGATAATCAGGATTGGAGAGTCCCGGTCTCAGAAATTGAAGAGAGGCAGAAGAGAGTATCTAGAATTCTTGCTAAAGAGGGAATTGAGTCAATTTTCATAGAAGATCCGGTGGAGTTGTACTGGTTGACAGGAGGGCGTCAGAATTCAGCACTAATTCTTGGATCAGAAGGATCTGGGGTCGAAACTAGGCATTGGGTTAGAAGGTCGGTTAGAAGGGCCATGTTTGAATCAGGAGGAAGTGATTGTCCCCATCTCACCGAAAGTCATCCTAGAATGGCGGATCTGAGTTCTAGTCTAGTTAAAGCAGGATGCAGTATAGTTCCATCGATGCAGGAAGGCAAGATTCCAACATCTCGATGGAGGTTTATACAAAATAAAATGAACGATGGCCTAGAAGGAGTGTCTTCTGACTGTACTGAAATTCTCTACATGGCAAGGGAGGAAAAATCAGATTGGGAGCTGGAAATGATTCGAGAGAGTGGTAGGATTAATCGAAATATGTTCCAGCTAATTTGTGATGAAGGCGGATCAGGTAAAAGTGAATTAGAGCTTGCAGGAATCGCAGAAGAAGCCAGTAGATCTGCGGGTTTTGGCGGAAGAATAAGAATGAGGAAATGGCCCATGGATTGTGACAGAGTGGTTATTGCATCTGGAAGATCTGGAGGAGTTCCGTCTTATTTTGATGCAGCACTTGGAGGAACAGGAGGGAGCCCAATCTCCGCATTGGGAGCTGGATTCTCAAAAATAAAGGAAAATGAGCCAGTACTCGTTGATATTGTCCATGTCCATAGAGGGTATGTTTCTGATTGCACTAGGATGTTTTGCTCGGGTAGTTTACCAAAAAAATGGGTAGATAGGATGGAAGATATGGTAGAGATTAGCGGGATTGTCAGAAGTAGCCTTGGCAGGGGGGAGGATTGCTCCAAAGCTTGGGATATGGGTATTGAGTCTTCTTTGGAGATGGGATACAGGGACAATCTAATGGGAATGGGGGATGATCAAGCAAGATTCCTTGGACATTCGGTAGGGCTGGAATTAGATGAAACCCCTGTTGTGGCCAAAGGATTTGCCCGGCCACTAAATCGTGGAGTAACTATGGCTATTGAGCCTAAGGTAATTTACTCAGATGGCTCTGTTGGGGTAGAGGATACATGGGTTAGAACATCAGATGGTATGGAATGCCTAACAGCAGGGGATGAGCTTCCTATTTTGACCGAATGGTGATTGAATGCCAAGCGTCTCAGTGACACAAAGGGGACTTGCGAGGCTGCTAAGAAAGAGGTTCACCCCTCATGGGAAGCGCCTTGTTGATTCAACTATCCTCAAAGGTGTTGAAATCGATGATTCAGGAATTGTCGAGCTGTGGATCAGTCCGATTCATCCTTATTGTCCGTGTTGCTTAGACGACTTGATTAGCCTCAGATCCGAGGTGAATAGATTGAAGGGAGTACTGGCATGTCATATCGAAGTCGTAGGAGTACCGCAGTCGGAAAGATGGACTGCTGCCGTAAATGAGTGAGCTTGCCAGTAAATCCTGTTTTGAAATCTACTTTTTCCTTTCTTCCACTTCACGTAGCTTCTCAGAAATTCTTGTGAAAAGCCACCATGTCATAACTGAAATTCCAATTATAGAAACTGACAATGAGATTAGGAAGTCAGACATCCGGAATTCACCGGTCCTCCCACCTTGTCCAACGTCCAGTCTGCTTGTTGAACCTCAAACCTGCCTTCTTCATCCACTTGTTGAACTTGGTAGCGCCGGCGCCAGTTGCGATAATGAATTCTTCTCGATCTTCTTGTGCCTGTATGTAGCCTTTGGCTGCTATTGTCTGATCAATCCACTCGTCTATACTCATTAGTACTCCAGACAGGGAGCTTGATTCGAGAGCTGCCTCTAATTCCTCCGCAGAGGCTCCGGCAGTTTCAAGATCCCTCATCATCAAGTCTGTGATTGATCCTACCTTTTCTTTCAATGGTGGGTTTATTACTGGAAGCATGGGCTTCTTCTTCGGGTCAATTTTAATTCTGGAACCGTTTTCTAGCTTTTTTATCACTGCTTGGGCCATTGGGGCATGAAACTCTTCTTCACAATCCCAACAGATGAATGAGAAATCTGAGGTATTATCCATAATATTACTACCTCTAGGATCCATCTCTTCACCGCAGTGCGGGCAACCATGAAGACACAGTACAGGTGCTATCTTCCTCCTGAAATCTACAATGTCTTGGGGCGTTCCTGACAATTCTAACATTTCATGGTCTCTCGCAGCTTCTAGTCCTCTTGTCTCTAGTTGGTCCCTAATCTTCGATCGCTGTTCGTCCTTAGATTCGTCATCTAAATTATTTTCCAGTTTGACAATCAACTCAATTGTCTTTCCAAGGCGATTCATGACTAATTTCTTGTTTCTAAATGACTCCACTCTTGCAAGTCTGAGTTGCTCTTTCTTCTCTTGTAATTCCGCGTGAATGTCCTTCTGCTCCCTCTTGAACCTAGTCTCCTCGATTTTGTCTACCTTCTTCTTATCGTCGGATAGTACATCGGCTAGGAACCTCTGTCTACTGGATGACCTTGGACCTGACTTTACAGCGTCTAAAACGGATTTTGCAACTTCTTTCTTTATGCCATAATTATTGATGAGAGTATCAGAATCTAACTTCTTGAGATCTCCAATCTTGATTCCACCATCAGCTAGAATCTGAGCTGTAGTCTCATCAATCCCTCTCCTTAGTAGAGCGAGATAAGTGTCCTTCTTTGCCATAACATCCCTCCCTGTGTCCGAGGTCTCACAGCGCCCCGGCTTGATACCCCGGAGGGGGTTGGCCTCTATCAAGTCGATGTCAAAACGCTATTGAATAGCTATTCTCGTTCTATTTCCCTAGTTATTGAAAGCCAATCTGAAGGCTCAAAATTTTCAGGTCTAAGATTTAGCCAGTCTTGCTTAATATTTGTAGAGCCTGATTCAATCAGTCTGGATACTGAAGATGACCATCTATCCCTATGCCATCCTGAAACTCTGGAAATCCTATTTGGCGGTACGGACAAGAGGGTTCTCATTTTTTTCCTTCTGTTGGAAAAGCAATGTTTTGTAATAATTCTGAAAAGTCTCTTGTTGATTCCCAGTACTTCAGGCCTTGAGATTGGCTTCAACACTACCATTCTAGATTTCACCTTTGGAGAAGGGCTGAATGAGTTCGAATGCACCTTCCTATCAACATAAACCTCGAAATCTAGCCAAAGATTAAGCCCCAAAGGACCCAAGTCATAGGGTGCGGATGTCATAGCCATCCTGTGTGCGAACTCCTCTTGGACAAGTAGGACAGAGAGTGATATTGAGGAACTAGAGTGATATCGCATTATTCTATCAATTATTGGACTTGAAGCCTGATATGGAAGATTGGATATGACATGAGTGATTCCCGATGGCCAATCCACGGACACCGCATCAGATTCTATGATTGATAGGTTGCATCCTCTATCGCCAAATACCCTTTCAAGATGTTCGATTGAATTATTATCTATCTCTATCGCAGAGACTCTTGCTCCCTTTCTAAGAAGAGAAAGGGTAAGAGAACCGGAACCAGGTCCAATCTCTAAGACATGCGATGCCTCAGAAAGTGGGAAGTCGAACTCCTCCGGAATCTCTACTGAGCGTGATATTACATCGTCATCAATCAGAAAATTCTGACCTAGGGACTTGTTTGGCTTTGCTTTGTCCCGAAGCAGGTCGACCAAGAGGCGGGTATCAAGATCAGATAGATTATCCATGTCACTTCTCTTTACGGACTAGCAAATCAAGTAAGCGGGGAGTTTGGGCTACATCTTCCATCTCCTTAAGATATCTCTCTGAAAGAAGCTTCACTGATTCTATTCCACATGCATCGTCAACCTCCTCGAAGGTGCTCCATCCAATTTGGCCTCTCTTCTGGACCATTTGAATAGCCTTTGAATTACCAATTCCAGGCAATAGTTGGAAGGCATGGAACTTCAAGGACATTGGTCCAGCACTGTTATAAAATGAGAGATGTCGTTCTGGATCTGAACTTATTGAGTCGGAAATGGCTGAAACCAACTCCTGCTGAGAGGAACCGCTAAGATCCTTAAGCCTAAGTTCAGAGAATGGCCCTAAGATTTCTGAAGGAAGCTCGATTATCTCTCCAACTGAGATTTCATCGGAGCTTGCCAACCTTGACCGGAGGAGGAACAGAGACGGTTCGCTAATACACTGTATCTCATGGCCAATAGGCCTCCTTTCCTTGACGTCCAGGACCCTGATCCTGGACTCTATTCCAAATCGATCTAATATGTCACTGTCGGAATCTCGAGTGTCGTCCGAAGGCATAGTATCATCCTTTCAGATATGCTCTCCATAGTGAATTGAGTTGTTTGTGAAAGTTCAACTATCTCCTTAGAGTACGTGTTGCCTGATTATAGTTATGATTTCCTCTATCTCGGAGGTATCCATAGCAATTCTCTTGCTTGCAATAATTACCCTCAGATCGGCTACTGTAAGTGGAGATAGTTCTGCTATTTTAGAACAAACCTCTGGGTGTTGCTCAAGCTTTTCGTTCTCCATTAGAGCTTTGAGTAATGCCCCATACACTGCTGGGTCGGTCTTAATGTCTCCAGTAGGGTGTCCACTAGCACTTGCCTTCCATTCTGCATGCTGGAGAGCCATTGTCTGTTCGTAAGATATCTCGCCTCTCCTCTCTATTGCCTCAAGCAATCTATCCCTCACCGTAGCGAAGTCAACAAAGTCTTTTTTTGCCATAATCATATCACCTAATCTATTGGTTTCAGATGCTCAGGTCGTGCGATGACAGTCTTCATCATATTTCCATCGGCCACTTTAACCACATATGCTCTTCCTTGGGAACTCTCGATTACTCCTGTTCGCCCTTGAAACCTTCTGTGTGGCATTCCTTTCTGCTGGGCCCCATCGAGGACAATAGCTACCTTGTCTCCTTCCTCATAGGGATGCATTGATCTACCGATAAATAGCCTCCTACGCTCTCTTTTACCCTTTCTCAGGATGCTTCGAGTGCCCTGTCGAGTGCCCTTTGTTCTTGTGACCAACCTATCATGCCCCCATTTCGCGAATCCGGGCGACCTGTGCAGCATTCTTAAGGACTCGGATGTAAAAAAAATCTCATTAATCATGAATTTCCTCCACATCGAGCCAGATGACCTCGCATTCTACGCCAAGAATACCTTGAACGGAAGGTTTTGTTCTTCCTTCATCAGAATGGACTAATTCCTTCACATAGGTTCCTGCTTCACATCTCAAGGTCAATTCTACCTCATCTCCATCCACTGAAACCTTACTGATTGAGATTATCTTCCTTTTCCTAATCTTCGCGGCTCTTCTGTGGGATACTCTCTTGGGAGTTTCTTGATCGATTATCTTCCCCGAAAGGGAAAGTAAGGATTCTTCTATTTCATCCAAATTATCAATACTCTGAGGCCTGAACCTGATAGTGTAAGTCTTCTCTGATCTTGACTGTTTAACTTCATTGATTTTCTTTTTTGAGCACCATTCCAGATTTTCAATCTCGACATTCCCTTCTGCGTTATTATTAATCATCGAAATAAGCTCTTTGAGGTCAAAGTCTCTCCTAGTTGGTCTTTTGATTTCCAATACGAATGGTCTTCCGGAGCCAAGGCACCTTACGTCAATATCTTCTCTGCCCATCCCATGGAACGAGGTGTCTTCTGCATCAAGTGCTTCTCGAACCGGTTCACCAATCAAATCCTGAACAGAGTTCGGGTATTGGAGACCAGTCCCCTCACAGGAATCGCAACCCAGGGATCGGCCTCGACATGCTCTACATGGCCATCGAGTCTGGGGTATCCCTCTGGAAATCTTTCTATATCTCCCATAGAGAAAAACCGGCCTCACATCAACATCTACCCTGAGAGTTAGCCCATCTACCAGAACCATGATATCCGGCTTCTCCTTTACGAAGACAATTTGCTGATCTAGTTCTCTAATCCTTTTGTGAATTGCCTCAACAATTGCGCCTTTCAATGGGTACGATCCTTGGGCTCCGAACTTACTTCTAATTCTGTCTTCTTCTTGAATGAGGTCCTTAGGAAGATGGATTCCGAATTGCATCGTAGAGAATTGGGTTTCCGAAAGAGTCCGAAAAACTCTTTCTACGATGTTGTCTATGTCTTCAAAGAGTTCCTCGCAAAGAGGACAATAATCTTGGACAATGCTTGATTCGAGTTTTTCATCTCTCTCAAAGGCTTCCTGTCTGATAATCGAACCCGGTGAAGAGTGCGTGTCTTGGAATCTTTTTCCAGAGATTCTATCTAGGCAAAAATCACAGGCCCCGATTTTGATTATATGCGCGATTCCTAGAGGTGCTGGGCAAGGAGGAGAGTCCCAATTAACAGTATTTCCTTCAAAATCAAAATCATCGCCATCGAACCATATTTCCTCCGTGACACTTTCTTCCACCAATTCATCTTCGGAAATAACTTCGGAAGATGCATAGCCCGCAGAAGCATAGAGTTGCCACTCATCTTCCTCATCTACAGGTCTTGAAACATCCTTTGATCCTTCTTTTACCATAATATCGCCACCGTAGCAAAGGGGATACCCGTTACTTCGATGTCTCGCCGGGTGGTAATCGGAGATTTGACTCCTTCGTAAAAACAGTTATTCCAATTTAGCCCCATTCAATTCGCAAACGTTTCTCAGATGGGAGAAAGAATGGATACCACTAGAGCATCCAGTCGGCCATTCCAGTTGAATTCCATATTTCCCCACTGGTGTGACCTTGGGTTTCTCAATTCTCAGCCTCATTATCTCTTCTTCGAACTCAATTCTCCTCTGTTCATTGACTTGTCGAGGTTTACAATTTGCACATTGACAATTTGATCGGATTGTCAGGTAATTAAGTCTGAATGAGGCTCCATCTGCGAAACGCATTATACAATCTTCATCACTCCTCTCCAATACAGTAAGTACGTCGCTTGACATTTTGCCCGCCCTAATTGTTCATCCAATAGTACCAATCATATCATTTTATCATCACCACAGGACAATAAATTTGAGCTTGTTGCTGGTTGGGAAAATTATGAGTAGAGAGGTTGGGGATGTAATTTCATTCACAGACTGGCCAGAATTCCAGCCGAATATGACTCCCAGAGAGATCTTTTCAGAGGGTAGCTTTGGTGGTTTTTACTGGAGGCCGATTTATTCGTCCGTAATCTCAATGAATCTGAGGGATGAGCACTTAGAATTCGATGACTGGTGGGATGGAATTGACGAGAGCCTACTCATCAGCGAGAAGTATGACAAGAGCAGAAATCGGTACAAGGTGAAGTGCGGGACCACTCTGGAAATGTGGGAAGAGAAAGGATGGATAGTAGAGCAGGACCCATACGGATGGGTACAATGGTATTGTAGATTCTACAAGGGCAGAAAATCGGAAGATGACCTGCGACAGATCAAGAGATGGAAGGCATTTGCAGGCCCAAGGGGTAGGTTCAGGAACCATCTCATTAACAGGATAATAGCGAAGGGTGGGGACTATGATGATGAGACGATTAGTCCTGTTGTCAGGCAGTCTCTACAACACTGGGGATACAGACTAACATCGGAGGACTTTGAGCAAGCCTCGTTGGGGAAATGGAAATCAAGCCTAGGTTAGTACAGGAAGGATCGATTTCAAACAACATATGAAATATAAACGATTTTGGGTTTTTTAATATGTACAAGTATAAGCATGAAACAGAAGTAGATGCCGATGCGGAGTCGACATTCGCTTGGTTCGAACATGAAGGGTCCTTCCGGAGACTCATGCCTCCGTGGGAAGTTGCCGAAGAGATCAGGGCAGATGACTCATTGGAAGTTGGTTCCCAGAGAGTTTTCAGATTCCCCATGGGGCCGATCAAAATGACTTGGGTTGCAGAACATACTGGATACAGGCCGCCCCATTTCTTCTCCGACACCATGGTCAAGGGCCCATTCTGGTCATGGAATCACGATCATCACCTAATTGAAGAGGATGGAAAGACCAAAGTCATAGACGAAGTCAGCTACCAAGTCCCCTTCGGCCCACTAGGAAACCTGGCCGACAGGGTTCTGGGTGGAAGATTAGTCAGAAGGCGCCTTTCCCAGATGTTTACAGCAAGAGAACTGCGGCTAAAGAGAGACATGGCTCATCATTCGAAGTTCGGCGATATGCCTAGGAGGAGGATCTTGGTCGCCGGTTCGTCTGGAATGATAGGTACTCAATTAGTTGCCTTTCTGGATACTGGGGGACATGAGGTGTGGAGGCTAGTAAGAAGGAGCCCCGAGGAAGGAAAGAAGGAGCTCTTCTGGGATCCGGACTCGGGAAAATTGGATGGTGGAATTCTGGAGGGCTTCGACTCTATCATCCATCTCGGGGGAGAGGGTATCGGAGACAAGCGATGGAGCAAGAAAAGGAAGAGCGCTATCAGGGACTCCAGGGTGAATAGCACAAGTCTACTTTCTGAAGCCATAGCAAAGATGGAGAAGAAGCCTGAGGTGTTCATCGTAGCGAGTGCAATCGGGTGGTATGGGGACCGTGGGGATGAGGAGCTGACCGAGGATAGCGCGGTTGGTGAGGGGTTCCTTCCAGAGGTCTGTTCAGATTGGGAGGGTGCGTCTGCAGATCTCCCAGATGAGGTCAGGCATGTTTACCTCAGGTCGGGCATAGTCCTCTCGGGGACAGGTGGCGCTCTGGGGAAGATGCTGATGCCCTTCAAAATGGGAGCGGGAGGGCCAATGGGTAATGGAAAACAGTGGATGTCATGGATATCTCTTGATGATGAGATATACGCCATCCATCACCTTCTGATGGAAACCGGCTCCAAAGGAGTGTACAACCTGACCGCACCCAATCCCGTGAGACAGAAGGGCTTCGCTAAGACGCTGGGAAGAGTTCTCAGAAGGCCTGCATTCGCCCCATTACCCGGTTTTGTAATCAAAATCCTATTCGGAGAGATGGGAGTGAAGCTGACGCTGGAAAGTCAGAAAGTGCTCCCAAAAAGGTTGTTAGATGAGGGGTACGAGTTCCTTCATCCAGATTTAGAGTCAGCACTGCAGGATACCTTAGGTCTCTGGTGATTCAGAGGGCTGGTTTTTAGTTATGATAATGAGTGATTGTAAGCGACTGGAAGACTTAGTTTTACAAACTAAATTTGTGCATATCCTTGGAGCGGGAGTAAATCCCGAAAAACCAGCCAATTCGGCGGTTTCAGATCTATCGGAGAGAGGTTGGAACCCGATTCCCATACATCCGAGAGATGCAGGTGCCAGCATCGGAGGATATCCAATAAGGCCGAAAATCGAAGACGGAGTTCTCACAGAGATTGTAGTTCTATTCCTAGCACCAGCAAGAGCGCGTGAGGCTGTCAAAAGGCTCCTAATAACTAATCATGACTCCCCCCCACTAATTTGGTTCCAGCACGGTTCTGAAGACGCTATCGCTGAAAGCTGGCTCGATGATGCAGGATGGAACTACGTCAAGAATGACTGTATCGTGAGATTTGTCCAAAGAAACGACCTGACGAGAGACCCTGAACTAATCCCATGGTTCAAGCAGGTTCAGAGTGATGATGGGTCGGGATGCTCGGTTTGGAGTGTGCATGAATTCCAAGAAGACTCCGAGAAGTCTGAGACAGAATTGGAGTGGATAGGAGATTTGCGAGATCTGGAATTTTCCAAATCATCAATTCCCAACTACATTAGGAGCCTAAGAAATGAAGGCGAGGGTCTAGAAGAATGCGCTAGGAGACTAGCAAACTAATATGGGCCAAGGAGCTATTTCGAGGCCTCCTTGAATGCCTTTAGTGCCTCTAATGTTTCAAATTCAACAACGAAAGGAGATATCATACCGCAGGTCTTGCACTGGTACTTCCGACCTGTCTCGAAACCCAAGTAGGGATAAACATCCATACTGAAGCAACTACCACAGGCCCTGTAGGTCATGGTTGTACTAGAGAGTCGAGGATATTGAATACTTGTCAGCTTTGACTGACTTACACTCGGAGTAGAAGGTCGTGCCTAGACCTTACCTACTGGCTGGATCTTCTGGGTAAGCGAGCCTGAGCGCTGCTGGTGCGAGGATCAGGCTGGCGATCAGAGACAAGCCGATCATAACTGCACAGAATAGTCCAAATGTGGAGAAGAAGCCCATCTCTGACTGGTTGATTATCACGAAACCGGTTGTATCCGAAACTGCCGATCCGAACAAAGCGATTCCGGACGCTCCCCCAACCGCTTCGATCGACTTCATCGTCCCAACGCCCTTCTCCATCTCCTCTCGGAATCGCTCAATGACGTGGATTACGTAGTCAATACCCACACCTAGGGAGATTGCGGCTATTGAAACGGTAACCATATTGAGCCCATAGCCGGTCAGGCCCACTATAGCATAAAGCCACACGATCATCAGAAAAATCGGTGTGGAGGTGATGGTGGCTAATAGGAGGGGTCTTGTCCCCCAAACCAACGAGCAAGCTACTGCAATGAGCCCGAACGTTATGGCGTAGTTAGGCCCTGCGAGGACGTAAGTGATTGATGCCATCAACACAGAGTTTATCACGATTCTAGATGAGGTAGGGACCGTGTTCTGGGAAAGCTCACGCATTCTCTCGGAGAATGGGGACTCCTCTCGAAAGCCCCACCATAGTGCCATTATACAGAAGACTAAGCCCAGCAGCAGGGTGTCCTGAAGGTCATCTTGCATCGAGTCCGCAGCTACGAAGCGTATCACTGGCTCTCCTGTTGGGATGGCCCATGTCACCGGATAGTCTGCGTTAAGGAAGGCCGTATCCAAGTCCCCCCTCACTCGATTGTGAGTCTGCGAGAGGTTTTGGAGGGGAGAGAGATCTGCCTCCAACTGCTCCAGTGCGGGCTCCACCAATGAGAACTGCTCTGGGCTGGAGATTCCGTACCTCATTGCAGTCCGTGGGTATCTAGGAACTTCTCCAGATTCTGTCATCCATGGGCTACCAAAATCCAGATTTCCTTCTACCTGTAGGAACTCTCCAACTATACTGGGCGACAGGGAGGGGTATCCTCCACTTGCTGGAACGCCCCTCGTTAACATGAATCCGTATAGGAAGGAAAGACACCTACTGTCCTCTATAATCGGGACGTAGATGAATTCCATATCCCTGTTGGGGATGTTGACTGTCTCACAATCGATTCCGCCGTTAGCAGAACTGAAATCCCAACCCGCGTCCTCGAACTGGGTCTGGTTCCAAGCCATCGCTGCTCTAGTATACCAAAGCAGTAGGTCTATTCCCAACAGCTCCACGTCTCCGTTTGGCATTCTAGATATCTGGTCGGGGTCTCCTGGCCCATGGGAGTTCATGTTTCTGCGAACATCCTCTATCGCCTGAATCACAAGGGGATTGGTGATGTTACCCTCCACAAGGACGTAAGCAGGCTCTCCCTCATCGCTGAAGCGTTCATTGATCATGCCTACACCTACTGCCAAGTCGGAGTCCTCCTCCACGAAGTCCTCCACTTGGAAGTCACCCTCCAAGGAGAGCATTATCGGAGCAGCTAACGCAGTTAGTATCAGCGAGACAAGAAGGACCACTGGTGCGTATCTAGCCGACTGGGATGCTAGGGAGGATAGCCAGGAGCTCGGTATCATGTGAACTATATCCAGTGGCTCTTCATCTAGCCTCCCTCTAGACTCTAGCCAGTTGTCGATGTCGAGTCTAGTCAGAGGAACCCAGAGTCCCGTCAGGAAAAAGGCGCAGAATACTCCGATTCCGGCCTCTATACCAAATGACCTGAGGGCGGCTATGCTGGAGGTCATGTTAGCCATGAATGCTACGATAGTAGTGACGGAAGTGAGCATGATTGCTAGTCCAACTTTGCTGATTGCCTTGTGCACTGCCTGTTCCGATGATGCCCCTGACCTACGCTCTTCCTTGTATCTGTGCAGGCTGTGGAGGCTGTCGTCGATTTCCAAAGCTAGGATGAGAATCGGGAGAAGATTGGAAAACTGCGACCTGAAGATGAACTCGTTGCCAGTGGCTTTACCTAGAACTATACACCAACCTATTAGTCCATACATCCATACCAATGACAGAGCCAAGCTGGTGCTCACGATTGCAACATCGGACACTCTACGTAGGCTAGCCCATAGCAAGACCATAATCGATAGTCCCATCAGAAGAAGTAGGTGAGCGCTGGAGAGGAGCTCTCGATTTATTTCAACATTGATGGCCTCCGCGAACATCAGGGATACGATTGATTCGTCGGACTCACGGAGGTCCTCCTCGAGAGAGAGGTATAGCCACTCAACAGAGCATAGCTTCTGACCTTGCGCCTCCCTCTCCCTACAGAAGTCCACCGAGTTCCTGACAGGGTTAGTCTCGAGCTCGAGTCCGTTCCTCTCATAGCCGAACTGCGAGGTTGCATTCTTCCAAGTGAAGGTCCAGCCGTTTCTCTGCATCTCATCGCGATCGAAGTTCACTATCAGCCATGCGGCCGATGCCGACCATCTTCCCCGCTCCCAGGTGTCTGAAATCAGCGAGCCGTTCTCGGAAATACTGTGGCCCACTGGCCCAATCACCAATCCACTCTCATCTGGAAGGAAGGCTCTGTCATTAGACAGAAATCGGAGAAATGCTCCATTGCTGTTGTTGGCCATTCTGTGTGCTGCCAAGTCGATGTGATCCTGAGTTAGGTTAGGATCGTCAAAGGTCAGGCACTCCAACTCGCCGCAATCGCTCCAATTAGTCGGTGCTGGGTCAGTAGATGCTTCGATGTCCAGAGTCGTAGATAGCTTGTATGGGTCTATCCTAGGTTTGGTGAGGGAGGAATCATTCGCCATGAATGTCCTGAATTCTGTTGCTAAGTCTAGGATTCCGAAGACAGGATCACCTGAAATCTCCGAGGCCAAGGGGAGGTAGAACTGGGAGATCTCGTTAGACCTGAGAGTGTCTGCGTCAGTGTCAATTTCCCTTAGTATAGAGAGATTCAGGATACCGCCCTCTGGATCTGTGATGCCCCCTCCAACTCCAGGATACTCGGCGATCATATCGACATCCGAGTCCGGATCACCGACGTAGGAAGGGTCTCGGACAAAGATCCCAAAACCCCAGATATTTCCAGCGGCAGTGAACTCGTCACGGAGAACCTGATTCGCGTCCAACTCAGGAGATTCCATTTCGTAAGACTCTATGTCTATTGGTTCGAAGGAGGCAATGATACCAGGAATCATTAGTACTGAAACTACCAAAACTAGGAAGTGTACCTTTTTCCTTCGGGGGATAAGAAAGTCTGCCATGCCTTCGAAACTTCTCACAGATCGCCCTGAGAATCTCATTATTTGACTGATTGTATAGCTACAACCCGACATCTCTGAGACTTTTGAGTACCTCGAACTGAGCTTCTGACATCTCCTCTGGCTCAGAGAGAGTGAATTCGACGTCGAGTGCTCCACCAGCATGGCCGTGCCCCTGCAAACGCCTCCTGTCGCCTATCCTGGTTCCCTTGGGAATCTCGATCTGGAGCCTTTGCCCAGAAGGCGTGGTTATCCTGACTTTTCCCCCCAATGACAGCATAGAGTATGGAATGCTCACTTCTTGAATCAAGCGTCCTTCCTCCCACCTTCGACCCTCCTCAGCATCCAGGCGTACTGTGATCAGGAGATCTCCGGACTCTCCCTCGGGATGCTCGTGTCCCATTCCCCTCAAGCGGAGAAGATGTCCCTGTTCAGCGCCCTTCGGAACTCTGACTGTAATGGTGCTTCCTTTCGTCTGAACTCCTGATCCGGCACACAATGAGCATCTCCTGGAAGTACCGAAGCTGGAACCATCGCAATCTGAGCACCTTCTCATCCTCCTATGGCTGAATTTAACCTCAGTCCCGCTCAATGCCTGCTCCAGTGAAATGTCCAAACCAGCCTCGATATCTGCTCCCTTACTAGTCTTCTTTGATTCCCTAGGACTATGATTTGAGTTATCGAACCTGAATCCTGGGCTGGGCTGTTGGGCCCCCCTACCTCCCATGAACTGAGAAAAAATATCACCGATATCCACACCTCCTCCGAATGGAGATCGCCTTCTACCTCCTTGGAACATCTCTTCCATTCTCTTCTGCTGGTCATACTCGGTTCTTCCTTCCGAGGTCCCGATCTTTTCGTATGCAGATTGAATGGACTTGAACCTCTCTTCTGCAGCCTCATCTCCTGGATTTCGATCAGGGTGATACTGTCTAGCTAATTTCCTATATGCCCTCTTTATCTCTGCATCAGAAGCATCCTTGGACACATCGAGTGTGCTGTATGGGTCCTCCGTCACATAAGGTGTCCGGGAGGCATCATCCTTCAACCTGATGAGTGAGGAGTATGGACCGATGTTCTAATGATTGATACCTGACTAGGTCGTCCATGGGAGTCGGCTGGGCTGTTTTCAGGAACTATGCTGGACATGCGAAAGAGATACTAGGGGAAGTGACGGATTATCCGAGGTTCTTCCTTATGCCCCCTTCAGCGATGGTAGAGGCAACCGATGCTGGAGAGAATGTTGTGACTCTTCTTGAGCCGGATGAGCACATAGACCACGAAGTAGAGATGGTGTTCAGATTGGGAGAGGATCTTACACCTGTAGAGATGTGCGTGGGGATTGACACGACAAATAGGACCCGTCAGACTATGGCAAAAAGGGAAGGTTGGCCTTGGTTGGAGGGCAAAGGTTTCAGAGGATCCGGAGTTCTTGGCACATGGGCAAAATGGGACGAAAGACCGGTGAAGATTGGTCTTTCTATAAATGGTCAAATAAAACAGGAAGCGTCAACTGAACTTATGGTGCACACTGTGGACGATCTTCTGAAACATCTCAAGGATTGGTATGATCTTGAACCGGGCGATCTTGTTTGGACGGGTACACCAAAGGGAGTCAGTCCAATGAGGCCTGGAGATATAGTAGAGGCCTGGATGCATAATCTGGACGGAGCAAGGATTAGCAGACTTAGGGCACTTTGCAAATAGTCGGGGCGAAATGAGTTATGTCAATCGGAGACAGAAGAATAGAGAAGTCGAGATTAATTGATGGCTCAGGAATGATTCAATCTGGAGATTTCATCTTGCATTCTGATGGTTCTTTCTCAGAAAGTAGAGGTGATGAGGACGTCGTTGAAGTTATCGATGGTTCTTCACGGGTAATTACTAGATCTCTACAGAACTGGCATACTCATATGGCAATGATTCTAAACAAGTCGATGGGAGAAGGTCTTCCACTAATGGAATGGCTGAATACCTCAATCTTCCCAGTCGAGAAGGGGCTGACAGAAGAGTTCGTGGAGATTGGGACTAGGGCTGCAGCTGCAGAAATGATTGCTACTGGAACAACATTCGCGTGTGATATGTACTATCATCCTGAGACTGTCGGGAAAGTAATCGAAGAAAGCGGCATCAGGGCCAAGGTATGCGGCCCCATTACAGATTTTCCAACTCCATCATATCCCAAGGGTGCTGGACAGGCACTAAAGAGGATCGAGAAACTGCTATCAGAAGATTCACGAAGGACGAAAAGGGTAGAATACGGAATTGGAACTCATTCGGTTTACACGTGTTCAGAGGAGACACTAATGAAAGCTTCAGAGCTCTCAAGAAAAACCGGATGCACCCTCAGTATTCATACTTCTGAGACCAGAAAGGAAGTCTCTGATTGCCATAAGGAGCATGGGATGTATCCAATAGAATACCTCGACAGTATCGATTATTTCACTGAAGGAACTGTTTGTGCTCATTGTGGTTGGGTGACCAAGAAAGAAATGAGGATTCTGGCTGAACGTGGAGCACATGCGGTACACTGCCCAACAAGTAATCAAAAGTTGGCCTGTGGAGGTACTATGTCCTATCCTGCGATGAAAGATGCTGGCGTTGATGTGAGGCTTGGTACAGATGGTGCAGCCAGTAATAATTCTCTGGATATGAGAAGTGAGGCTAAAGCCGCAAGTATTGTCCAAAGGCACGATCACTGGGATGCTAGAATTCTAGGTCCTGAGGAAACATGGAGTCTTGCCACAAAGGATTCACTAGATTGGATTACTTGGGATTTAACCGATATCAGAATGAGGCCCCTGGGAAGGGGTGGAAGAAGAGTGCTGGCTAACCTAATTTACTCTGGATCTAAAGTACTAGATATGTTTGTTGAAGGGGAGGCTATTCGCAGGGATGGAGTTACACTTACTATAGACGAAGAAATAGTGTCAAATGATCTTGAAGACGCTGTTCTAAGATACTATGAAGAAATCTAGAAAGTAGTCAAAGTGACTCGATCTATGGGTAAAAGAGGAACGCAGCTCCAAGAACTGAGTATGACGCTAGGAGCATCGCTCCTTCTAGCCAATTAGACTTACCATCAGAAGCGATCGAGTTTACAATTAATACGGCTAGAAAGGCGGAGACAGTTTCTAACATCCCAAATTCAAATGTCAGGGGGACGTCGAGCATCCAAGAAAAAATGACCATAATAGGTGCGACGAAAACCGCAATCTGGGTAGATGACCCCATAGATATTGCGAAGGAGAGATCCATCTTATTTTTTCCAGCTACTGTGACCGCAGTGAAGTGTTCTGCGGCGTTTCCAAATAGGGGCAATAGGATAATGCCAATAAATAAGTGTGGTAGACCAACATCTTCAGCTGCTGACTCAACTGAGTGTACCAAAATCTCAGCCATCCATGAAACCAAAATGGTTGCGACTAAAAGGAGGATTCCTGCATCCCTTTGAGTCATCTCCGGATTCTCATGATGGCTTCCTTCAGTTGCAAAAAGATGAACATGTGTTCTAAATTGGAAGAGCAAGAAAAGCCCGTAAATCAATAGGAGTATTATGGCAGCAATATGGCTCAGATGCTTAACTCCGATATCTCCATCCTCTCCACCAACGGTTGAGTGAAACACTGTGGGTATTACCAACACGATCATTGAAAGGAGCAGGAGTGAGCCGTTTGAGCTGACTTGGGTTTCTGAGTATCTCTGCTCAGAATGATGAATGCCCCCCCAAACAAAAGCCAGTCCCATTACGAGTAATAGGTTACCCAGAATACTACCTATCAAGCTCGCTTGAACCAGATGAACATAGAACATCTCAACCTCAGGATCGGTCTCCTGGTACGCTTTGAAAATCAGCAGAATAGCAATTATCATTTCAGCAGCATTACCAAATGTCGCATTCAATAGGCCCCCCAGTGACTCTGAGGTTCTAAGGGCAATTTCCTCGGTTGCCCGTCCCATCAGAAATGCTAGAGGCATAATGGCTACCAAAGAAGAGAAGAATGCCAAAGTTGAGTTTTCATCGATATATCTGAAATATATTGTAAATGGGACTGCAATTAGTAAAATATTCAAAGCACTGTCTCGAGGATGCATTGCTCTAATCCAACTAATATTTTCTCTCATTGTACTGACCGAAACCCGTGTTCTAGGTCAATGTTACGCAATTTCACGGAGAATTCTTGTCAACATTAGGTCTGGAAGTCCCATGAATGGGTGCATGAGAGTAGGCTTGACCGGATCACCCGGTGTGGGCAAGACAACGATCTCATCTCTTCTTGTCCAGTACGGTTTCTCTGTTGAATCTGTGGAAATGATTGCGGAAAAATACGGATGTATTGGTGATGTTGACCCCTGTGATGGAGCCAGAGCAATCGATGTGGAGGGGCTTGTTTCACATCTTGATTCAGAATGGACTGATGCGCCCAAAGCGAAATTAGTTATTGATGGTCATCTATCCCACTTTCTTCCAGTAGACTGTCTAGTTGTTCTGAGGTGTGCTCCTGAAATTCTCAAAGAAAGACTGTCTGCCAGAGGATATTCTGATGGTAAGATTTTGGAAAACGTCGATTGGGAGATTATCGGCGGTGCATGGAATGAGATTAATGACGCCATTCCCATGATTGAATTTGATAGTTCAAGTCAGTCGACTGTGTCGATAGCGAAGTCTATCCTGAATTGGATTGAAGATGGATGCAAGCCTAATAGACCGCTCGATCCAATCGATTGGATAAGCAAGGGGGAGGAATAACGTGTTCGAGAAAATGCGGGACAAGTGGACCAAAATAATCAATCCACTTGTGTTAAGAATGGAGGGTGTTGATCCTAGTTTTCTTACATGGACTAGTTTGGTGGTTTCTCTGGTTGCTTTCTACCTGTTAATGAATGCGGGAGATGATAGTGCCGGGGCATTGGGAATAATAGTTGGAGTAATTCTAATCTTGATAGCGGGAGTATTGGATGGGCTAGACGGGGCTCTAGCAAGACATCAAGGTACAGATGGTCCATATGGAGATTTTCTTGACCACACAATCGATAGGGTGGTAGATGTTGGTATTCTTATAGCAATAGGACTGAATACTAGCTTCGTGGATTCTCCAAGCTCTGGATATTTGGCTGGACTACTGACACTATTCGGTTCCTACATGGGGACACAAGCCCAATCAGTAGGACTCAATAGAATCTATGGAGGTTTCTCAAGAGCGGATAGGATGGTCCTCACTTTGGTCGCACTAATTTCAGTTTCATGGCAGGCCCATGCCGGACTTAGTAGTATCCAGACCAATGAGATAGGGGAGTGGATTCTTCTTGGAAACAGTCACTTGAACGGGATGACTGCAGCACTAGCTATTTCTGCATGGGGTGGAGCATATACGTTTCTGGTCAGATTCGTGAAAACAAGAAATGGACTATTGTCCTAATGGCAGAAAAAAAAAGGGTTAGAAACCGATGTCTAAGAAGTATTTTGTGGGGCAATGGTTATCCTCTATTCAACACGCCTAACGCTCGTGAAGCATCTTATCGAAAGAGTTCTAGAACTCCAAGAAGAGGGAGATCATGTATCTAAACCGTCTGAATTGGATGAAGCACCTGATCTAGAACATCTTCTGAAGTCACTGCAACCGAAGATTAGAGTTTTCGGATGCGGTGGATGTGGATCGAATACGGTCGCCCGATTGGAGCATGAGGGCTTGTTCGACGGAGAGTATGTCAAGGGGATGGCAGTGAACACCGACGCTCAGCATCTGTTGAGAGTTAATGTGGAGAACAAGGTTCTGATTGGTCGGTCCGCCCGAGGCAGGGGGGCGGGGGGCGACCCAGAGAAAGGAGAGCAAGCGGCATATGAGTCTGAACGTGTGCTGAAGAATGAGGTGGAGAAGTGCGATCTAGCTTTCATCACCGCGGGCCTAGGCGGCGGAACTGGTACTGGAAGTGCCCATGTCGTCGCTAGGCTCGCTAAAGCTTCTGAGGCTCTTACCATTGCTGTAGTAAGCTATCCTTTTGTTTCGGAAGGGGCAGTTAGGAGGCAAAATGCCGAGTGGGGTCTAGAACGTCTAAGGGAAGTGTGTGACACTGTAATTGTTCTTCCAAATGAGAGGCTTCTAGAAGTAGAAGGAGTTAGAGATCTGCCTCTTGACGCTGCTTTCAGAGTAGCCGATGAATTATTGATGAGGAGTATTTCGGGGGTTTCCGAAATGATTGCCAAAGAAGGAGTTGTTAATTTGGACTTCCAAGATCTACGTTCTGTAATGGAGAATGGTGGAGGGGTCGCAATGATTGGGCTTGGTGAGGCAACCGCCGAAGAGGGGGCCGAGAAGGCAACTTTGGAGGCCTTAGAGTCCCCACTGCTAGATATAGACATTTCAGATGCCAGAGGCGCGCTGGTAAACGTTGTTGGTGGGCCTGGACTTACTCTAGGCGAGGCTGAGCAGTGTGCGAAAATTATTCGAGAGAGTATTAATCCATATGCAAGAATGATTTGGGGGGTAACGACAGATGATTTCATGGGTAATGACATCAGAGTTCTCCTGGTACTAACCGGTGTGAAGAGCGAGCAGATTCATGGGGCTTCTCTCCATACTCAAATGAGGAATCTAAGGAATAGAACCGTAGAATTCGTAAGTTAGTTTTGATTTTTTAGTAGTTTTCTCTTCAGCTCACTTCCCGTCGTCCTTAAATGGAATCTGTAGGTCGCCGAGGTGCTCCTAGGTGTTAGTATGGCTGTTGAGAACTCGAAGGTTGGTCCAATTGAAGAGATAGCGCAGTCCTGGCAGGATGAAATTGAAGGCAGAGTCAAGGGCCTTCAGACTGGTTCCTATGCGAGGATTCTAAAGATGGCAAAAAAGCCCTCAAAACAGGAGTTTCGGCAGACTGTAATTGTTTGTGGGATTGGGATGTTCGTTCTCGGTGCAATTGGTTTCGTTATTCTGGCTCTTATGGTCAACGTTTTTCCTCCTTTCTTCAGTTGGCTAGTGGGGTAGGGTGAGATCTTGTCTGAGGCATTTACAATATACATCCGAAGCGGGGAAAGAGTTCTTCTGATGCAGCGTGCAGATGAGGTAGCAGACTTTCCTGGAGCTTGGGATGGGATTTACGGTGTAGGAGATCCTGGTGACTATGAATCTCTTGTGGCTAGAATAACAGAGTGTACTGGAATTATTTCTGAAAAATTGCAGATTGTTCGTACAGACATGGCAAGAGGGTTAGCCTATGGAAATCGTCTTAACGATGTTACGCCAATTCTCTTTGTTACCGAGGAAGTGGAGGTTAGCCCGGGTGCAATCTACAAGAGCTTCGAGTGGGTTGATCCGGGGGCAATACAGGCAAAAGACTACTCGACACCCCAACTAAAAGAGATGTATGGAGACGTGGCATCGTATCTTTACATCCTGAAAACCTCAATCGGGCAGGAGCAGAATGTAGCAGCAGAGATTAGAGCTAGACTGTCAGGAACAGGTTCACTGAAGGACATACAAGACAAGATTTTCGGAGTTTTGAGTCCTCATTATATGAAGGGATTTATTTTCGTTGAGGCTAGTGCTATGCATCATGTCCAGAAATTGATTGGGAGAGTAGGAGTAGGAGTTACCCCCCTAAAAAATTGTAGCAAAGTTCTGGATGGCGAGGCTCCTCTTGAAGATGTTCTGCCATATCTTGAGCCTAAGGCAGCTACAACTGGCATAGAAGAAGGTTGTATCGTAGAGATTTCTGGAGGCGCGTTCAGAGGACAAGCCGCCAGAGTAACGGTGGTAGCCGAATCCAAAGAAGAGGTCACGGTAGAGCTCTTCGAAGCAGCTGTACCAGTAGCTTTGACGGTGAGAGCGGATCAGGTTAGAGTTACCCAGAGAGTAGAGTGATTCAACAAAGGCTGTTTTTTTTGGTTGCATCATTATTCATATAGGGAGAGTAAGTCGGCCGGTTCCGCGAAAGGTGATTATCCCCATGTCTGCACGTAATGAAACCCCTCACAAGGTAATACAAACCCTTGGGAAGAATAAGTGCAATGGATCATGGGAAGCTTCTACTGAGAATCTATCAATGGATCAGGTAAAGAGTATTGCAGAGGATCAAAAAGACCGTCTAACCGGGAAAACTCTGTATGCCCGTTGCAGAGAGGTTATGGGTACATGCGTGGCCATGAGAGTAAGAGTAGAAGGCAGAGAGCCAAAAGTCGCTCTGAAGGATATGAGCGAGGGAGTGTTTAACGAGCATTTCAGTTAGAGCTTCACGAATTGCGGGAGAGGTAAGCCTCGTTGACCGCAGAGGTGGGAAAAATGAAAGAAAATTTACAGACAGCGATTCAACAAGCTATCGAAGAAGCTCCAGATAGGAGCTTTGTCGAATCTATTGAGATTTCTTTCACGATTAAAGATGTAGATCTAAAGATACCGACAAATAGGATTCAGGAAGAAGTTAGGCTCCCCTCGGGAAGGGGCAAGCCAGTCAAGATCGCCATGTTTGCAGGAGGAGAAATGGCAGCAAAGGCAAAGGCTGGAGGCCTAGATGTGATTGACCCATCAACTATTGAAGATCTTGGTGGAAACAAACAGAAGGCAAGAAAAGTCGCTAAGCAATATGATTTCTTCTTATCTGAGATACCACACATGGGTACGGTGGGAAGATTCCTAGGAGGAGTTTTAGGACCTAGAGGAAAGATGCCTCGACCGGTTCCTCCAACCCTGGATCCTTCGACTCTGGCTTCTGGCCTAAAAGATACGGCAATAGTTAGGTCAAGAGACAAAGTGACATTTCATACTGCATTGGGGTCTAGGGAACAGGGGATTGACGATCTGGCTTCCAACGCAATCGCAATATGGGAAAGGGTAACTGGTAAGTTGGAGAGAGGGGCAGGTAATATTCGCTCTTGCTACGTCAAAACATCGATGGGACCTTCGATTAGAGTTGAGGTGATTCTTTGATCCCAAAGGTTGCTGGATGGAAGAAAGAAAGGGTTTCCGAACTGACTGAGGTCTTCAATAGCGACGGAGTGGTTGCTATCGTGGATGTTTCTGGAGTCCCTGCAAGCAATATGATTGACATGAGGAATAGTCTCAGAGAAAGAATGTCCATCACTATGGCGAAGAAATCGTTGATGAGAATTGCTTGGTCAGAGGCTGGAAGGCCATCGGAGGAATTGGATACATTACTTCAGGGGGCCAACCAACCCTGTGTAGTTCATAGCAATTCAATGAATGCATTCGAGATCTTTGGTGAGTTGGAGAAGACAAGGCAAGGACGAGCAGCAAAGGCCGGAGAGACCTTTCCAGAAGATGTCACAATTCCTGCAGGTCCAACAGAGTTCGGTCCGGGTCCAATTGTTGGGGAGTTCAATGCGGTCGGAATTCCCGCAAAAATAGACAAGGGCAAGGTAGCCATTCAGAGAGCAACTACGTTCTCAAAGGGAGATGAGATATCTGCAGATCTGGGAATAATGCTTGCTAAGCTTGGAATAAATCCAATTGAAATCGGTCTAATTCTAACCGGTGCAATCGAAGAAGGGCATATCTTCGACTCATCGGATTTGAATCTAGACATTGATGGATTGAGAAGTGATATTATTTCCGCCACATCTGGATCATTTAACCTGGCTTGTAATATGGGGTGGTTCTCGGATGTAACGACTCCTACATTAATTTCAAAGGCATCAGGAGAGGCATTATCTGTGGCAGTTGAGGCCGGAATATTCAATGACGATACAGCACAAATTATTCTTTCCAAGGCTAGTATGCAAGCAATGTCTATTGCTGGACAATTAGATTCCTCAGCTCTCGATGAAGAGCTAATTGCTGCTTTAGGAGCAGTCGCAGAGAGTAATGAAGTCGCCCCATCCGAGGTGACGGAAACTGAAGGTTCCGAGGAGGAGCCTGAAAACGAGGAAGAAGATGAGGACGCAGGGTTCGGTGGACTCGGCGATCTCTTCGGATAAAAAAGGTGAATGAAATGGAATATGTGTATGCTGCAATGTTGTTGCATTCCGCAGGACAGGACATCGATGACAAGGCTGTCAGCTCAGTGCTGAAGGC
>JAYZLO010000080.1:0-3114 GCA_036154175.1 Thermoplasmatota archaeon | reverse complement strand
GGTCTCTTCGTATCAAGCGCGTGGGGTTACAATGACGTTGACATGTCCGAGACTCCACACCCACTCTCAAGGCCCAGGGCATCCATCGAGGCGATTATGTCCGATCGCTCCGGCAACCATCTACTTTCCCACGATGAGGCATCAATTGTGGACTCGACACTTTCTTTGTGTACCGGTGTGGTAACCTTGGACTTCGACGACTTCTGGTCCCCTCTGAGATATGCGGTAAACCAGAGCGGATGGACAATAATTGAGTATGGGACACTATGGGAAGACGTCGGTTACAACATGGGTGAAGACCCCGTTGCAGACACTTTGCTCAGAGTCGAATCTGCATTGATGTTGGGCCTTCCTGCACAGGATCTTCCAGCACATCCCAGCCATATCGAGTTTCCAGGTGAAGTACCTGCCAATGCCACTAGAATATCGAAATTGGTCCATGTGGAAGGTAACCAGAGCGGACTTCCGTCAAATTTCGGATACTCCTCGGCAAGGGCCCATTTGAGGGAGTCGACAGGGATGTATGCAGCCCCGGGGGAAGTAGTGACAGTCACGGTACCACCCAGGCTAGTTGACTCGGGGGCCTTCATACTTGTAGGTGCTCACAGCGACAATCTTTGGGGGAAGGAGCAGCTACACCGTCATCCGGAGATTGTTAGGTGGTGGTACATCAATCAAACCTACATGGAAGTAGGTAATGCATTCGGGGGGACAATCTACGTCGCATTCGAGGCTGGCTCCCAATTGGGGGATGTAGAGGTAATAATCTCCAACGCAGTAGAGTCACCAACTTACATGCACGGGGAGTCAAACATCTCCGATTGGTTGGAAAACGACAGACTAAATCCAGCTCCTTGGGCAGAGATAGGAAGCGACCAGTTCATCCTCACAGTGCCAAGCCATGAGATACGGGAGCTAGATAATCCGGACGAACTGATGGATTGGTGGGACCAAGCCCTGATGATGGAGCATGAGTTGTACGGCTTCCTACCATGGCCGAGAATCGAGAGGGCTGTCTTCGATGCGCAAATTTCCGCAGGATGGATGCATTCGGGATATCCATTCATGGCCCACGACCTTAGCGCGGAATCGGTGGTGAACGTTAGTCGAATGTCCGAAGAAGGAGACTGGGGAATGTTCCATGAATTGGGGCACAATCACCAGTGGATGCCATCGACCCTTCCCGGCACTACCGAGGCGAGTTGCAACTTCGCGAGTGTCTACTTGATGGAGGAGTTGGTCGGCATATCTGGCCATGGGGCCATTTCGCCACATCAGAGGGAATCTAGGACTCGTTCTTACTTCGATGGCGGCGCCAATATGTCTGATTGGTCCGTTTGGGTGGCATTGGAGACATTCCTAATGGTGAAAGAGGAGTGGTCGTGGACTCCCATAACTGCCGCGCTGACATCATACTACGACCTACCTCCCAACGAGGTTCCAAATACGGACGAGGATAAATTCAACTTTTGGGTCATGCAACTTTCAAACTCAACTGGATACAATTTAGCCCCATACCATCAAGCCTGGGGCTTCCCACTTAATCAAGCCACGTTCGATGCACTAGAGGGACTCCCTGTTTGGATAAATGACCCCCTCAGAGGAAACTTCTTCGAATATTCAGCAATTATCAGGGACTTACACGCCCCAAGTATTTCAGAAGCCAATTCTGCGAATATCTCATGGGAGACTTACGACAATGGGACGAACATCTCGCTTACACTGTTCTACGGAACAACTGATGGGGGCGATCAACCCTCGTCTTGGGATAGCAGCATCTCCATCGGGCCTACAGATGTGGGGGGGCATTCCCAAGAGATATCAGGACTTTCATGCTGTGGGACAAATTACTTCGCTAGGATTAGGGCTGAGAATAGCGTCGGCGAGAGTTGGTTTGGACCGGTTTCATGGACCACGGACTATCTCTCAGACTGAAGTAATCTGATCATTCTCTCCAGCGAAAAATTAGGTATGAATCTCTCATGCCATACGGATAGGGGAATCCAGATAATCGTATGTATAATAGTGACTGCGAATGCTGGGATTAATGCCAGCCTTGGTTCGCCTTGCATGATGAAAGCGACAATTCCCAGCACAGCGAAGTGGGCAACGTAGATTGTCAGTGACAACCTCCCAGCTGGTTCCAGAAAGGCAAGCTTATCTCCATAAAATGGCGATCCTCCAGACTCCTCCATCCCTTCTAGAATCCTCATCGCCAATGCGACCATAGTCCCCGAGACGATCAGGAAAGGCATACTTGCGGGGAAGAAAGTTAGTATTGCTTCACCAGAGGTCAGGGCCCACGCAATTCCCTCTATGAGCGAGACAGCGATAGTAACCGAGGTAGCAAGCAATCCGAAAAATATCCCCATCTCACGAGCACTCTTGCTGCTCCGCAAGTCATACAGTATTGTCCCGAGGAGGATATAGAATATCCATGGGAAGATCGGGTAAGTTCCATTCCATATCAACCTGGAAAACCACTCCGAAGCCCCGGATGATCCCACTCTCTCGAACCATCCCATTTCAGGTTGGGCATAATCTCCGATAATTAACGGGGAGATGGAGAAGATGAGCAAACCCGCCACTCTCTGATTTCTACTCAGGATGGCAATTATCGGACTTAAAATCGCACCAATTGCGAGAAGAGTCAGCACACCTGGGGTATGCCACTCGAATCTACCTCCCCTGTCTGTGTTCAGTAGGAGATTCACCATTAGCTGGCAAATGCACAGGATCAATACTCGCGGAGCTATCCACCGTGTAATTCCAGAGACATCGACTCCTCCAGAAATCCTCCTCCTAGCACTTCCATACATGCCCCAACCGGAAATGGTAACAAACAATGGAGCCGCCATCCCTCCGAATGAAGCCGCCACAAAAGCCGCAGGGTGTCCGACAGTGACTCCATTTGGTGGAACAATCGCTGCAGTATGCACTTCTACCATGAATAGAACTGCTATCGCCTTTATCCTGTCAATATGGCAAAGCCTCAATCGTTTCCCTCCAAACCACCCTAAACGATTCGGGTAGAAAAATTTCCTATGCCTTACTCGCTTTCGTCACTCATATCGTCAGGTTCTCTACCTAGCAAACCCTTGATCTGTTCCCGAG
>JAYZLO010000079.1:0-9317 GCA_036154175.1 Thermoplasmatota archaeon | reverse complement strand
CGAATACTATGCTTGCATTCTTGCCGCCCAATTCTAGACTAATTTTCTTGAACATTGGTGCTGCGGAAGCAGCAACCTTCTCCCCCGTCGAAGTCCCTCCTGTGAATGAAACCAGATCAACATCAGGATGAGAAACGAGAGGTTCTCCGGCTCCCGCCCCTTCACCATGGACCAGATTTATTACTCCCGGTGGGAGGCCAACTCCGTCAATCACCCTCATCAGCAGATCAGCAGTCATCGGCGTTAACTCACTGGGCTTGCAGACAACTGTGTTCCCCATCCCGATGGCGGGGGCCACTTTCCAGGAAAGTAGGTAGAGGGGAAGATTCCAAGGGGTAATTAATGCTCCAACTCCCACGGGCTTGTTGACAACGTAGTTAGTTGCGTCTTCCATTTGAAAGAGCTCGGTTTCCTGCTCAAGGAGCAAACCGGCAAAGAATCTGAAGTTCGCCACGGAACGACTGGCATCTACTGATCTGGCAAGAGAAATTGGCTTCCCCGTGTCCCTGCTCTCAAGCTCTGCGATTTCTTCAAACACCCCCTCTAGTCCATCTGCAATTATGTCTAGCCATCTAGCTCTTTCTTCCATTTCTAGAGAAGACCACCCCGGCAGTGCGCGCTTAGCAGCTATGACTGCCGAATCGACGTCTTCTTTTCCCGATAGAACTGCCTTTGCGAATAGCTTACCCGTAGATGGCTCCAACACATCGAACCAACTCTCACTCTTTCCGTCTACGAAACTTCCACCAATGTAGTTCCTCACTACACTTATTTCAGAACTACCCATTAAGCGCACCTTCATTCGAAAAAGGATCGCTTCTTGTCATCGCTTCAGTATGCTCTTTCCAGTCTATGGAGAAGCTGTCTCTATTTGGGTCCCACTCGTCCCAGGTTACCACTTGCTCCAGTTTGTCCAGATACCTTTCTGGGACAACCCTGGGAACAATGAATGCCTTTTGTCTATGTAATGGGTATGGGTTTCTGAGCTCGATTCCTAGAACACCAAGTACCGCTCTTGCCACGTACCAAGTAGCCTGGGCGTTCCACCCATGGGCTATCTTGATTACAATTCCAAGCCCGTCGGGCCAGTCCTCATGCTCTATTGCGAATCCAAGCAGGCCATCTGCCCCTTCCTTGGCTATCAGACTCCCACCTCCTGCTTTGAGGCATGTCGAATCGAGTCTGTTGAATCCCCCGATGAGATCGGGATTCCTGTTCATTGCCTCCCAGATCCAATCCTGATCCTTCTCTCTTACCAAACCTGCAAACATCTGAGCTAGCTCATCCACGGTATTGGATACAGTCGGGAGGCCGCATCCATCTTTGGCTACTCTAATTGGCTCCCAATCTGGTTTATCCATCAGCCCTCTAATTGTATCTAGGAACATGGGAAACCAAGGAGAGCTTGGGAGGGTGTACCCAGCTCTATTTATTCCCATCCTTCGAAGAGCCTTCAGGATTGCTGCATGCTCTCCAGAACAGGTATGAAACCATCTTCTGGGACGTCTTACCTGCCTTCCAAACTGAATCAGTGGAACATCCAGAGGACATTGCATCAATCCCCATTCGGATTCAGTTAGGAGTGACTGGGCGGCCGCAACATGCTCAGTGTCCCCATTGTGCGAGGAACATGATATCGCCTTCTGCTCCCAACTTATCCCTTCTGACTCCAGCTCTTTGACAAATGTCTTCATCATCAGTGGCTTCATCATCGAGCGTCCGTAAACTAGGACATTTCCTCCGAAAGAATGTATTATTTCAGTACCATGAGACCATGAAACTGCTCCGTGAATAGTATTCTCGGAGACATCCAATCTCCGGAAGTCGACTAGTGGTTCCCATTCTACATCTCTTCCCGTAGCAATACCTTCGAATTTTTCCCCCAAAGGATTTGTTGGGTATATCGATGATCCTGGCCTCCCGGGGGATACGCTTGATGGCCTGGAATCTTCTCCTCCGCCCATTCAGTTGCCCCCATTAACTCTAGGGGCAACCTTGGTCATGAATGCCTCCATGTTCCTTATCACCCGGTTGCTATCATGGTTGAAGAAGTCAAACCAACACATGAGTCGGTCGTTCGAATCAAACCTCTCTACGATCTGTTTAGCCACGCTCTCCACATTTCCTATCACCGCGTTATCCGTAGCTTTGTTGATTTTTTCTGGGTCAATTGTTCCCTCTAATGCATTCCAATATGTCGATAGAGCCGAACGAGCCTCCTCCTTTGCAGCCTCATCTTGCTCTTCACCAGTCAGGCCCTCCTCGTCATTCAGAAAAACCATAACCGTTCTGGGCATCATGCTTCTCTCCCAGATTCCCCCATCAGGATGATAGTTTTCCCCCATCCTCTGGTGCGTCTCCTCAATGATGGCAGGAGGGGTGATGCTTAGATTGAAAACCTGTACAGGCCTGAATTTATTTACTGAGATTTGCAACTCCTTGTCATGACTTCCCAAGACCAGGTTAAGCAGCTCCCTGTTCCAATCCTGGGGGATTGTCTTTATTTCCTCGAAGACATATCTATTGCCGAACTCAACAGAGTCCGGAGGCACATCGAGACCTCGTTCCAGAACCGCCCTTTCTTGGATTAATCTCCAATCCTCTTCCGATCTGAAGTTGTCCCTTTCTAGGATTGTAGGGCTTATCATATCGCTAGAAATCACTTCCCCGTTAAGTAATCGGAGGAAAATCTCTGAAGCTTCTGAGAAGATCTTGCCCCTGAGTACCGGCCAGGCCGCCTCTTCTAGAGAATTCCTGGGTACAATTCCGTATGGCCTGGCCATAAACTCAAAACGCCCGGCAGAGAAACCAATATGTATTTTCCTAGTCTCTTCAGGATCCATACCATGCAGTGCCATCAATGCACACACTCTCTCGGCCTGTGCAATTGGGCCCCCAGAAGCTAGAATCGACATGACAGCGCTTCCCACCTCCATCTTCTTCGTTCTAGATAGAATCTCCCTGGAAAATTGGAAGAAATCGGTACAAAGGCCCACTTCACCAGGATAATGGGGAACAACAGGCCTCTCATTCATCTTCTGAGTCTCTGTCGAGAGGTGAGCCTGGGCTACCCACCCTACTCCAAAACCCAGATCATCAGCCGATTCTACTTGTTCGAAGAAGTTTTGTAGCATCTCTCTCTCAGTCGGTAGATAGCCGGTTGAATCCGGAGTCTGCGAAATGGAGAAGAAAATATCGAACTCCATTTGACCCCTCAAATTGAGCGCATCCTTCCGCCATCTACAGCTAAACTAACTCCTCTAATTCCAGAACTACTTGGCAAGCAGAGCCAAGTAACAGCGGCTGCGGTCTCCATTGGATCTATTAGCCGACCAATCGGAACCCCATTCATCCAACCTTCAGTTACATCTTCCAATGTTTTTCCTGTTCTCTCAGAAATTGAAGACGCCAATGAACCAAGGCGATTGGTATCGGTGAAACCGGGGAGGACATTATTGATGGTTATGCAAGCTGGCAATTCCCTAGAAAGAGACTTAGACCATGATGCCATTGCTCCTCTAAGTGTATTGGATAATCCTATGTTGTCAATCGGCTCCCTAACCGAGGTAGAGATAATATTCACAATTCTGCCCATTCCTTCTGATTCCATTATGGGCACTAATTCCTGGGTAATGACATGCGATGCATGCAGGTGCCTAGTAAAGGGCCCCTCGAAGTCATCGATTCCATTCTCAAGAAGCGGCCCTCCGGGGGGCCCTCCAGCATTATTTACTAGAATGTGAACCACACCTATAGTCGAAATAGCGTCTCTAACCGCATCGATGTCTTCAAGATCCAACTCGATTTTCGTATGCCCGTCTCCATGCATTTCTTCGATTAAGGAGTCTAGATACGAGGCAGTCCTAGCACATGCTATCACTCTAGCACCCGATCTAGCAAGCATCAATGCACAGGATCTTCCTATTCCTTTCGATGCCCCACAAACCAGAGCCGTCTTTCCTTCTAGAATTCCATCTGCGAATGGAAAATCAGTATCAAGAAGCCTTTCCGCCATATCTCAACACCTAATCTGCATAGTGGGCATACGTTTGTTCTCTAAGTTTTTGCCGCACTACTTCTAAAATTTCCTCGGGGGCATTCTTGAAGGTTGGAAAATCGCTGTCGCCCTGGCTCTTTCTAATTTCTTCCCATCTTCCTTGCTCATATGCAATCAGGGCCTCTTTCATCAAGACTCCCGCAAGAACGAGAGTATGGTAGCATAGATCCTCGTATGTCATACCTCTGGCGACGGGGACCTCCCTCCTCATTAGAAGATCGCCAGTATCTATTCCATTATCACAGAAATGCGTAGATGAGCCAATTGGTATGTCATGATAAACTGACCAAGCTGGCGATGCTGAACCTCTACACTCCGGAAGTAGCCCCGGATGTGAATTGATAACCCCATCTCTGGGGTAATCTAGAATATCGCCACGAATTATGCGTGTTCCGCCGAAAACGATGAGATCCAATTCATAACGTTTCAAAAGGGGCATCACATCTTCGGACTTGTGAATGGCCACTGTTGCAACTTCAACACCGATCTCCCTTGCCTGAGTTTCTATCTTCGGGGCTATTTCCTTCCCTTCTATTCTAGTAAGGAACTTCTCCCGCTCTTCATCAGCAACCCCTGAGTCTTCCTCGATAATGATTTCAGGAATAAATCCCTCCGAAACGATCTGCCTCAGCATCTCCCTGCCATATGGGTGTTCTTTAAGGAGAAGAAAAGCGAACTTAGGCTTGCCCATACTAACGCCACTGCGAGGGGCCATAGGTACCCGTTATTTTCGGTGTTTTAGTCACTTTTTCGTAAAAAACTACACTATTTTCATACCCAACGTTCAAAATGGGGGTTTTGTTCGCTAGGTTCGCTATGTCAATGGTATACAACAGTAAGATGAAGGAAGCAATAAAGGCTGGCGGTTGCAACACCGCTGGAGACGCCGCAGGCGCTCTAAACGCAGCTGTGGAGGCTGCAGTTGCATCGGCAGTAGCCCGATGCGGCTCCAACGGACGAAAGACGATCCGCTCGCACGACATCGGCGGCGGAAGCTCAGACTCCGGAATGGTCGTAGCCAGCAGGGTCAAGGAGGCCTTCAAGGCTCACGGATGCAACACCGGCGGGGATGCAATGGGCGCAATGAACGCTCTAGCTGACGCAGCAGTATCGGATGCAGTCTCAAGAGCTCAGGCAAATGGTCGAAAGACCGTACGCGCAAACGACTTCTGAAGTCTTATTTCGGATTATTCCGAACTTGAACTAGCGGAAGCTTTGTCTCGCACAACGAACTAATCATACCAACGAGGTCCTATGATGGGTTTTCGACCAACCAGTCAATGAATTCCATCACTTGACCGATCTTATCGTCTGGCAGATCGCTGTATGTTTTGCCAAACTTCTTCCTAACACAAATCGCTACGTGGGCGTATGGGTTCCTGCCCCTAGGGTGGAGTCTTGATTTTGGCAGCCTTCCTACTAGCCTTTCTCCAGCGGCCTGCATATACTTCCAAACTATCTTCGAGTTCTCAGGAGTCATAGGCCGATCTACCAGGATTATGGGGTAACGCGACTCCTGTCTCTTGGGAACAGTACTACTTCGCGAACATTGCCTGCTCCGGTTAGGACCATGAGCAATCTAGCTACTCCAAGCCCCCATCCAGCATGGGGCGGGGCTCCATATCGAAATCCATCTGTGTAGAAGGAGAAGTCTTCCGGCTCTAGGCCCATATCCCTAAGATTTTGCTCTAAGACTTCTACTCGATGCTCTCGGGCCCCTCCACTGGTCATCTCATCTCTTCCATAGTTTAGATCGAAACCTCTGCTAAGCTGGCCCCCCGATGATCCCTTCTCCTCTGCTTTGTGGTGAATGTAGAATGGCTTCATAGACATTGGCCATCTTGGAATAAAGTGGAATCCTGGATATTTGGCAGCAATTAGGTCGCAGTGATGACTCTCTATATCGTCTCCCCATTCTATATCCCCTCCTTCGGATTTCACGATTTCTATTGCCTCGCAATACGGAATTCTGGGGAATGGCAATTCGGGAACTTCAACGGTTATCGGATCCAACTCCTGGGTTTTTCTGTAATCATTGATGGCTCCAATCAGGTCCAAATCATTCTCTGCAACTTTAGTCCAGATGTGGTGAATCATTCTTTCTTGGACACCCATGACATCCTCATCATCCATCCATGCGCCCTCTATGTCGAATGATACGAATTCATTCAGGTGCCTGTAAGTGTCATGCTTCTCAGCTCTGAATGCTGGCCCAATCTCAAACACTCTCTCCAGGCCACCTAGAACGGCAAGCTGTTTGTATAGCTGCGGGCTCTGTGAGAGGAAGGCATCAGTCTCGAAGTATTTCATTGGAAACAGGTTGGTTCCACCTTCTGCGGCGGCAGCTATTATCTTGGGAGAATTAATCTCTTGGAAACCCTCGTAAATTAGATGCTCTCTACCGTATTGCAGTACCTTACTTCTTAGTTGGAACATTGCATTGACATGCGATCTCCTAACATCTAAGTGGCGATTGTCCAGCCTTACATCTAATCCAACATTCACCTCATCTGTTATTCCAACAGGTAGAGGTGCAGAGGCTTCTGCAAGAATTAATCCAGACTCTACGCTCACTTCAAATTCCGGCAGTGGAGCAGGCTCTCCTTCAGGGACCTTTGGAGGTCGCTTCATAGCGACCTTTCCCGTGACTTGAATTGTCGATTCCCGGGTGCAAGACTGTATCGATGAAAAAACCGACTCATCCATGTTATCCCTTTTCAGAAATGCCTGAATTTGACCTGTCCCGTCTCTCACCATGAGGAAACAGATCGCGCCTCTTCCTCTCACGGTCTCCGCATAACCCGCAATTGTCACCTGTTTCCCTACCAAATCCTCACCAAGTTCCACTATCTGGCCAATGGTGTGCGTGCGATAGGCAGTCGGCTCCCAGTTGCTGCTGTCTCTCATAAGCAATCGTGTCGGTCTGTACCTTTCAATGGTTTGAGAGCTCACTCATCTTCTCCGTCTGCTATCTTCGCGCAGATAAGCAGGAAAGCCGTATGCCCCATGGGCTGGTTTCCTGGCCTAACCCCGCCCTTACTCGCTTTGGACCATCTCCTTTCGATAATCTCCCCGCTCCATTCAACTATCAGGCCTAGGTCTTCACAAGACTCCCACGATTTTTCCAATTGTGAACTAGTAGGACAATAGCATGCTATCCTCCCGCCCACCCTCAATAGGGGCTCGATACCTCCCAGTACGGACCATGGCTCGGCCAAGTCAACTATTGCTGCATCAAGATCCCCCGGAATATCAAATCCGCCATCATTTATCCGCGTCATGTCTCCATTTACCAAAATCCACTCAGGGAATTCAGGAAGAACCTCTCTAAGCCTTTCCATATTTGATTTACCGACTTGAGCGTGCTCATCCCTGGACTCAATAGAAATTAGAGTCCCTGAATCCCCTAGTACTGATGCTAGGTTCATCGCCAAACCCCCTGAACCATGACCTCCCTCAAGAACCTTCGAACCTACTCCAATTCCCATCCAAGATATCAGAAATCCCGAATCCTTGACTCCAATTGTCTGAGCTCTTCTGGCCATGTTCCTACGTGCTTCATGTAGTCCCGGATTGACGATTGTAAGGGTTTTTTGTCCGACTTTAATCCTGTCACCTTCAGAAA
This sequence comes from Thermoplasmatota archaeon, assembly GCA_036154175.1. Taxonomy (GTDB): domain Archaea; phylum Thermoplasmatota; class Poseidoniia; order Poseidoniales; family Thalassarchaeaceae; genus UBA36. The sequence goes on along the minus strand of JAYZLO010000079.1, from coordinate 1,635 downwards.
AGCCATCCAGAAGCTTCTCTGCATCGAATCTCCCCAGTCCCTTGATTTTCACTTCACCCGGGGACCTCTGAAGGAGGTATGCCCGACCGTCGTCTTCCCTAAGTGCTAACCACTCGCCTATGTCATCGCCCCATTCTTTCGGGGATATTCGGACGTTTCAAGTCATTCTAACTGCACATGTTCGTTCCAACGTTTATTTTTGCAGAATGATTATACTGGCCGCACGATGTGAAAAATCGATGAAGTCGGTCGCTAGACTTCTACTTCAGCCCAGCATATGGGTTTGTATTCTAATTACAACAACTGCCTTCACTTCGATTTTAGACAATGAAGAACGGGTTATTGATTTTAGGTCAGAACTCGAAAATGAGACAGTACCATTGTTCGCAACTAGTCCCGGGCATACCGTTTTCGGCGAGTATGTCGGGGCTCATTGGTGTCCTCCGTGTATGAGCAGCTCATCACCATCCCTATCCAATCTCAAGGCGTCAAACCCAGAAGAATTCACTTATGTTTCATTTTTCGAATCTAGCGGTGGCGGTTGGCCCAACGACGCTCCTATCGGAAGGCAGACTCACATCATGCAGTCTTCGTCTGGATACCCGACTTTCTCATTTGCCGATCGGCAGTCAGGGAGCTGCTACAAGATTGGCGCTACTGGGACAAACTACTATGATACCGACTTCACAAATGGGGGGTGTATGAACGCATCAGCTAATGACTTCCAATTGGAACTCTCCATGAGCCTGAATAGCAGCACAGAGGATGTTTCCATAGTTTTGAAAGCGATGTACGTTGGCTCTGAACCATCATTTGACGTACATGTTTACGGTGCGGTAACAGAGAAAATCGGTGCTGACTCATACGATAACGGGGTGAAGCCTCACCACAACTGGAGGGGTTGGCTGCTAAACGAAGCAGGCACAGGATTCCAGCAACTAAGTCTTGTGCAGGGAGTTTGGTCTGAGCATACATGGGTTTCTCCATTGAGCCTAGTCAGAGCCGGAGGAGGAAATACGCAATGGGAAAACTTCTGGCCAGTGCTATCTCTTATGGACGGCCCGCATACTTCTTACAACGAATTCTACGTTTCCATCGATCCAGACATGGGCCCTATGATCGATGTAGGGATCTCCAGTTTCGATGTGGAAAATCAGCTTCAGACAACCGGATTCATCCCAGGCGATATTCTCGATCTGAGTGTATTGGTCACCAATAACGGTGTCGAAACTTATTCGGAGGGGGGAAATCTTGGAGTCTATCTCATCAGCGGATCAGATGAAATATATCTGGGAGGAAGGGAAATCGGCACACTCGGAGTAGCAGGATCAATGCTATTCGATATTGAGTTCGATACATCCAACATCGAACTCATAGTCTCCGGAGCATCAACCTTCAGAGCAAAATTAGTCGAAATGGGGAGCGATAGGAACTCTTCCAACAACATGGCCGATGGTATCGCATTACATGACTTGCCCCCAACAGCATCACAACCAGCAGCAACAAGCGCTACCTCATTCGAAAGAGGGGACGAGGTTCAATTCGAAACAAGAGCACTACCAAACGATCTTGTCGACGACATCAACACTATGGTCCCAGTAATGGAATATTCCAAGTCAGGTTTGGAGCAATGGG
>JAYZLO010000078.1:0-12854 GCA_036154175.1 Thermoplasmatota archaeon | reverse complement strand
TTGACAGAATTAAGGACGAGAAAGAAACGCCATCAGGGATCAAGAAATCAGTATCAAGGACCGGTAGGACAATTTTTGAGACCACCGCGACGACCTGTACCGGGCTTGCAGCAGGCCTGTTCGTAGCCATCCCAGGTCTCCAGAACTTCTTCGTACTGATGATGATCCTCCTCGTTCTGGCGTTACTGACGAGTTCGATCCTCCTACCAAGCCTGATAGTGGCATATCACGAGCTGTCTCACGCGTTAAGAGGCACCATTGGTACTTGGCAGGACTACGAAGAGAGCGGCTCAATTGCCGACTCCAAACCCATCGATGCCGTAGTGGTAGATTAGTTGGTGAGGGTGCAGGGAGTAAGCCCCTTTCTGTTCACCTTTCGGCTGGTCGCATTCAACTTTGCATCCTACCCGGTCCTGTCGATGCCCTGAGGACCTGCTTGGACTTGCTCCGGCGTGGTTGCCCGTTCCAGCCACGCTCAGGAAACCTCCCCCTCTCGGGTTCACCGTACTCCTGACATGGTTCGTTTCTGCTGCATAGCCGGCCCTCCCGGACCCTCGCCTTGTGACGAGACGCCTGCATCGCGGAGAGGGGACTTTCCTCAGTGTCTAACACTGTCAGCGACCCTCCTGCTCCCTCGAATCCCCGGATGCACCATACCGGAAGAACCCACCGCAAGATGAGCGCAACAATCATGCACGTCCGACAACTCAGAATTTCATGACAAACGTCGAATTGCTGAAGGAGAAGGCCGGAATCTCGGCTTGCAGCTTCATATCAGATGGAATGGCCCTCGGACTCGGAACAGGCTCGACCGTTCGCTACTCAATAATTGAAATTGCCAGAATGATAAAAAACGAAGGATTCGATCTCGTAGGAGTCCCAACCAGCGAAGAAACCAGGAGGCTTTCAGAACGACTAGATATTCCGATTAGGGACATCAAGGAGTCAGGGAAACTTGATCTAACCATAGATGGTGCGGATGAGTTCGACTCTAACTTTGACTTGATAAAGGGAGGAGGGGGTGCCCTGACAAGAGAAAAAATCGTCGCCTTGCAATCTAATTCAATGATCGTTGTAGCAGACGAAACCAAGCAGGTCGACACACTCGGTGCCTTCGACCTCCCGGTGGAGGTAGACTCCGTGATCTGGCAGGATTCGATGGATTCGCTGGCATCTATTTGCCCCGGGGGGGTTAGTCTTAGAGGAGGCATAGAAGACCCATTCGTGACCGACAATGATGGCCTAATCCTGGATTGCTCCTTCGGGCCCAGCATTACGGAGCCAAAAGCACTAGAGGCGGAGATACAGAAAATAGAGGGAGTTGTTGAAGTCGGCCTTTTCGTTGGGATTTGCGATGCAGTTGTAGTTGCCTCCGAAGCCGGGGTCAATACGCTGGTCAAACCATCTGGTAGACTAAAGTGATGCGTCGCGGTTAAAGGGGGGCCGCCAATCCGGCGCTGGGTCTGTAGCTTAGTCAGGTAGAGCACCCGGCTCTTAACCGGGCGGTCGCGGGTTCGAACCCCGTCAGACCCGCCAAAACAATTCATAATAAATGAGGTTTCATAACCAACAGCTCAATACGGGGATTAGGTGCTGGTATGGGGAAGGATTTCTGGATAGGTGATGTCAGAGCTGGTGCCCATGATGGCTCAGAGGTAGAGCTGAAGGGATGGGTTCATAGGGCGAGGGGTTCAAAGAAGATATGGTTCTTAGTTCTTCGAGATTCCACGGGCACCGTTCAGTGCGTGATCAAGAGAGAATCAGTAGGTGAAGACTGTTTTCGATCAATCAGCGGCGCAATCATAGAGTCAAGCGTCATTATCAAATGAACCGTAGAACCAACCGACAGGGAGCACGGGCATGAGATCCAAGTTAGCTCGGCCACGGTCGTAGGCGCAGTCAATCCTGATCGGCCATTTCCTATCACTGAGTCTGCAATGGCAGAATCTGACGGAGGGGAGACCGAATTCCTATTAGACAACAGGCACCTGTACCTAAGGACCGGGAGGATGACCACCATGCTGAAGCTTAGAAGTACGGTTTTTGGGGCAATTCACTCATATTTCCGTGATCGTGATTTCATCGAGTATCAAGCTCCAAACTTCGTCGCTGGAGCCGTTGAGGGAGGCAGTACATTGTTTGAAGTCCCATACTTCGGGAAGAAGGCGTACCTGACCCAATCATGGCAGCTTTATGCAGAGGCTGCGATGCCTGCGCTCGAGAGGCTTTACACGATGGCACCATCTTTCAGGGCAGAGAAAAGCAGGACAAGGAGGCACCTCACGGAATTCTGGCATGCTGAGATGGAGATCGCATGGGCAACGAACAAAGAGGTAATGGAGCATGGAGAAGGGGTAGTTAGGCACATTGCCAGCAATATGCTAGAGGAGAGATCGGAAGAATTAGCAGACCTTGGAAGAGACTTGGCTACCATCGAGAGGTATGCAGACAGCGAATACCCTCGAATGAGGTATGACGAGGCGGTTGACGCCCTGCAGTCGAAGGGCGTCGAGATCGAATGGGGGCAGGATCTTGATTACTCCAAGGAGAAGGTCCTGACCCAGGACTTCGAAGTTCCACATTTCCTAACCCACTACCCGAGGGTTGCAAAGCCATTCTACCACAGGCCAGATCCAGAGGACCAGAAGTACGTTCTGTGCCATGACTTGCTCGCCCCAGAGGGATACGGGGAGATTATCGGAGGCGGAGAGAGGACTTGGTCAGAGGACGAGATCTTGGAGAGGATCGATGAGGAGGGGACGCCGAGGGATCCATACGAGTTCTACATAGACATCAGGCGGTATGGCGGAGTTCCTCACGGTGGATTCGGACTAGGGGTCGACAGAGTTTGTACCTGGCTAGCAGGGGCCGAACACATAAGGGAGGCAATCCCGTTCCCCAGAGACAGTAGAAGGGTTACTCCCTAGTGATCGACATGGAGCAGGAAGATCGCAAGCCCCTTGCCACGATGGTGGTGGCCTCCGCGGTCACCGCTAGTATGTGCTGCCTTCCATCCGTAGTATGGGTGATGTTCGCTGGATCATCTGCAATAGTTGCGGCTGACCAGCTATCCAATGACCTCTACTACTCTTGGGTGAGGTACGCACTCTATGCGATATCCTTGGCAATGCTGTCAATAGGACTTACTGTATACTTCAGAAACAGGGGGATATGCACCTTGGACGATGCCAAGAGAGAGAGGAAGAGGGTGGCAAATACGACACTCGCAGTTTTCACCATCTCGATTCTGACATACCTCTTCTGGAACTTCGTCATCCTCGAGATAGTCGGCATAGCTATCGGACTCCCCTGGGAAGACTCTGCATTCTGGAACTGAATGCATACGAATCCTCATACGAAGGGGCCATCTAGCAACTCTGTGTCCGAGGAGTGGCGAGATACAGACATCGCAAATCCGACAGAAGAGCACAAGATGCTCAGGGAGATGGTCAGAAACTTCGTTTCGGACCGGGTAGAACCTCAAGCGCTAGAGAGCGATAGGAACGAGACGTTCAACCTTGATCTCTTCAGGGAGATGGGGGAGATGGGCCTTCTCGGACTGACAGCCCCTTCCGAGTACGGGGGGGCAGAAATGGATTGTACAGCGGTGGCGATAGTGAACGAAGAACTGTCATACTCGGATCCCGGACTATGTTTGGCATTCCTGGCCCATGACCAGCTCTTCGTCAACAACCTTGTACACAGCGGAAGCGAGACTCAGAAGAACCGGATACTCCCCAAGGTGTGCAGCGGAGAGTGGATCGGTTGCCTAGGGATGAGCGAGCCCGATCACGGTACAGACGTCCTTGGCATGCAGACATCAGCGGAGAGGTCGGATGACGGATCCTGGATCATTAATGGCAGGAAGATGTGGATAACCAATGGCATTGTAGATGATGATGGAACGCCTGCTGACGTTGTTTGGCTCTATGCTAGGACTGGGACCGATGAAAGGGGTAGGGCCGAAATCACCACATTCCTCGTCGAAAAAGGGATGGAGGGATATTCTGCAGGCCAGAAGATAGTTGACAAGCTTGGCATGAGGGCCAGCACCACTGCTGAACTAGTGTTCGAGGACTGTGTGGTGCCAGCGGAGAACCTAGTCGGTAGGCCGGGCGAATCGAACATACACCTAATGAGGAACTTGGAGCACGAGAGGGTCGGTCTAGCTGCTATGAGCGTAGGAATCGCCAGGAGGTGCCTGAATGACATGAATTCCTACGCCAGCGATCGGGAGGCCTTCGGGAAGCAGATCCGTGACTTCGGGCAGATACAACGCCACATAGGAGAGTCTTGGGCCGAGTACCGGGCCATGAGGGCCTATGTATATGATACAGCCAGGCAAATAGAACTATCCGAGGCCGGGCACAGGCTAGATTCGGACGGAGTCAAACTGTTCGCCACCACTGCAGCCAAGAACATCGCTGACCGGGCAATACAAGTCATGGGGGGTTATGGGTATGTGGGCGAGTACGTGGTAGAGAGGATGTGGAGAGACGCAAAGCTCCTCGAAATCGGCGGTGGAACCTTAGAGAGCCACCAGAAGAACATCACGAAGGATCTCAAGAGGGACCCAGACGTCATTGGAGCCTGATCAGTCGACGTCCTCAATCAGCACCATCTTCAATGCACCATTAGATGCGCTATACTCTATTGACTTGAAGGCGACCTTCACTTCTTTTCCATCGAATGGGTCTGTGATATGGGGCTGACCCCCCCTGAATAGCTCCATCATAGACTGGTACTCAGAAACAGATGCAGAGGATATTACGTCGTAGACTGCAGACTCGGACCCCTCGTCGAGTAGGTCATCCCCTTCCCCGCCCCTGATTACGGTCCTCTGAATCCTCCTTTCAATATGGATCGTGATCTCCTCGCAGGAAAGCGTTAACTCGACAATCTTCTCCTTTTTTGGCTTGAGCAAATCAGTAGTCTCTGATTTCCCCGGTCCTTTGAGAGTGAGGCTAAGTGGCCTCAACAACCTTTCTTCGCTCATGACGCTCGACAACAGTACTGATTAATCAAACTTGAGCAAGCTTACCCGTCAATTTCCATGGCATTGACTTCGAACATCACCACTTGAACAGTGATCGTGATTTCCTCGTCATCATCACCTTGCCCGGGGATTAGGCTCTCATCGGTATTGACTTCCACGTCGATTTCCAACTCTCCCACGCCCCATCCCGTTTCTTGCCAAGGGAGTAATGCTTGGTACTCGTTTACTGACTCGATGTTCCCGGTGAAGCCGTCGTAGTTCGGGTATATCCTGAGGTGCATGTAGAATGGCTCGCAATCGTTGGCCTGCCCGGAAAGGGTATTGTTGCCGTCATCCCATTGGGCAGTAAGGCCTCCCTCCCTAACGTCCGCTAGAACCGAGTCGCACTCATTCGTAGGATCAGTATTTGCGATAATTCCATCATTACCGGTGTCATCAACTGTAATGTTCAATTGTCCAATCAGGTATCCCTCGGGCACATCAACATCATCAATGTAAAAAATAAATGTCTGCTTTTCCTCATCTTGAAGGACCATTGAATCCTCCAATATTTCTATCTGTTCTGTAAATGAAACTGCCCAAGTCTCTTCGGTCGTTGCGTCTTGAATAACTCCCCAGTGGTTTGATAATAGATCAAACGAATTGTAACTGAAAATAATGAGAAATACCCCAATTACCGCAAAATATGACTTTACCGCCCCGCCATATTCGAGCAGATTATCCGATATGTCCCCAAAACTAAATTCTCCCCCCGACTCTTCTTCTGACATCCAATTCCTCCCTAAACTGTAATCTCCATCAGTGAAATCAGAAATGAAATAAGCATTGCAAGACCAATGGAAACTCCCAATGCGATAGAGAAAATACGATACTCTCCATCATCTATTTTCAGAAGGCCCGTTTCGCCACTCCCAATTAGCACATCGCTGACACTGTTCGACTGTCGGATCATACTATTCGTGATTTTCTCCTCCCAACCAATGAATACTACAACAGCCCCGGCGAATAGGGCAGAGGTAATCATTTGAGGGATCGGCAATACTGTTTGAATCAACTCTATGACGCTTGAAGTTACTATCAGCAACATCAGCAAAACCATTATTCTAGTGAACCATACATTATCTCCTCCGGTTTCTACAAGATTGAAGTTTAGGATTACGTACATCAGTATAAGTGGAATAACTAGGTATCTAATGATCTCAGAGGTGAAAACTCCCCAAGTGGCGTAAATCGGATTCACTTCTTCACAAGCGGTATTCACGCAAGAATCCACAATGCCCATTTGCGTGTAGTCAAAAATGAACCATAGAATCCCGATGGTGAAGAAAGTGAAGATTATGATGGAAACGCCTGAGAAGCCCTTTCTCTTAGTCCTCCAAACTTCTCCAACGAAGAGAGTGAGGATGGTTACAGCGACCATTGCTTGCCCCATTGAGGAGCTCAACAATAAGGTAATTGTGGGATCTGTGAGTTCTGAGTTACTTACAGCAAAACGAGCAGTAAAGTGATTTTCTTGAGTAAGCACAATCCCTAACCAGTAGGTCAACCATTCTCCGAAGACCCCGATTAGAAGTAGGGCAGCTACAGCAGATACGGACCTATCTTCTTGATTACCCCCTTCGATCTCTCCAAACAAATACCTCAGATATATGCCGACCCACACTAGAAAGGGGACAAAGAAGAAAATCCTCTGCAATCCTGCATATTCATAATTTGTGATGATCCATAAGGGGACCAGCAGAATTGTAACCACGGTGATGAAAATCCCACTGAATCGAGCATATGAAGAACTAAAGAAGATGGGATAGGGATAAATTAGGGGAAGAACCGCAATAAGAGACATGTATACTATCCAAGTCGAGCCACTCCCATACCTCAAGAATGAGTCAGAGAAACTAAGAATGCTAATGTCCTCATTTGCGAACTGATAATCGATAATGGTCGTAAAAAGGAATAGGATCCCCAAAACAAATAATATCCAACCAATTATCAGGGCAGCTAGCCTTTCGCTTGGCTTTGCCTTTTCCGATCTAAAAACAAGAATTATCGTCATTACTCCGAGGATGAGGTGAATCATGGTTGCTATCGGAAGTAGTGCGTTTTCTCCTGCCACCAAAAACTCCCCATTCAATTGCGATTCTTATGTCGAATCCGCGCATCTATTCTGATTAGTGGAAGACATCGCCTTTCTTTTGAAATATGTGCAGGTTCTTAGGTAGTCCCGCCCGGATTCGAACCAGGGTCCCCGGGACCAAAACACGAGATGATGGGCCACTACACCACGAGACTGTCTGGCGGGATATTCAGACTGCATCCCGGTCTCCAGTTTTTACAGTATTGAAATTCAAATAATAACTAATGGGTTACACTGGGAAAGCATTGGCAAGAAAACCAATCACTTCGACAGTGATGGTTATTTCTTCGTCGTCATCAGCTGCGAATGGGCCTGGCTCGGCAGTATTGACATCCAAATCTACTTTGATTTCTAGTACTCCCTCCCCCCAACCAAGATTCCTCCAAGGCTGTAGTACCTGGAACTCATTGACTCCTGGAACAGTGAGGTTGCCTCCTAAATAGCTCGGATATACCATTAACGAAAGCTGAATATCTTCACAACTGCTATCCTGGGCAGAGAGTATGTTGTTTTCCGATTCCCATTGGGCCGTCATATCGTTGACGATCACACTAGCGGATATCGCATCGCATTGTGCTATTGGGTCTGCAATCGAGAATCCATCGACAGTATCAGGTGAAACTGTGATATTTACCATCCCAACAGTATAGCCTTCCAATGGCACCATTTCACTGTCGTCCATGTAGAACTCGACAATCCTGCTTTCCTCATCTTGCCATACGTCTGTAAATTCAGTACCCGTCAGTGACTCGTTAAACTCGATTACCCATGATTTCTGGGTTATCGCATCCAAGCCTTTCTGATACTCAACGTTGAGCCAATCGTGAATATTAATTGCGCTTGCGATTATTGTGAAGATTGTCAGAAATATCATTGATAAATTTGCTTCTCTCAAAGCGAACAATTCCGCCGAGGATTCTCTGAGCCCCCTTTCACGATAATCACCTGAATCGATTCCGTCTACCATAAAACCCCCTACTGATGAATTCCCATCGCTTCGAACAAGTAAGAGATAACAAATGCGTATAAGCCTAACATCAACATTGAAAACGAAAAGAACCTGAATTCCCCTTCTGATATTTTGTAGTCGGGTATCGGGGAGACTTCGCTTATTGACTCAGCTATATTCTTGCTTTTCGATATAAGCTGATTCATAATTTTCTCCTCCCATCCAATGAATGCAACCACAGCTCCAGCAAAGACGGCAGAGGTGATCATTTCAGGTACGGGCAGTATTAGTTGAACTAGCTCTATGATTGTAGAGCTAGTCACTAGTAGTAGAAGCAATACTGTTGTCCTGGCAATAACTGAACCCGACCCCGTATTGGTGTCAACTAGGTCATAGTTCAACATCACAAACATAAAGAGGAGTGGAACCCCGAGGTACAGCGCTATTTGGAATGTCACAACGTACCAATTTACCCATGCAACACTGAGCAACTCGCACGCGCTTTCGACACACGAAGTAATGTTGTCCATGTATACCAATGTCAGTAGGTACCATAGTATTCCTAACAAGAAAATCACCCCTGTTATGTATGTTAATCCGCTAGGCCCCTTTCTGAAAGCTCTCCACATTTCTCCAAGGAATATTGCCAGAAATGTAACTGCCATCAAGGCTTCCATTGCTACTTCCACTGTACTACTCATTTTTGTTTGCTCAACGAAATCTTCCACCATGAATCTCCCCTTGAAGACATTGCAAAGCCCACTAAGGCACATTAGCCAAAACATGTAGAATTTTCCATATGCCGCCAAGAGGAGCATGGCTGTAACAGAGGAGACGTTTCTGGATTTCGCCTCTCCGTAAATCATTTCACCGAAGAGAAATCTGAGGTATATCGGGGTCCATATAACGTAGCCTAGGTACGAGGGAATGTTTCTGACATTCCTGTAAGAAAACTCTGTGAAAATGTCAAATGGTATCATGACCATTCCGAGTAATAGAACAATAATTCCCAGTATCCTGACAACCGTCTTTTTCTGAATTATCGGAAAGGGATAGATTAGTGGCAATATTCCCAATCCAATTGTATAACCACACTCAAAAGACCTTTGTCCGTAAGTTAGGAACGTGTAGAAAATCTCCCCTCCATAGTTGTTATACACTCCAGTGGCCCTTGTTACGACCCTGTATTCAATTAGGGACACAAACAAGTATTGTAAACCAAGAAATATCAGGATCCAAGAGATAATGTATCCCGCTAGACGCTCATTCCACATTCTTTCTTTCGCTCTAGTAACCAAAAAAAGTGCCATTAAGCCAAGACAAATGTGGACAAAAGAAGCTATGGGCGTCAATGAGTTCAACGATTCAAAAGACTCCTCAACCATGATTTACGATTTTGTCGAGAGCGTTATTCAATTTGAAATATCTTGCTATTTTTTGGTAGTCCCGCCCGGATTCGAACCAGGGTCCCCGGGACCAAAACCCGAGATGATGGACCACTACACTACGGGACTGTAGTCACTCCTCTAGGTTCAGACTATTGTATTTGACGGGACCTCAAGCCGTCAATATCAAGCCACCCGGATGTTTCCCAGAGTCATGCGAGGCAGATTTGCTCTGATAGTCCCACTAGCACTCTTCGTCTCAATTATGCCCTTATCCGCCTCAGTTGCGTCGGAAGAAATATTCACGCAGCCGGACTCAGCCCCTTTCGACGACTCGATAAATGATATTTCCCCGGGTAGCCCATGGTTGGATCGTTCTTTGACCGATAAACATCTATCTAACCAAGAGAGATTAAGAATCACCGCAATCACTTCTTCATTGGACCATTTGGACAATTGGCAGAGAAAGGTAGGTGCGATCGACAGACAGGCACCTTCTGGCCCCGGAGAGTCATTGGTCAGAGGCGATTTGAAAACAGACTCAATCGAGCACCGCACATTCTGGGTCAACTCAACTCTACTGCCAAAAATATTCGGAGTTCCAGGCCTGATTGCACTGATCGATGCGGAGAGGTCGCCCGAGCCCTATTGGGAACTCGATTCAGCCCCATCACCAGATTCTGTAAGGACGGGCGAGATCCATGGGGCCAATGACGCATGGGATTTGGGTTACTCCGGTGAAGGAATCATTGTGGCTGTAGCAGATACGGGCGTGGACTTCGCCCATCCTGACCTAAATGGGACTCAGGCCAGGGTAGACTTCGCAGAATCGAAGTATGATGGTTGGCCACTCATGTTCGACCACAACAGCATGTACTCCTGGGTCGTAGATGGCGAGGCATATCCGGATGTCAATACCTGGTATGCAGATACTTCCACGGTCGATTTCGACAACGACAGCAACGGGATACTGGATAGCTCTGGATACAATATAAGCGGGATCAATCAGTCATTGTCAGGAGTATACCACCTAGGCGAACATCCAGACTGGAGGCTAAGGGACAAAGTAGGGGGTGATGTCCCTATTCTGGTAGTGGATGAACTGGTTTCAGGCGTGTACGAGACTGTCTGGCCGGATATAGATAGGGATGGGTGGTTCGGCAACGAGACTCCAATGAGGCCAGGGGAAGAGACCTCGGGATTGGATACCGACGGGGACGGCCTTTGGGATATTTCTGCTGGCTTAGTTTACTGGGTTTCAGACGGAAACAACGGAGTCCCATATGGAGCTACCTACTCAGCACGTCACGGCTATTCGGACAGGATTGCTGGACCCGGCAACCTAACTCTTTTCATGCTCGAGTCGGGAAGCCACGGAACGTTGTGTGCAAGTGCGATTTCTGCTCAGGGAGTGGTAGATGAAGGAAAGGTCCTGGGAATGGCGCCAAATGCCACAATCTCCTCAATCGGTAATCACTATTCGGGAGGGCACTCACTAGATGCATGGAGATTTATCGCCGAGGGTTATGATGGAGACCCAAATACTCCAGATCAACCACATATGGGGTCATTTTCATTCGGGTATTCATCGGTCGATGACTCTGGTGCAGATGGGTACTCATTGTACCTGGATTGGATTACCAGAGTGTACAACTCCAATGCCTCATACTCAGTGGCAATCGGAAACGGCGGACATGGATTCGGGACCACAAAGGTACCAGGGGCAGCACATGGCGTCTTTTCGGTGGGTGCCTTCAGTAGCCGATCCTCAGACTCGTGGGGCCAGAGTGCCCCTTGGTCAAACCGGGGACCGAACGTCGTAGGGAGGATGGATCCGGACCTTGTAGCAGTCGGCTGGTCCGCCACAGGAGACATGCCCCTGAATAATTACGACAATGCGAATGATGCTTGGACCACCTGGGGTGGAACAAGCCTAGCTACCCCTGTGGTCGCAGGACTTCTCGCTCTGGTAGAGGAAGCTTGGCAAAAGAACCTAGGGCACCATCCCCAATCGCAGGAGCTTCGCGATTTCGTCCTATCTACTTCGGATGACAGAGGCTACGAGCCATTCGTCCAAGGAGGAGGATGGATGAATGCATCTAGGGCCGTGAGGACACTTGAGGGGGAAAATGGAACCTGGTCAGCGAGCCCTTCCCAATGGAACACTGGGTCTTTCCATGGCAAGCACAGGGATGCTAACATCAACTCCATACTCCCTGGCCAGGCTCAGTCTTTCGATGTCCAATTCAACAATCCAGGAGGAAATGAACTGCACCTCAACCTCACTCCAGTGACCTTCCAAGCCTTGGAGCACACCGTAATGATCTGGAACAGTAGTGGAAACGGCTCTGGAGGTGGTGAGAACGACTCCTGGGATGGGCACCAGGGGGAAAGGCCGGACCTGCTCATACCATTGCATATCGCCAATGACTCCTCAATCCAGCTACCTGAAGAGACAGTCCAGCTTAGGGCTAGAGCCACCATCCAATACGAGGCATTCGACCATGATCTGGATAGATCTTCGATGGAGAGGGTGTACCTGGAGGTATTACGATGGACAGACTTCGATGGGGATGGCATCTACCACAACGACTCGGATTCGGATGGGATGGTCGACGAGTCGGAGTGGAATGAGTCGGATGAGTTGGAGGAAGTTACCTACTGGAAGTCACACGGGCCACAGGCTGAAGTCAGGGTCGGTCTGCCATTCGAAGATGCAAGAGATGGACTACTCCTGGGGGTATGGAGGTTCGACTCCGAGCCATCAGGTCTCGATGCAGTTAGAATAGAGGTCGATTGGACATCCTTCGGAGTTGTCCATGACCATTGGATAGCAGTTGACTCCCAAGTCACAATCCAAGCAGATGAAACTACCTCTTCAAATGTTGAAATCACGGTTCCAGAGGACGCAACCCCGGGGATTAGGCAACACGGGATCATGGTTGAAACCAATCCCGAGAACAACAGCACGGATTCACGCTCATGGACTCTGCCGATTGTCACCAATGTTCCCTGGGAAGGTCCGTTTTCTATAAATCCGAAGCCACTGGACGGAAATGTATCCAACCAGACACTCTACACAGAGTCTTGGATTAGCGGAGCGATGCGGTGGTCTTGGAGGCCGGAGAGTGGAGACTGGAGATTTCTGACAGTGGAATGGCCCGAGGAACTGAGTCACAGTGGTGCAATAGTCTTGGATGTCGATTGGGAAGATAACCCATACACGGACATAGATGTCCTCTGGCTCACGGAGACTCACCACGGGTACTCGGATGAGGACCCCGACGCATACGGGCCTAGCACCTTCTTCATCGAGGAGAGATCAACTAACAATCATGCCACGAGTGGACAACACAACTGGGGTACATACACTGGAACCTCTAGGGAGAC
>JAYZLO010000077.1:0-40016 GCA_036154175.1 Thermoplasmatota archaeon | reverse complement strand
CAAATCACCTTCCCAATTAATAGCCTTCGATCCTAACGGATGCTGTTTGTGATGATTAGGGCCGTGGCTTTCGAGTGTGATGGGGTACTGACTGACAATGGTTCTTCTTGGCAGATGATACACAAACACTTCAGTACCGGAGCTGAGGATGATGAGGATCATCAGAAAACCCTGAGAAAGTTTCTGGATGGAGAGATATCGGAAGGGGACTTTGTTGAGCACGATATCGCTATGTGGAGAAAATCGAGGTCGGAAATCCACAGAGACGATATCATGAGATGCTACAGTGGAACTGGGCTAATGGAGGGGGCCAGAGAAGTTGTCCAATCGCTAAAAGAAAGGGGGGTTTTCGTGGCGATCGTCTCATCTGGAGTTGATCTTTTCGTCGGAGCAATTGCGAGTATGTTGAAAGTAGATGATTGGGTAGCTAATGGTTTCGAATGGGATGATGATGGAGCACTAGTTCGTGGACTTCCCACAAGGGTCTATACTCACGATAAAGGGAAAATGGTGGAGAAGTTAGTCAGGATAAACGGATTAGACCCTGCAGAAGTGGTTTCTGTGGGAGACTCTGGAACTGATCTTTCCATGAAGATCGAGGGATCAAAATTCATAGGATTCAACCCTACTAGGAAGAGGTCAATGGAAGAGTTTGAGGAGGCGGGCGTGCCTGTGGTGAAGGGAAAGGACTTGCGTATGATTTGGAACCATATTTTCCCCGAAGAGGAGTTCTTTCCTAATTGAAACTGATTGACTCAGTAGCATAAGTGTGTAAATTGACTACAGTAAGTATGCATGGCTTAGGTTGGAATCCTAGCATCCTCTGGAAATCAGTCTGATCCTGCCATGTTGAGCTATGAATCATCAAGGTCCCCTTGTGATCTCCGACATAATGCCCATGGACATGCCCTGTAACGAATATATCTGGGACTTCGGGAATCACCAACCGATCCTCGGGCTCGGGAGAAAGAGGGGTCTTTCCACCCCATGATGGAGCTAGATGCCGTCTTTCCAACATCGCCCTCATAGCCATCTCAGGCTTTGAGTAAGTTACTGAACGAAGTGTGGCTACAAAGTCGTCAATACTCTTTCCATGGTAGGATAGGACCCTCACGCCGTGGAGGCTGAAGTCGCAAGGATTTCCAACGAATACAGTGTTTGAGTAGTCCTGCTGCACCTCAGGATCAAGGGCGGGTTGGGGTTCTGCCGGCCTCACTGCATCATGATTGCCTGGTAGCATTACAACGTCTACCCAATCCGGTACCTCCTCGAGTAACCTAGCTAATTCTCCGTACTGGTTGAATAGATCAGTGATGCTTAGATGCCTTTCTTGACCGGGATATATCCCTACTCCATCCACCCCATCACCACTCAGGACGAAGTACTTCACCGTCCTTGCGAGGGGGTCATTGTTGAACCAGTGAATCATCTTCTCCCACTGCGGGGCTAGGAATGTCTTACTCCCGAGGTGCACGTCCGACAAGAATGCGGCCGATACTGCAAAATCTGGTTCTGCCTGAGATTTCGAGTGATTTCCCAAAGGAGGCTTGTGAATATCTCTGGCGAACAATATCGGCTCACCTTCGCCGGTCAGGAAAAATCCGCTTACGCCTATTATTTCATCATCCATAAGTCCGTCTAGAGAAGGATGAATCGGAGATGCATCCGAAGGAGGCTTGAGGATACATTGTATTTGCGATGTCTCATCTTCGACAACGAAACGCATGCTCCCTGTTCTAGTCCACCTTACTTCGCTTGCAAGACCAACTAGTGTTACCTCATAATCCTTGGAATTATGTCGGTTCCTATTTCTCCAAGCCTCAGAGTTTCTTAATGGCCTTCTGGGGAGAGAGCCTTGCAACTGCATCATTTCTCTGATTTGTTTGAGTCTGCTTTTGAAGCAGGACTGCATATCCAATATCTTTCCTTCTGTGGAAGAATTACCTGTGATATCGAAATGTATCTCTATATCTGAATCGATCTCCTTGGCATCGACAGGAAAGTCTTCTGGATTGAAACCTGAGGAGTGCCTAGGTCGTGGATCTTGGTTGCTTGACCATGTTTCTATGGGGGCGATTACCCTTCCAGTGGGGTGACTCGAGCCACTAGGGGGCAAAGTAGCTTGGGAGAGAGTATTTTTTTCCGACTTCCGCAAATCATGATTTACGCGGGGCGCGATGGAGAGGAGCTCCTCGACAGTTGTTGAGTTAAGGAGCCGGACTCCGGAAGAGTTAGCGGCCTCTATCAGTGGGATGACGCTGTCCAGTTCGCCTATCTTTTCGACCGCACTGGACTGAACTATTAGTCCGGCTGCGATGAGATCCCTGTGCATCTCATCCCAAGTTGCAGAGTTCATGCATCCAGCGTCAACTGAGAACGCCCTTGATAGTATCGATAATTTTCTGACATGACTTTTACTGGTCGTTCCAATCGGTCAGAGAAGCTAAATCGATCTTTTTTAGGGACTGGGACACCGTTTTCTTCTCTGATCTCCAAGCGATTGCCCCCTCCCATTCCTCTGTCCCTTGTGGTGCACCGTCGTTTCCAGAATTATCCAAATCTATCACTCCCGAGGGATCGCTACTGAGCGATGCTTCTACTTTATTATCCCCATCTACTCTGTCCAATGCCTCTAGAGCAAGCCTGAGAGCGAATGCTGCGAAAGATTTCTTGTTATCTATCCTGTCGTTCTGACCAAAGTCCATCCTCCTAACGAGGAAGTAGTCGTCGGCAATAACTGCTACGTGGACTCGACCAACCTCCTTTTCTTCCGTGGCCCCGCCTGGGCCTGCTATGCCAGTGACTGCTATGGCGACATTTGAACCAGATTTGTACCTAGCACCCCTAGCCATCTGAACGGCTACTTTATGAGAAACTGCTCCCAAACCATCCTCATCGAAGGCGGCCTTTTCTACCCCTAGTTCCCTCATCTTTGAGTCGTTGGAGTATACTATCCACCCCTGCTTAAACCAACTACTAGCTCCAGAGATATCTGTAAGTAAGGATGCGATAAGGCCTCCTGTACAAGACTCTGCGGTAGAAATGGTCCATGCCTTCTTTGAGAGGCGATGCTTCAATCTTGAAGCGAGTGCAGCAGCCTCTTCGACCACATAACTCTGTCGTGGTGCCTACTATTGACCTTTTCAGTTAATTCTGAAATGAAAAAAACGATTTCAAAAAGGATTTTTTTAATGGTGGGTCCGGCAGGAATTGAACCTGCGATCTTCGCTTTGTAAGAGCGACGTCATAACCCCTAGACCACGGACCCCGGGAGGTGGGAGGAGCAATGCATTCAAATCCTCTATGGTCGTTCTCATCGTAGGGGGACCTGAAATCACACCTATGTCTGACCTTCTCGAGAGGCTTAGAGCAGCCGGGGTCCCGCTTGATGATTTCACTGCGAAAGCGATGGAAAAGGTAGATCCGTCGGATTTCACAGATTTCAATTTGGAACCATTTTGGCATGACAGTCCAGTTCCCTTTCTAATAACGGAGTTTGGGGCCACAAGGACAATCTCTGCCCCTCACATGATAGTGACCCTGCTACACCATTTAGAAGTTAGAGAGGGTCAGAATGTACTTCTGATCGGATCAAAGGGTGGTTATCTGGCTGCCATACTCGATTGGATCGTAGGCATGGATGGGTCTGTGAACATTATTGAGCCGAATGAAGCAGTCAGGATTCATACTCAAGAAAGGCTAGATAATTATGCTTTTACCGAAAATATCAGAGTGATCGGCCCTGCAGAAATGGAAGGTCTGCTAGAACGAACCGATAGGGTTGATCGTGTTCTGATAACTGGGTCAATACGAAGGATTCCGGAATCGATTGAAAAAATGGTAATGGATGGGGGTTTCGTATTAGGTCCATTTGGGGGCCCTGTCCATCAGAGACTCCTAAAGAAAGAAAGACAAGGCGAAGAGTGGTTTGATACTGACCTTGGAGGAGTAGTTTTTGGCCCCATGGATGCCTCAGAGGCGGAAATTAGCCCCTTTGAGCCACGAGTTCTCGCCGATCACATCGAAGATGCGCTCACTCTTGTTTGTGGGATGATCGATATTGAGGAAAGTATCATTGTCAAGGTCAGCAATCTAATTTCTTCACTCAGAGAAATGCCAGCAGATATTCCTATTTTGGATGAAGATTCGACGGAAGACGAAATACTAGAGCATCCAGTATTCGACCTTCTTATGTCTGAGATGGATTGGCTTGGGCCTCTCTGGCCGCTATTCAACGAGTTTCTTTCAATTGACCTAGCGAGTCCGGGTTCCCCGGAGGAAGACGGGGATTTTGTGGGCGGCCATGAGGATTTAGTACCATAAATTGATTGGATTAGCCCACAACTGGATTTTTCAGTCTGGTAAGGGGGACTGATATCGGTGGCAGGTGATCAGCTAGCCGGTGTCTGCTTGTTTTCGGGGCAAACAGCTCGCCGTTAAGGCCGGCTTTGATCACCTCCTCTTTCGAAACATAATCGCGACCACAATTTGGCCAAACATCCAATTCGATAGTATCGTCCTCGATGTAATCAACTTGGACGCAGGGTAAGCATTTCAAATCCAATCTTAGAGCGACTTGGTGTCTATGATGGCCGTCTAGAATCACACCTGTTTTTTTATCTACCACCAAAGGAAGGACGTATGCTCTCCATCTATGGGTCATTTTCTCCAATTCATCCACCTTCTTTGGTATAGTCCCTTCATGCGGACGGAGAAACTCCAGCGATACCAAATCAACCTTCACAGTACCCACCGGAGCCGTGACTCAATATATCTGCTCCCCTAGAAGCAATCATTACGGAGGCGGGGCGAATATGATTGATCTTAATTTGCTGAAGGAAGAGGATAGGTTAGTAATTTCGAGAATCAATGAGAAGGGAAGAGCTTGGATAGTGGGGGGTTGGGTAAGAGACAGCCTTTCAGGACTAATACCCACTGAACTGGATTTAGCCACCACATTGACTCCTCGAGATGTTCAAGCTATCTTTCCTAGGTCAATCATGACTGGGGAGAAATTTGGAACTACCATTGTGAGGATCGACGATTCCGAAAAAGCGAGTTACCAATGTGAAGTTACCACTCTGAGAGCAGATGGTGGCTATGGAGATGGTAGGAGGCCGGATAATGTTGTTTTCGGACAAGAAATAGAGGCTGATCTAGCACGCAGAGACTTCACCATTAATGCCATGGCAGTAGATGGCTCGGGCCGTCTAATAGATCCCTTTGGTGGACTTGATGACTTACAAGAGGGACTCTTGAGAACCGTAGGAAGTGCGGAAGAAAGGATCAGCGAGGATGGCTTGAGGATTCTTCGTGCTTTCAGATTCATGGGTACCGAGGGAGGCGACATTAGGAAAATGGACGTGTCACTGATAACAGCAATATCCTCAAATCTACGAATGCTAGAGAGTGTCTCCAAAGAGAGAATATGGGCCGAATTAGGAAAGATTCTGTCTGGAAAAAACGCGCTTGAAATAGTGGAGTCGATGAAAGAATCCGGAGTTTTGGAAGTGATATTGGGAGGAATTGAGGCAAATACAGATGTTGTTTTTTCCGGCGATAAGCTCGTAAATCTGGCATTGATCTATAGCAACGAGCAGCTTAATCCATCTGAACTTTCCACTATCCTTACAAAGAATCTCAGGCTATCAAATAAGGAAGCAGGTACTGTTTCATTTCTCCATGGCCTAAGAGAGATTGAGATCGATCACTCTTTGGGGAGTATCAGAAGATTTTGTGCAGTAAATGACACGAATGTCAGAATCGAGATACTGGATTATCTATCAGGAATTGGAAAGGATCTTTCTAAATTCCAAGAGAGTTTGGTCTCGATTTCATCTATTGGATTCGAGAAACGATGCCTGATTGATGGGAATTCTCTCTCGGAAATCACCGGGCTAAAACCGGGAAGAAGGCTTGGAAGATTAAAGGATTGGCTCCATACAATCCAAATACAAAGAGGCATTACCAATCGCGAAGAAGTTATTTCTTCATTGGAAGAGATTGATTGGAGGGAGTCAGATTATGAGAGATGGCCTGTTCTTTCGTGGCCTTAATCATATCTCGTTTAGATACTCAATATACTCTTGTTCGTTCAGATGCATGTCATCATCCCATTCGTGGGGCTTAACTATCATACACCAACCGTCTTGATAAGCATCTTCATTGACAAGATCTGGATTGTCCTCAACGTCTCCGTTCAATTCTACAATCTTGCAAGGGAATGGTGCATTGATAAGAACACGATCATCTATGGTCCTAACTGTGAGCATCAGATCATCGACGTCTAATTCATCGCCTCTGGACAATGGTACTGAAACTGAGTCATCATCATTTTCAGATTCCTCGTCCCTAGTATCGATTTGAAATTCGCTGTCATCTTCAGGCTTCGACAACACGACTCTTACAATATCGCCAAATTCTGCCCTGATGAACTCGCTAATTCCAATCTTAACGGTCATGTCTTCCTCATCATCACCTAGGACCTGCACCCACAGATGATCAAGAGTATATTTACGGTCATGTGCTATGCTAAACTCGAAGTATTCCCCGCTATTCATTTCGATACCGACCGGCCGCGCGAGAGAATCTAATTTGAACTATTCGATTGAAGCAGACATAGGGCGTTACGAGATTTTAACAAAGTCATCACCCTCGGGGGATTAGTAATATGGAGTTTAGAGAGACCGAAGAGCAAGGCATGATTCGAGAGATGGTGAGGGGTTTTGCCGAGGAGGTTCTAGCTCCCACATGCCTAAAGAGAGATAGAGACCAAATTGCTCCAATAAATGAATGGTTAGAATTCTGTGAAAAGACTGGCCTCCAGGGAATCACAATTCCCGAGGAGTTTGGGGGAAGTCCTGTTGATGATGTTTCTGAGGCGATAATAATTGAAGAGTTGGCCAGAGTAGATCCATCCTTCTCAGTCATGTATTGCGTCCATGTAGGTTTGTGCTCGATGACAATTGCACTGCACGGTAACAATGAGCAGAAGAAGAAGTATCTAACTCGACTTGCGGGATCAGAGGTAGGAGCATACTCACTTTCCGAGGCTGGGGCAGGAACAGATGCAGCTGCCCTAGGGTGCAAGGCCAGGTTAAGCGAAGATGGGAGCCATTATGTCCTCAATGGGGAGAAGATGTGGGTAACGAACGGTTCTACAGCGGATATCTACGTTCTTTTCGCGAAGGACACTGAACATCCAGATTTCGGAACAAAAAGGCACGGCGGAACTACTGCATTCATAGTGGAGAAGGGATTTTCTGGGTTTTCAATAGGAAAGAAGGAAGATAAGCTAGGGATTCGATCGAGCGATACTTGTTCCTTGATACTTGAGGACTGCATCGTTCCTGTAGAAAATGTCCTAAGGGGTGCTGGACAAGGTTTTCCAATTGCTATGAATGCTCTAGATAACTCACGAATTGGAATTGCAGCCCAAGCTCTGGGGATTGCCCAAGGTTCATTTGAGGCAGCGCTAAATTATGCACACGAGAGAAATGCCTTTGGGAAACCAATTGCGCATCATCAAAGTATCGGCAATTACCTTGCGGATATGGCAACTAGAACCGAGGCTGCAAGATTTATGGTCTATCGTGCAGCTTGGGCGAAGCAAATGCACTATGAGGAAGGTGGCGATAGACATACTAGAGAAGCGAGCATGGCCAAGTTGTTTGCAGGTGACACTGCGATGTGGGTCTCCGAAAGAGCGGTACAGGTCCTAGGGGGATATGGTTTCACAACTGACTTCCCAGTTGAGAGGTTTTTCAGAGATGCCAAGATAACTCAAATTTATGAAGGTACACAAGAGGTTCAGAGAATCGTGATCAATCGATCAATTTCACCGAAATGAGTTGTTACCTTGATTGGCTATCCGATAGAAAAAATTCGTGAGGCTTTTCCGGGCTTAGGGAGGACTGTCGATGGGAAAAAAGCAATTTTCTTTGATGGGCCGGGAGGGAGTCAGGTCCCGAGTTCGGTAGCTGATGCAGTCAGCAGATACTTGCTTCATCAGAACGCAAATACGGGAATGGATTTCGCCACATCGGTCGAGACTGATGACTTGATTTCAGAGGCACTTATTGCTTGTGCGGATTTCCTGGGTTGCTCAAATCCCAAAGAAATAGCATTTGGGCAGAATATGACTAGCTTGAATATCCAACTAGCTACTGCACTTAGCCGGACATGGGGGCATGAAGATGAGGTAGTGGTCACAAAGCTTGATCATGATGGAAACGTAAGACCATGGGTTTTGGCTGCAGAGTGGTCTGGAGCAAGAATACGTAAAGTTGAGATCAATCCGAATGATTGTACATTAGATATGAATTCATTTGAGAGTTGCATAAATGAGAGAACTGTATTAGTGGCTGTGGGAGCCTCCTCAAATCTTTCTGGCACAAATAACGATATCAAGAAGATAGTGAACATCTGTAGGAGTTATGGTGCGGAAGTTGTAATCGATGCAGTCCATTATGCCCCTCATTCCCTCATAGATGTAGAACAAATTGGGTGCGACTTTTTACTTTGCTCCCCTTACAAGTTCTTTGGGCCGCATCAAGGAATCCTTTGGGGGAAGGAAAAAAGGATGTCGGAGTTACCTGTTGCGAAGCTGAGGGTTGCGACTGAAGAGATCCCATTCAGATGGATGACTGGAACCCAGAGTCACGAAGGGATCGCAGGCACCATGGCAGCAATTGAGCATCTTGCCTGGATAGGGAGGGAGTGTTCTGGCGATAGTCGACTTCCGCGGAGAGAGGCCCTTAGAAGGGCATTTAGCGCAATAGAAGAGCATGAGAGAGGCCTGTGCTTGAGGATGATCGAGGGTTTAAAGGAGGTGGAAGGTATCAATATCTGGGGAATCACAGATCCAAAAAGAGTTTCTGAGAGATCGCCGACAGTTTCCTTCACCCATCCAAAGATGAAAGCCGCCGAAATTGGGAGAATGCTTGCTGAAATGGGAGTATTTGTATGGGCAGGGAACTTCTATGCACTGGAGCTAACCGAAGCACTTGGTTTAGAACCCGAAGGAGTATTGAGGGCGGGGGTTCTGCATTACAATACGATGGGGGAAGTAGAGAGATTTGTCTCTTCAGTTTCCAACATACTCGAGTAAATTATTCCACCCATTGGTATCTTCTCTGCCCTTCCAAGCTTCCTTCGCCACCCACTCCAACAAGTGCGAATTCGGAGTGAGGCTTGACTACAGATCTCTTTCTCTTGCCCCTGTGTAGGGCCTCATAGACTGTTTTATTGATGGCATGGCGAGTTGAAAGTCTCTCGAAAAGATGGAATCTGGATGCTATTTCTCTCCAACCTTCTTGCACGATGCCCTCGAAAACCTTGGCCTTAGCGCCAGATCCATAGCCGCATAGTCCAATTTTCATGGATTCCATGTCGGTATCATCCAGATAATCCGATTCCATTGCTGACATTAAAGCCAAGAATATGGATCCAGTGTATTGGTTACCTATCAAACTTGAAGCCCTCTGGGTTTTCTCTATTCGCTGTTCTACGAAGATCTTGAATTCCTCAGTCTTTGAGATTAATCTGCGATAGGAGTCGTTAGCCCTCTCGAACTCTTCCTGCCCCTCGAGGGTATCCGGGAAGTCTGTTGGAAAAGGTTCTGGACCTATTTCTTGGGTTATTTTATCCCACATCTCTAGATCTCGCCTATCATGCCTGAAAACATCTGGTAACATCCTCTTTCCCTGGAAAGCATATGGAAGATGGACGATGATCCTGCTCCATTGGTTTGTAAGAATCTCGTCTTTTTCAGGACTATACCGGCCTTCCTGTATCGCCTTGGACCTGAAATCGATGAATGCCTGCTTCACTGATTCCGAGTAGCAGCGATTTGAGAACTGCCCGTCGAAGACCGGTGTATCCTTGTGAATCATGATTTTTTCGTTTTCAAAAATAACCTGATTCTTCTTTTTGGATCTTGGAAGGAGCTTAAGTATCTTCTCGGCAAGGTTTGAGGTGAAGCTCGCTCCTGATTCTTCTGCAAGCTCTAGAACATTCTCAACGACAGTCCTAGTTTCCACCTCCCTTCTTGGCTTGAAGAAGTCGTGAACAGGCATTGTTGAAACTCCCCATATATCTGGAATGGCCAACAACCTAGGATTGTGCCGGATCAGAATGGCCCCCCCACCTGCTCCCTGAGTGTACTCCCCAGAAGAGCCAAGGTCGTACTTCGCATTATCCGCGAAAACTACTATTCCTATCCTATTCCTATCCTCTCCCCCCCTAGCAACCCAATCAAGAGTATTATGCATGGCGTCGACTGCTCCAATACAAGCAAATGTCATGTCTACAACATCACAATTCCTGAAGCATTTATCCCCATATTTTTTGGAATATCTCTGCTCCAACATATCCATGATGTAAGTTGCCGTAGGCTTTGCACCGTCTAATGCAGACTCAGTACCAAGGTAAATCCTCCCCACTGAAGTTGGATCAATTGAGTTTCTGTCTATCAACCTAGATACGGCATTTGCTCCCATTGTAGCTGTATCTTCATGCACATCAGGAATTGCCATAGCCTCTAGCCCTAGTCCCTTGTTCAGTTTTCCAAAATCTGCTCCTCTGAATTCGGCGAACTCTTCCATGGCAAAATAGAGTCTTGGAAAATGGATGGCGATGTCGTCTATTCCTACTTCGGCCATTCTATCCCCTACCCACCGAAGATTACCCACATATGACCTTATGTTACAAAATCGACATAAATCGGCGTTTATTGAAAATTCTAAGTTTGACCGGTTAATTTATTCATTTCATCCAATATATTCGATTTTTCAGATAGAACATTAGATACTTCAGATAACACTTCGGAAAGTCCCTCAGCCACAGCTATCTTTGCGTCCAAAGGATGGATTGTTCCATCGGAAACAGCGTTGACGAAATTTTCAATCTCGGCCCACTCCGAAGGATTCCCATATTTGGGATTGGGAGTTACCGAAATAGATCCGAGCTTTGGTAGGACCACATACTTCGCAATCTCGAATACCGGAGAGTTGGGGTTTCCTACCTCGAGGAATGATTTTCGAATCTTTTTCTCTATAGATTCTGAAGTATCGTCCAGCAAGATCGCATTGCTTGGATCGGATTTTGACATTTTGTGATCGAAAGACTCCATCCTCCCCCCTGGTCCTTTCAATCCTGACATCATGGGGGTGTGAATACATGTGGCCTTGGTCCACCCGTACTTGTCAGCAACCTCACGCATGTACATATGTGCTTTTCTTTGGTCCATACCTCCAAATGCTATATCCACCTGTAATTCGAATACATCTGCAGCCTGAAGAGCTGGGTAATAGAATGCTGCAAGGTCATGATCTGAAGAATCCTCATCTCTTCCCATGATGCTGAATGTTCTTCTGACTCTCGACAGACTCATGTTCTTTGAACATCTCAGAACCCTCTCCCAATACTTCCCCGAATCCATAATCTCAGAAGCCCGAATGAACCTGAGTTGGCCCGGGCCCGGACCTTCTGGAGGATTTCCTAAAAGTGCCCTAAATACCTCAGAGAGGTATTTTCCTGCCAAGGAAATGCTTTCCATATCCCTGTTGAACTTATCATTAACCCAAGCATGCCAGTCTGCTAGGAGTATTATTACGTTAACGTCCTCGTCTAGCAAATTTCCAATTGTGTCTGCCAGAATCGAGTATCCCAAATGTGCCTTCCCACTTGGCTCCAGACCTATGTATGCAACAATCTGGTCGTCTCCGGAGTGGCTTTTGCCCTCTGAAATCGACGAAGCTATGTGTTCTATTCCGATTACCTCCTCGCACCCCCGGAACATTCTGTCGATCTTTTTTTGGGTATTTTCGGAAATCCCTGATAGAGAGTTTTCCTCATTCATCTAAAACACCTAACTAAACAACTTATTCAGCTTCTCAGCCTTACCTGCTGCCTTGGTATTCTCATTGGCTTCCAGAAGCTCTTCTATCTCCTTGATTAACGAGTTCGCCGAATCCTTCTTATCCTCAGATATGGAATCTGACATTTCCATGAAATGGCTTGCAGATGAAATTGCGGATTTTGCCTTTGAGGCCTTCTTTGCCCATTCTTTGGCCTTATCCCCTCTTTGCTTGGAGTTGTATCCTGTGGCTTTGTCAAGGAATGTTGTCCATCTCTTCCTGTCGTCCATGGCAGATTTCATAGACTCGGGATTATCGAAATCTGGGGGGACATTTGTCACATCTACGATTAGTGCGCCATTTTCATAACGTGCTTCGATAGACTCCATTACCCCATGCGAGCCGCTGAATGAATTATCAGATATCTTATCCACTTTCTCAAAGTATTCGGATGCTAGTGATGGGAGACCCCCATTTCCATCTACTTCCTTAATTAGTCCTCTTTTAACGTCAAATCTCTCCATAGTACCCCCGAACCAACACACCCACTTCAATCCTGTCTCTACGATCGGTGGTCTTTGGTACAAGGCTAAACAGTCGAATACTATCCGATTGGAATATGAAGGCAGCTTCGATGGCCACCCCAATAGTTGCCATCTTGATTGCTACTTCTATGGTTTCGGCACTCTCTGCAGTAAGAATAGACGAAAGTTTCTCATTGAAAGACGGAGACTTAGGTCTTGAGGAGGCTTCAATTTCCCCTGATGGTGGAATTGTGGTTGTGCATGGATCTGAAGCAGAGATGTTTGTGATCGATTCAAAGTGGCCGGAAAACTTCTCCGAACTAAACTGGGGAGGTAATGAAACCCTGCTGGATTCATCTTTTCATCCAGGAGGAGAAAGCGTCCTAATTGTAGGGGAAGGAGGTTCTATTTTACGACTTTCAGTTGATTCCATGGTTGTCGAAGACGCAGGGGGGGATGCCTTCTTCGGAGAAACTGAGCTTAGAGCTGTTGCATGGAACGGAGATGGTAGTTGGGCGTATGTCGGTGGTGAAGATGGGTGGTTGTGGAGAGTCAGGGGTTTGGATGATGGGAGCTTAGAAATCTTTGAATTCGAAGATAGGGGGCTTACTGATGTGAATGCAATTTCTTGCCTTAGGGGGCAAAACATTTGCATTGTTTCTTCGAATCTGGATGGAATAGGGATGATTGACCAAAACCATGAGATCAAATGGATAGGAGGTTATGGTTATCCGTGGATAGATGTAGTTTGTCATGAAGGAATACCATTGGAATGTGTGGCTGTTTCCAGTGATCTCACTATAGCAGTGATTTCTATTGATCAAGAGGATCCGACTAAATCTAGAATTTTTGAAAATGATATAATCCAATTGCAAGGAGTTGTGGGAACTATGACTGGAATTGAGAAGGTAGACTCGGGGAGATCTCTCATTTCTTTAGCTCCCTTTGCTATAATAGAGCACGTCTCCCCTCAGAGGAAGTCTTTTCCCTGGTTGGAGAACTATGACGTAACTGGCAAGGATGTAGGTCTCTCTGGGGAGAGGATAATTTTCACTTGGAGTAGCGATGGATATGATGGGTGGATACTTACTAGTCAAGGATCCGTAATTTCCTATTCTGCCTTTTCGGAAGAAGGAAGTGGTGAAATAATCGAAATATGGATCGGCATTATCATACTTGGCGGCACAACTCTGTTCATCATCAGCATGATTGTAAGTTCATCCCCAAATCTTAGCAGATGGTTGACTATAAAGATAGGTAGCGAAGAAGAGAAAGTTAGAGCTGAAAGAGAGCTAAGAAGGAAAACTCGGAAGAGGGGCCGAGCATAGATTCATCAGTGAAATGCTTCGCGGAAGGAATGATAATATGGCATACGAGGCATTGGATTTCTACGATATAGATTCACTCCTAACTGACGAAGAAAGAATGGTCAGGGACATGGTAAGGGATTGGGTAGAAGACAGGGTAATTCCCAATATAGAAGAGGCTTGCAGGGAAGGGGTGTTTCCCGATGAGTGGCGAGTTGAAATTGGAGAAATGGGAATTCTTGGTGCCCCACTCAAAGGATACGGTTGCCCGGGCCTTTCATACATTGCTTATGGCTTAATATGCCAAGAATTAGAACGTGGAGACAGTGGAGTTAGGTCTTTTGCTAGCGTTCAGGGATCACTGGCAATGTATCCAATTTGGGATTTCGGGAGTGAGGAGCAGAAGGAGAAATATCTCCCCAGGATGGCCAAAGGAGAATTGGTTGGTTGTTTTGGCCTCACGGAGCCTGACTATGGATCTAATCCCGGGGATATGATTACTAGAGCCGAAGATTCAGGGGATCGTTTTATTTTGAATGGGGCTAAGATGTGGATAACCAATGGTTCGAATGCTGATCTGGCCGTTGTGTGGGCAAAACTGGATGGCGTGATAAGAGGATTCATTGTTGAGAGGGGGGATGTCGGCTTCAGTGCTCCTGAAATGAAGGGGAAGCATTCTCTCAAAGCGAGTGTGACTAGCGAGCTTGTTTTCCAGGATTGTGAAATTCCAAAGGATCGTATTCTCCCTGATGTCAAGGGATTGAGGGGTCCTTTCAGCTGTCTGAACAATGCTAGATATGGGATTTCTTGGGGTGCTGTTGGAGCGGCCCAGTCATGCTTCAATTCAGCCAGAGAGTATTCACTAAGTAGGATTCAATTTGGCCACCCAATTGCGTCATTCCAGCTAATACAGAACAAACTATCTTGGATGCTCAGAGAGATAACAAAGGGACAGCTGCTTGCATACCATATGGGCAAAAAGAAGGATGATGGCAGTTGGATACCCGAGCAGATCTCTCTTGCTAAGATGAATAATGTGGATATGGCCCTCGAGATAGCTAGGATGTCCAGAGATATCCATGGTGCCAATGGAATTCTGGACGAGTACCCAGTAATGAGGCACATGGCGAATCTAGAATCTGTGAAGACTTATGAGGGGACTCATGATATTCACAATTTGATTCTGGGAAGACATATTACTGGAATACAGTCTTTCACCCGAGAACCTTAGGCCAGATTGCTTCGACCCAAGATTGAAATGGCCCCTGTCAACGCAACACAACAGGTGCCAAAATGGGAGTAGCGGTTCTACTGAAACTTGTTCCAGATACTACGGCTAAAATCACCGTATCTGGCAATAGAGTCGAGCAAGCATCAATCAGCAAGTGGACAACAAGCCCCTACGATGAATATGCTCTTGAGTGTGCGATTCAGTTGAAGGAAGCTGGATACGGAGAAATCGTGGCTATTACATGCGGCAAGACCGGTTCTTCGAAGGTTCTTACCGATGCTGCTGCCGTAGGGGCTGATTCACTAATACACGTGATTGTAGAGGATGATGAGCTCGACAGCATGCAAATGCAAAGTCTTCTTTCAGCCGCAGTAAAGCACAGTAAATCGGAGGTGGTAGTTTGCGGGAAGCAAGCCGCAGATACCAACAGCGGCTCAACCGGCCCTGGAGTAGCTAGCCTTCTAGGTTACTCGTGCGTCGGTTCAGTTTCAACAATTTCTCATAATGGGAAGTCTTTCATAGCATCAAGACTAGGAGTAAATGGGAACGAGGAAGTAGAAGTCTCCGCCCCTTGTGTTTTTACTTTCGATAAAGGACTAACAGAATTAAGGAGGCCGAATGTTAGGGGAATAATGATGGCCAAGAAGAAGCCCATAGAGAAATTATCTGCTTCCGATCTAGGAGTATCAATTGGGGAGTCTGGAGTAACTATTGAGGCCCATTCGTCGCCACCAGAGAAGCCACCTGGTCAAATTTTCCAAGGAGCGGATTCCGTGCCCGAAGTAGTAGGAAAGTTGCGTGACGAAGCGAATGTAATTTAGGTGTAAATATGGATGTAACGATAATTTCTGAGTCTAGTGACGGTGGCCTCCATCCAGTGACTAGTCAACTAATTGGTGCGTCTTCAAAATTTGGAGGGAGTGTCACAGTTCTATGCCCCGGAGGAATTGGCTCTTCTGAAGCTGCATCCAAGATGGGAGTAACTAGAGTTGTTTCTTTGGTTGGGGATTGCTTTGAAAACTACGATTGTAAAGCATGGTCCCAGGAGCTCGCCCCGTTAGTTGATTCAGAGATCCTGATTTCTTCGGCATCTCACATAGGGCGTGAGCTTGCTTCATCAATTGCCGCCCTGAAGAATATCCCGGTAGTTCAAGATATTATTGAGATAGAGGATGGTTTGACTATTATGCGACCAATATACTCTGGGAAGGCAATAGAAAAATCGAAGATAAATCCTCCATGTGCTATAACTCTCAGGGCAAACTCATTCGAACCAGCAAGTGAAGGGGGAGAGGCTGATTCGGCTACTGTAAATTCTGGATCTAATATCTCAGTCGTAGTAAAGCAGGCACTAGCTAAGGCGAGCGAAAGGCTTGATGTTTCAGAAGCAGATATCATCATTTCAGGAGGAAGAGGGATGGGGAGTCCATCTAACTTTTCCGAGCTAAATGGTATTGCCGACGTGATTGGGGCAGCTGTTGGGGCTAGTAGGGCTGCAGTAGACACTTGGGACGAGATACCCCATGAAATGCAAGTTGGCCAGACTGGAAAAACTGTAACTCCAAGCCTATACATAGCTGTGGGAATAAGTGGCGCTATTCAACATCTGGCTGGAATGAGGACTAGCAAGTACATTCTAGCCATTAACAAGGATTCAGAGGCCCCCATTTTCGGCGTCGCAGATTACGGAATTGTATCGACCTGGGAAGATGCCCTCCCAGTCTTGAAAACAGAGCTAGAAAATCTCATCTCAAACTGAAGCCTTCTCCTTGCTGGAGTCAGACCTTGAGTCCCCTAATCTTTGGAGGTATTCTTCCGAGACTGTTCCAGTTACATAGACGCCATCGAAGCAAGAGCAGTCGAAGTTGGCCACCTTATCTTCTCCAGCCCCTAAACAAGCCTCCACCATGTCCCCCAAATCCTGGTAAATCATCCAATCGGCCCCTATAGCCTGAGAGATTTGTTCGACTGTTTTATCGAAGGCGACATATTCCTCTCTTGCTGGCATGTCGATCCCATACACGTTTGGATGGATAATCGGAGGAGAAGATGATGCGAACAATACCTTTGATGCCCCTGCATCTCTGGCCATCCTTACTATCCTCCTAGATGTATTTCCCCTCACAACACTGTCATCAACAATTAGGACTGTTTTTCCTGCAAATTCCGCCTCTATTGTATTGAGTTTCTTTCTTACGGAATCCTTCCTAATTTTCTGACCGGGCATAATGAAAGTTCTTCCAATGTATCTATTCTTTACAAAACCCTCTCTATAGGGCACACCTAATTTGCTAGATATCCCTAATGCTGCAATTCTACCACTATCCGGTACGGGAATTACGGCATCGATTCCATGGTCTGGAGTACTTTGCATTATCTTCCTAGCAATTGCCTCCCCCATTCTTATTCTTGCCTGATGGACGGATATTCCATCAATAATTGAGTCCGGTCTGGCAAAGTAAACATGCTCAAAGATACAGGGAGAGTGTTGAATTTCAGGATGGCAAATTCTAGAGTGAGTTTCCCCGTTCATTTTTACAATATAAGCCTCCCCTGGCCTGACATCTCTTTCTGGTTGAAAACCTAAAGATTTGCAAACAACACTCTCAGAGGCAACTATCTTCTCTGTAAAGCCACTAACCTCCCTCTTTCCGATAAAGAGAGGCCGGATGCCATGAGGGTCCCTAAATGCAACTAAACCCCAACCAGTGATAAGACAAACAACACTGTAACTACCCTGTAGTCGGAGATGAGACCTCTCTATGGCCCTAAAAATATCATCTACCTCTAGGGCGCTCAATCCGCCTGGCCTCCCATTTACTGACCTCTGAACCTCAGCTGCAAACAAATTCAGTAGCGCCTCCGAGTCGGAGCTAGTGTTGATTCTTCTGTGATCATATTCCAGAAGTCCGGAGATTATTTCTGGAGTGTTGTTAAGATTTCCATTATGGGCAAGACTGACGCCGAAAGGAGTATTTGTATAGAACGGTTGAGCTTCTGCAGATGAGTTGGAACCAGCAGTAGGATACCTGACATGACCTATGCCCATTGATCCGACTAGCTTTTTCATATGCCGCTCCAAGAAAATATCCCTTACGAGTCCATTTGCCCTTCTATGACAGATATTGGCGGAATCGCTGGTTACTATTCCTGCAGCGTCTTGGCCCCTGTGCTGCAGGACAGTCAGTCCGTCATAGATGGATGGAGAGATGTGAGTGCCGGGAGCCCCAACAATTCCGATGATCCCGCACATCGGCTATCAAGCAGTCCTAGAGAACGAGGGACTTAGGATTTTCCACACGGCATTACTTCTTTTGCCACATCGTCCTATTACGCTTACTCCACCTATACTTCCTCAATCTCGAACTGCTACCATAGCCGCAACTGGCGCATTGGCCTTTCTGTTTGTGGTAGGAGTGACGCCCGCATCTACGACAGCGTATGTGGGTAGACTTCTGCCTTTTACCCATACTCGGCGTGCCTTTTGACATGATTTACCCTCCCTAGGACGACGAGGCCACCGGCCGATTTGTTAAGAGGGTTATCCTAATCAAACCTACAGTAATCATAGCCATTATCGCCCTCAATAGGTAAAGCATGGCCTCGATTGAAGAGCTCAGTGACGATCGTAACGAGTGAAAGATTGGCTCACCTGTTAATACAGAAACAGAATACAGAGAAACTGCTCCACAAACTATCATGGTAAAAACAGGAATGGAAAATTTGTGGTAGGGATTTATTGAGGCGGCTAAATGAAAAAGTATCACAAATGACGAGAGTATTATTCCAGAAAAGATAAGGACAATGGGTTCGGAGAAGTCGGCAGACATGCTAGTTACCCCTCATACGCCTAATCAAGATAGTCTCTACGAGATTCCTTTCACTCTGAGAAAGTGGCTCAGATTGATTAATTATTCCAGAAAATCTCTCTGATAACGATATTGCGATAAAGAAAAATATCAGACCAATCACTAAACCAATAGAAATCCAAATACCTGTTGTGAAATCCGATAAGTAGAGCCTTTGCGATTGTGAGAAGATCATCGCCCACGCCACTAAGATAAGCAACCAACCTATGGACATTCCCAGTTTATTTCTTCGGCCGTAAATAGGTGCAGAACCAAGTATCACTATACTACCAGATATGAACGGAATAGCCCAAAAAAAGAATTCTATAATTGAAAGCTTCAATTCACTTTCTGGAATTCCTAGGCCGTCAGTAAGAAATAACAAACAAGAAACACCCAATAGGGATAGAGGAGCTCCGAATCTACTCCTATCAAATGAGGGGCCCATTCTATGAAATGTGAAAGCTAATACAATCAAAATATGACTAGACCAGAAAATCACCACGTTGTTCATGATATAGGCCGTGTGGGATGCGCCTCTTATTTTCTTGCTAGGGGGCAATCAACCGCCATTTGTCTGACTAGTTTCATATACGGAGCGTTGGTGGCTTGCCGCGCACGAACAGGGCAAAGGTGGCACTATGGTAAAAATGCCGAGGAAAGTAATGAGATACAGTCCATCTGCTGGAAAGCACACTGAGCATACAGTTGAAAGAGTCAAGAAGAGGCGTGCTAGTGAGCTAAAATGGGGGCAGAGAAGATTTCGAAGGGTTACTGCAGGATACAGGGGATTTCCAAGGCCTAAGCCATCAGGAGAGAAGCCGACAAAGAGAGTAAACCTGGTATACAGATGTACTGAAACTGGGAAGGCTCATTCCCCCAAGGGGAAGCGCGCTCGAAAGTTCGAGCTAGTAGACAATTAGGTGTTTTCATGGCGGGTCGATTTCTAAAGGTAAGTTGCAAGGATTGCGGAAATGAGACTACTTTATTCGATCGTGCATCCTCAGTTATTGCATGTGCAATTTGTGGTTCTACTCTCGCAGAGCCATCTGGAGGGATGGCTAATCTGTCTGGTTGTACTGTGATTGAGGTACTTAACTAGAGAGGAAGAATCTTGACAGATACATCAGAAGACTGGCCGGATGAAGGCGATTTAGTAGTATGCTCAGTGAAGAGTGTAAAGGAAAATGGCGCTTACCTGGATCTTGATGGGTATCCCGGAAGGGAAGGATTCGTTTTTATTGGAGAAATTGCAACTGGGTGGGTAAGAAACATAAGAGCTCATGTCAGAGAGGGGCAAAGGATCGTCGCAAAAGTAATTGGCATAAAAAGGGACAGAGACAGCATTACTTTATCGATAAAATCTGTATCTGAAGAGAGGAGGAGAGGGGCACTCCAATCTTGGAAGAACGAGCAACGAGCCACTCAGATAATGAAGGTAGCAGCTGATAGAATAAATTGGAAAAAAGAAGATTTGTCTATGATTTCAGAAGAAATGAAAGAGGCTTTTGGATCTCTCTACGGGGCTCTCGAGGAATGTGCAATTAACGAAAGCGCACTGGAGGATGCAGGCTTCGAAGGAAAGTGGATGGCGATAGTGACAGAACTAGCAATCGAAAATATAGTACCGCCATTTGTAGAAATTAGGGGGCAATTCGAAATCAAGGTATGGGGTCAAGAGGGAGTAGAGGCAATCAAACTTGCATTAGAAGCTGCAGAGAGATGTGCAGATGGCTTGGAAGAGGTGATGCTTACATGTCACTACGATGGGGCACCAAACTACCGAGTCGATATCAAAGCTCCCGATTATCCATCCGCTGAATCTATTTGGGAAGATGCCCAGGAAGCTGCCAAAAAACAGATTGAAACGGTAGACGGATCGATTGTTATCGAACGTCTATGATTTTGGTTTTCGAGGAATATACTTCATGAACCTGTTCTGGCCGCTTCTGTTGAATGGCAAGATCTAGGCTCCAGCGATGTGAAAGATGCAAGACCTTTGGCCTTGGTGAAAAATGTGATAAGTGCGGATCTACAATGGAAGCAGTAGCTTCTCTAAAATTCTCTCCTGAGGACCCTCAAGGAGCTAGAAGGAGGAAAAGACAGGATGCTGGTAGTAAGAAATGGATAAAATCCCTACCTAGCGCCAGAAAGGAGGATGGAGCGTGAATAGGACACGGATCCACTGGTTAGGAGAGTCTAGGATATCAAAAGGTTGCATGTTCATTGAGGCCGTCCCCGGAGTAGGAAATGTGGGCAAAATCCTAGTTGACGGTCTAATGTCAAAACACCCTTCCAGAACCATTGGGTGGATTTTGAATCCAGATTTCCCCCCTCATGCAACACTATCCGATAATGGCCTAATTTATCCTCCTAGGCTAGATATTAACACAGTGATGCTTCCAGACGGAAGTGAAGTCATCATAATCACTGGATTAATGCAACCAATGACTGCATCGGGCCAGTATGAAACGGCTGAGGCAATTCTTGGGTTAGCAAAGGACTATTCTGCTAGTAGACTACTTGTTTTGGCAGGGCTGGCTGCAGATCCCGAATGCCGTTCAATTCATGCGATATGTTCCAGTAATGAGGTGCGGAAAAAACTAGAAGACGATGATATAGAGGTTAGTCGTAAACAGCCGAAACAGGGAATGATAGGTATAGCGGGGATGGTGCTGTCGTTGTCGGCAACCATGGCCCTACCGGCCATAGGGGTGATTGCAGAGACTATTGGTGCTAGTTCTGACGTTTTAGCTGCTGATAGGATGGCAAAGTGGATTGAGCATGCGTTTGAAGTCCCGCTTGATCTTGATCTCGATACTACAAAGGAAACTGCAAAAAAGTTGGTTGAAGGGATGGTTGGTGATGATTCTCTGGAAGATTTACTTGGGCCCAAAGAGCAAGACTCTACAGCTGATTCCTACGTCTAAAGGGCTACCAGTACTTCTTCAGCATAATAAGGAACTTCTAGATTAACCGCTTCAAATGCTTCCCGTACAGAAGAGAATGGCTGAGAATGAGAATTTGATTTTATCTTCGCCCTGTTGCTTACAATCTTCCACGAGGTTTTCTTTCCAACTCCCGGAATCGATTCCAGCTGCCGTTCTGTAGCCATGTTGATATTCAGCCCCGTCTCAACTCCTGTAATACTTCTACTTCCGTGCCCCGTTACCATAATATTCGATTTGCTCTCTAGATGAATCTTGTATGGAACTCCTACTAGTATGGGATAAGCACCAATTTGTCTTCCGAACGTGATCCCGGGGGACCCGTAAATTTTAGGATCCCTATAGATGTCCTCTGTGACCTGTTCTGGCCTTCTGATTCGATCTCTATGGGCCTCCCAGAATACGTCTCTCAACTTACTACCGATGGGGAAGATTTCTTCCAGTATTGGGCGATCGATTTCTTGTCTTACCGTTTTCTTGAATTTCGTGAAATGCTTTGGGTTGACTTCCTGGAACGACTGTCCCTCTACTTGTCTGATATTTATTCTTCTCACCCAAAGCCCATCATTTCTTAGGCTTCGGAGAAGATCGAGATTCTTCGAATACGTTGTCTCAGTTTCTCCATTCAGACCTGCTATAAAATTCAATCCTGGGAGCAATTTTGGTAAACCCCTTTTACCCCTTTTTCTACCGAAATCATTGATCAACTTGACAGCCTTTCTAAGTTGATCAATATCGCAATTTAGCCAATTTCTTGAGTGTACAACCTCGTCTGCTGACTCGATGCCAAATGACAAGATTGCCCCATCGGAAAGAGTTTCGATGAGAGTTTTTGTTATCTCCTCGGAAGGCTCCAAGTTTTCTGCAATGATTGAGGGATTTGCATTGTCGACATGAAGGATCTCCAGTCTATCATCGTCCCTTAAACCGTGAAGAACTCTAGCAATGGGTTCTGGTTGAGGTATGGGATATTCCAACTCCTCAACTCCCTCGGCACGAAATGTGTAGATATCAGTAGCACCTCCAATTCTAACATTCTTGACGCCCAAATCCATAGCAAAATTGACTTCGCGGATTACGTCTTCTACGGATCGCCAAATTGGCAATCCCTTCTTGGGTTCGATGCAAAATTTGCACCCTCTCTTAAATCTGACACAACCCTGGTACAATTCGACCTCATAGGTCAATGGGCCCGGTGAACCATCTTGGAAGAAAAGATCGGGGTGGTGAGATACTGCTTTTGACTTGGCACCTTCCAAAGCCCAAGAGCTCCACTGTTCAGGAGTTCGCTTCATGTTTTTCCACGCTCCCTTTTCGAGGAAATAATTCAGCGTCGCATCGACATCCTGTACTGTGCAGAACAAATTGAGTCGTAATGGCGACCACCCGGAATATCGCCACTGCCTTATTGCCCAACCTCCACACAATATTGGCGTTTCTGAAGAAATTTCTGACAAAATTATGTCAATTTCATTTCTACTAACTGGAGTTCCTCTGACATACTTTCCAGGGACAACAGCTCCAGCTAGAATGACCACTCCATCCAGCTTACTGAAGTCCAGATCGGAAATAATTTTCGAGTTTTGATTGAGATCTCGCCTTCTAGAAGTCCTCCATTGATCGATGGTAATGTAGTTGTATTCGATTCCTCTTTTTTCCAGTACTCCACAGATATAACGAATATGGAACCCGACATAGTTGGGAACTCCGAAGGCTGCTGGTTCGTCTTCGTAGCCATCAATTACCAGCCAAGCACACATTATTATCGCCGGGGTCGTAACTTAGGACTTCACGATTGCCTATCTCCGACGTCTTCTCTTGCTCTTCCCTCTACCGCCAGAAGAAGACTCCTCCACAGAAATCCTCCTACCCATGAAATCAGACTTATGCAGTTCTTTAATGGCAACTAGTGCTTCCTTTTTATTTGAGAATGTCACAAAGGCAAAGCCCCTTGATTTCTTTGTCTGGGAATCCAACGCTAAGTGAACATCCTTTAATTCCCCATATTCAGAGAAAGCCTGTCTGAGATCTTCTTCTGTAGCATCAAAGGATACGCCCCCTATGAATAGCTTGATTCCGAGTTCCATTTGGGATTTCTCTCTAGCTTCCTTAATTAGTTCCCTCTCCTTGGCAAGATCTTGCTTACTAGCATCTCCAGACTCAACCTTTTCCATACATTCACGACAGCGTAGAGGCTTTCCCGGGGTTGGTTTGAAAGGAACCTTGGTTTGTACTCCGCAAAGGGTACAGGTTGCAGGATGCATTTCCCTCATAGGCCTTCCACCATCTCTACCCCTAGTGGAAGAAGAAGACCTTCTAGCCGATTCTGGAATCTCATGGGACCAGCCCCTCCTGTGGTCGGCTACTGGAGAAAGATAAGGTCTAGCTCCATCATGACCGAGCATGGACTCAGCGTCGCTAGACCATCTCTGGCCCGGACGATTGAGTTTTTGTAAATTGGAGTCTGAAGGGATTGTGAATCCGTGTCCGAATCCATTCGATAAGGCCCTAAATCCACGATAGTCACATCGATGGCATGTCACATTGAAGTCAGGAGTTTCGTCACTTGATTCCAATACCTGCCCACAAGCGGGGCATCCCGCATAAATTACTCCAAGATTGGGGTCACCCTTCGTAGTTGCCTTCAATAATGGTTCAACATTGATAATTTTGGCTCGTACAATGTCCCTCTTCCTCAAAGCATCTCCTGCAGAGGGAATGAAGCGGTCGACGAGCTCAGAAACGAAGATATCTGCAAATAACTTCAGAGCTGGTAACGCTCTATGCCCGCCCTTATTGCTCTCAATGTGTAGAATCCTAATTTCGGCGGTCTTCTCGTTTAGGCGATTGACCTCCCCGATAATGATATCTCCAATCCCTGGAGAATTTATGGGAAGA
Organism: Thermoplasmatota archaeon; assembly: GCA_036154175.1. GTDB lineage: Archaea > Thermoplasmatota > Poseidoniia > Poseidoniales > Thalassarchaeaceae > UBA36. The sequence continues at coordinate 15,402 of JAYZLO010000077.1, read as the reverse complement.
GCTGATGGGTCAACTGAAATTACTCCAGAGTTGCTAACTATCCTTCCTGAGAGGACCGCGATTGGTCCATTTTCGGACATCATAATACCCTCACCCGCATCCATTCCTGGGGTTACTTCTACTTGAGCTCCTGGAGTGACATGGTCCCCTACTGATGCTGTCATTGTATTGGCGACTGGAAGACCACCTATGAACGGTACGGCTGCTGGGAGTGGATTCTTTAAGATGGCGTTATTCTCCATAAAGATGCCCTAGTAAGGCCTCTTTGTTTCTTATGATGCTTGTATGAAGCGGGTAAAGAAAAATCAAACTCAGCATATTTTTCGGAGGACCACCCATATTGATTGAAGAAATTATCAATGTGAGATGCCTCTGCACTATGCATCAAATGCGAATTTACCCCAAGTGTAATTATTGCCTCAAGGAAAGATCGATCAGCCCCCTTTTTCTGTCTACCCCATGGAGGGTTAGAAATCACCACATCCGGTTGTTGAAATGAGTCAACAATATCTGTGATGTCCGAATTAAATATTGATATCCGATTAGCCAGATTCAAGGAATCTATATTCCTCTGGCTAATTTTACAAGATTCTTTGTCTATTTCGACTAGAGAGACAGATTCTGCACCCAATAGAGCGGCCCCAATTCCCAGTATTCCATTTCCAGAGCCGATGTCTGCCACTCTACAACCCTGTGTAATATCATTGAAAGCTAGAATATCGAAAAGCCATCTAGCGGCAATTTCTCCTTCTGTTTGATATTGCTCGAGTTCTGATTTCTTATTGGTAATTTTTTCCAATTTTGATAGCTCCATGGCCAATGATCTAAGTCGCATGATTGTGGAACGTGGGAGTATGTTTGAATTAATCCGAAGAAAGAAATCCTATGCATAGTTCAAATACCCTCGATTATTTATCCTGAATATGGAAGTTTTGGGGCTGGCCCATATTGCTCTCGGACTGACAATAGGCATTGTGATGGGATGGTCCATTTCGAGAGCTTTTGCGGTTACAGCTTCTAGAGGGGCGGAAGAGGAATTGATTCGAACCAAGGCGATGCTAGAACTAGGTGATAAGTCAAATGAGAACGTTCGTGAACAAATGTTGGATGGATTCAGATTAGCTGCTGGAGAAGCTTTCTCACAGGCTATTGAAGAAGCTGATAAGGAGAAAGAGTCTTCGTTCAAGGAAGCTACTAATGCATTATCAGAATCAATGGATATGTATATCCAGGCCATTCAGAGTGCTAAGGAGAAAGATATCGAGAGGTCGGCGACTCTCGGAGAGAAGGTAGACAATGTTAGCGCTCTGGGTACCGCATTGGCCCAAGAAACTCGAGAGTTGACCTTGGCTCTGAGGGGAGATTCGCAGAGTCAGGGTGCTTGGGGGGAAGTTGTAGTTGAGAATCTGCTGCAGAATATGGGATTTATAGAAGAAAGGGATTATCTCAAGCAGGAATGGGACCCAGGAAAGAATGGCAGCGGGGGTAAAAGAGCAGATTTTATTTTACGTCTTCCTGAGAACCGTCAAGTAATAATTGACTCGAAAGTTTCTCTAACCGCGTATACAGAATATGTGAACGCGAAAGAAGATTCATTGGCCGACTCTGCGATGAAGGCTCATTGCAAATCAATAAGAGAACATTCGAGGAGACTTGCAACTAAGAACTATCAAGAAATGGATGGTTTCAATACTCCAGACTTCGTTCTGATGGTGGTGCCTTTGGAGGGTGCGTTCATTGATGCTATGAGGGCTGATCCTGCGCTCTATCAGGACTTACTTGGGGATCGTCGAGTAAAGGTGGTAAGTGGGTCCTCACTAATGCTCACATTGATGCTAATTCAAGAGCTCTGGAAAAAGGAAAATCGATCTAAAAATCAATTAGAATTAGTGGAAAGGGCCGGAAGACTTCATGACAAAGTTGTACTTTTCCTAGACTCATTCACAACTGTGGGTTTCGAGCTCGGACAAGCAACGGATGCATATGAGAAAGCTGTCGAGCAACTGAGCAGGGGTTCGGGAAATGTAATTCGCCAGACAGAGATGCTCAAGGAACTTGGTGCCAAGACAAAAAAGGAGCTCAGAGAGAAGAGCGGGCTGAGGAGTCTCGCTGAGAGGGCAGAAGAGGAGGAATCATTGCCTGAAGGTACTTCCGAAGCACGTGGTCGACTGGGGGAATCATCAGTTCGAACAAGTAGTCAGGATGCCTGAAGAGTATACCATAATGGATCTATCTAAAGGTGAATGGAAGGCTCCTGAAACATCCTATAGTATTGGTAAATATGATGAGTTACGGCCTGGAATGTACAATACTGAGCTTTTCCGAGGGGAACGTTTCCTCCATGTTGGCATCGACATTGGCGGCCCAGTAGATACCCCATGTATGGCATTCATGGGTGGAGAAATTTTCCACTTTGGATATAACCCGGAGCCAGGGGATTATGGAAATGTAATAATCACTAAGCATATTTTGGACGGTTGCCCCCTTTGGGCACTATACGGCCATCTTAGTTCGTCCTCATTAGAGAATAAAAAGAAAGGTCAAAAGATCGAACCCGGAGAAGTCATAGCATGGTTTGGGGACTTTCATGAGAATGGTGGATGGGAACCACATCTTCATTTTCAGCTTTCTTTAGTTGAGCCGAAGACCCATGATTTGCCCGGGGTCGTGGCTCCTTCCGATAGAGATAGAGCTTTGATTGACTACCCAGATCCCAGGCTAGTTCTAGGCCCGATTTATTAATTTGACAGATGCGCCTTTAGTGACTCTATAGCAGGCATATCGGAGGGATCCTCCTCTGTCAAAACAGCTAATCCAATTGAAATCCAATCGGTAACATGAGATGCGTAGAGTAGTCTTTCCAATAGTGAGTCTCCTTCGCACTCAATAACCCACGTAGGGGACGCCGGAACTTCTCCCAGCATCCATTCAATTCTCTTATCAATTCGCGAGTGTAGCCCCTCACATGTAAGCAAAATTAGTGAGTTATTATCTGTTACATCACTAGTCCAAGCTACTATCTCATTGTGATTCATTTCAGGTATTTCTGTGGATCTCGCGAACTTTGCTGAATTCTCATTGAGCTGACATACGAATCTATATGCTGCTGGGCTCAAGCAAGATGGAGAAACGATTCCCAACTCCTTGCCCACTATTGATCGGGAAAGAGTTGCTGCCATACCGGAAGGTGCCAATAAATCTGAATTAGAGGAGGCTATGGATAGCCTATCAATCATTTCTGAAATATATTCCTTTTCCGGTCTAGGGAGGAGTCCGAGTTCCCAACATGCTGAAAGTTGAGTGCCGAAAATGTGCCCGAAGGCAGAGCGAGGCATTTGCCCAGATGGAACGCTAAGGCAAACCGATTGATCCGATTCAGAAAGAGTTCTCTCTAACTCCCCTCCCGAGCTGATGCCCACAATAGTTCCGCCACCCGAAATTGCTTCTCTGACACCATCTAGGGTCTCCTCGGTATTTCCTGAGTATGATGTAGCAATAACCAACCATTCTGGACCCCACCAACTAGGCAGCCCATAGTCCCTCCATACGATGACTGGGAGCCCCCCAGAGTCGTCTGATAGTGCCTTTAGGAACATCCCTCCGGCCGCTGATCCGCCCATTCCAAGACAAATCACCCCGCTCCAGTCTCGATCTTCTTCGATTCCTATTTCAGAACTAATTGCGTTTTCAAAATCTTTTACAAAACTTCTGGTAAACCCCGCCATTCCTCTTTTGTCGTATTCCTTGAGGAGTTTGTTGAAATCATCCTCACTCATTCTGTATCGCCTCTGGCATCCACGGGAATAGCTAACCATCCATCATCTATGAAGGCGATGCGCAATTCATCGGCTTGACCGTCATCGTCGTATGGAAGAGCCACAGTAGAGATCTTGTAATCTGATGGATCCATGAACTCGGCCGCAGAGCTATCTCTGTTTAGTATCTGAACGGTTTTTTGTTCGGATAAAGAACATATTACACTCGAAGACTCCATGTCCCTCCAAGTTACTCCGGTTCTCTCAAATCTGTCAATCCTCCTGAGAATTGGCCCTTCCTTCTTCCAACCATCAACTATCCAAAGTAATTTTCTTAGCATGATTATATCGCCAATTGAGTAAGCTGGCTTTCTGTAACTTAAGGTCAGCCTACTTACTTCTACACCATCTTTTACCCCTACGACCGTGGAACTCTCCTTAACCGAACCTCCGAAGGACTTTGTGAGCCTCCTCCCCCAATTCCTTGCTAGGCTCTTGGAGCCCAATTGCAAATCCCAGCCCCCCGTAACTGGGCCTTCTTTTGAGATGAAGAACATCGGATTAGTTTCCATCGAATGAATGAGGTCGTCCAAAGTTTCTCTAAGCTTTGAGAGCTCTGCTTCATTCAGTTTCCTTCCTGCAGATCTAAGTTGGACTGTAGCTTCGAAGTAATCTCCATCCTTTCTGGTGCACGGGGTACAAACTGCATTACTGGTCTGAAGCAGGACCGAATGAGAGTCTTGGAATACGAATCCATCGATGGTTCCTGATACATCCACATGTAACCTATTAGTCCTCTCATCGATGTCTTGGATAGAGAAAGAGACATTTGTGTTTGAAGATCTGTTCTCCAGAGTGAGGTTCTCCCTAATCCTCAAATCTGCAATATCCCAATTTTCCATGGATGACCATCCGCCTCTAATCTCGTAAGATTTGCACTTGGCACAGCGTCTCTGCTGTATTATCTCCGGCATCTTGGAGAGTGAGGTCCGTTGCCTAAGACAAGTTTCACATAATCTATCTGATGAAAGAGTATTTTCTGCTCCGCAGATTATGCAAAATAGCCCCCCTGTCATTCCTTTCCCCCTTTATCGGCTTGTATACACGGTTAGAAGGCTTCCGAAAAGGGTTATTCTCAAATTTTTTTTGTATTTTCTCTTAAAGGCTTAGAGACTTCGTTTTGGAGCCTCCTATGGAGTGAAATTCTAGAATAAACGTATGAAGCAACTAGAGAAGAGAGGATTGCGTAAGTTACTACAGCCTCAGTTAAACCCGTCAAATCAAATCCTCCTTGTCCACAATGATTTTTTCTCCCGAGATTTCTTCTTTCAGGTGTTGGATTGAGTAGTTGAGTGCTACTAGACCGGAGAAAAGTATCATGAATGATAGTGCCCCTAGAATCATTACTATCCTGATGTCAGGATCTATGCCTGACTCCTCCGTTTCTCTGAGAATAAGGCCAGGATGTCTGTTTCTCCAAATTGTTGTAGCCACCGCAGTTATCGGGACCAATACGAAACCGAATAATCCAACGGCTGCAAGGGTATCCCTAGTTTCTTCACCGTCGGGCTGACTTCTTACGGATATTACAAGGAATAGCGCCACCCCTGTGAGTAATGCATACGTGTTGAGCCTTACATCGCCCCAATCCCAAAATACCCCCCATTCAATCGATCCCCAAATGGGGCCCGAAATTATTACCCCTAGGCCGAAGAGGAAGCCGAGCTCTGAGCCAATTACAACCATCCTCCAACCTAACTCTGATTTTCGGGCATACCAGAAAATTGCCCCAAGGAACAAAAGTGAAAACGAAATGAAAGAGGTCCACGCAAACGGCACGTGCCAGAAAAGTATCCTGTATGCTTCTGGGGCATTCCAGGCCTCGGGATCAACGAGTGGGGCCCAGAAAAAGCCCAGAAGGGCAGTAATAACCGCTCCAACTAGACCAGCAGCGGTCAGAGGAATGGAGATTCGTTGATGGTAGCTTTCCCAATACTCTGACAACACGCTAATGACGTCCTTCACAGCCCTCGGATTAAAGCACCCATGATGAATGCTATTAGTCAGGAGTCAGGGATAGTTACTGCTGCTAACCAAACCATGGCAGATATCAGACTAGCGATAAGACATGCCGGAATGGGATCACCCAGCTCAAAACCGAATGACATCCCATTGTCTATGATATAAGCTAAAACATCTACTATCTGCAGAAATGGCCAGACTAGGACTAACAATAGTAGAGGAGCTGGTGATGCCCCCGATCTGGAAAGATCCGCCACTAGAAGATGTAGTGCTGTGGCTGCTATTGCTATATCTATGAGGACTAGCGAGGGTAACCAAAGCCAAGTAAGGGCTGCGGAGTATGTCTGTTCATCAACTGATCCAGAAAGTACGTACCAAGAAAGGTATGTAATGGGAATGGGGAGGATAATTGATGAAGCTGTTACTGAAAGGGCTGGTCGAGACATTGGGCCGACAACTGCATTCCACCATCTGCCGCAGTCTGACTCAGAGAGCCTAGAAATGAGAGCTGGAGATGAGGCTGCGGCAATAAAACCAGGAGCGAATATCAGAGAAGCATGTAGTCTGCTATCTAGTGAATTACCCGAAATTAAGGCATAGGAAAGAAGTAAGGCAACAATTGCGGGTGTTATCCTCCCTATCGTTTCGACGGGATTTCTGATCTCAGTCTTAAATGACCACGAAATTAGTGACTCGGTAGTTCTCTGACCTTTGGAGGGGCAGGGGTCTGGCAAATTACAAGCACTACCAGAGGAGAGTGAGCTAGTTTCGGTTAAAGAACCGTCCTCAATTCTAATTTCTCTATTGGCGCAGACTGAAATATCATCATCATGAGTTGCTATGATAATCGCATGATTCCTCAATGACAGTGCCCTTATCCACGCAATAAGAGTCTTTTTTGATGTTTCATCTAGGCCTTCAGACGGCTCGTCCATTAGTACAACTCTTGGATTATTGCTAAGAGCGGCAGGGACAAGTCCGCAAAGAATTGAGAGTCTCCTCCTTAATCCACCGGACAAATGTGCTACCCTATCCTCGGAACGATGGCTAAGTCCCCAGTAATCCAATAATTCGTGGGCTTTTTCCTCAATTGAGTCAAATCCCGAAATAGAAATTACAGATTTTACTCTCTCTATTACCGTCTCGTCCCCGCAAATTCCATCTTTCTGGAGGGTCAGACCAAACGGTGGAGGAGCATTCCTATTGCCGTCGGAATCCCTGACGATAATTCTTCTTCCTGAATCGGATTTCCAAATTACGCGCCCCTCCCTAAGGGAGATAATTCCTGCCAAAGATTCGATTATAGTTGACTTGCCAGCCCCATTTGCCCCCACTAGAGATACAACATCTCCCTCGTTAATCGATATAGTAACTTTATCAAGAACCTTGATGGGGCCACGACGAACTACCAATTCTCTAGACTCGACCAGGGCAGACGATGCCACATTAGCCCGAGTAAGTTCATTGGTATCAGTGTTCCATTTTACGAATCACTCTTTAGAGTAGTCAACTAGGGGCGTTTGATGTCCATGATAGCGACTGACTATGACATAACTTGGAGCCAGCTTGAGTTATCTGACTTATTTTGGCTTTCTGCTATGATTTTAGTCTCTTTAGCACCTTTCATAATGGCTTTCAGAGATAAAACAAGCATCGCCCTAGCTATGGTTCTATCCCTTCTTCTTGTTCACTTCGTAAACTTCAGTCTAACACTATTCGATGGTGAGATTTTCAGTTTCAAACCAAATCATTTGCTGAGTGTCATCCCAATACTGCTTACTGAGAGCTCCTCCCAGGGAAACCCGGAGCATCTGCATCGGCTATTTACATCTGCATGGTTGCATGCTGACTTCATTCATGTACTGGGAAATGTGCTTGTAATTGCGCTAGCAGGAGTACCTCTTGAGCAAAGACTAGGCGCTAGAAGATGGTTGATCGTATACTTCTTGGGACTTATTGGTGGAAATTTGGCGTGGATAGCCACACACCCTGGAGATGGCACTCCTGCGATTGGAGCTAGTGGTGCGGCCTTTGGGATACTTGGAGCCTACATGGCTTGTTGGCCTGAAGACAAAATTGAGTTTCCCCTATTGTTCTTAATTCGTGCTTGGCCCGTCTGGCTAATTGCATTCGTTCGTTTGGGTCTTGAGATCTTCCAGATATACTCAATCCAGTATGGACGGGAAGATGAGACGAATATTGCTCATATGGCACATATTGGTGGTTTTTTCCTCGCGTATATTCTAGCTAGACCTATTGCAAGAGGAGCTCCCAGCCCCATAGGAGAAAAGATTGGGCCGTATGAAGGAAATTCGCTTGCTGACGATATTAGAAGGCACGCGACTTCTAGAATGGGAGAGTTGATTAATGATCCTTGGGAATTGGCTGGAAAACCTTTGCAAGGGAAGGCAGCGAGAGTTCTATCAAAGCTAAGAGAAGAAGGGGATGAGCTGGAGACCAGGGAAGCGTGGTTGGAAGAATTGTCCGAGAATACCATTTGTCCTATTTGCGATGGAGAAATTATAATTTTGAAAGAACGAGGGGTATGTACGATTTCGTGCACACGCTCTAGAGATCACTTTAGGTGGCCATAACTAACTTTTCTAAGTACATGGACAGGTTGCAATTATACAGGTCGATACTTTGGCTCTCTATGAGAGCCATGAAAACCAGTATCGGGAAGATCGCGCCCCTTGTCGTCGCAATGATGGTCTTTTCACTTGATATCTCAGTAGGGCACTATGGGGGGAGCGAAATAAATGACCTTGTTGCGGAAGAATATGTCGTTGAAAATGAAGGATGGCTTGATCCTCTGTATTGTGATGGAGAGATTTGTCCTGAGAAGGATAGGGAGCCGGACTTCACCCCCTTAGATGCAGGACCGCCTGAGCTAAATTTCGGCTGGTGGTATGAATTCTGGTCTGATTCTGACTCGAATGGATTTGATGATAGACTTCAGCTTATTTTATCGGGACAGAGAGAGTCTGTTTCCAAGACTTCTATAATTGGCGATGATGGAAGATACACAGTTGCTATAATTGTTCATTATGCATGGCACCCGGGAGAAAGCGACATTTCAGCGCTTAAGGAAGTGATTGAATCTCACGGTTGGGATGAAGACGGGGCTTGGTTCATGGTTACGAAATATCTGGATGCAGTAGTACTGGACCACGTGCCAGTTAGTTCACTAATAGATATCTGGAATTTAGAGGGAGTTGTGTTATTGGAGGAGCAGGCCGTGATTGCGCCGTATTTGGATAAGGCCACCAAGGGGTCCAAGGTCAGAGCTTCGGGGACATATACTGATTCCATCAGAGGACTAGGGTTCGATGGTTCTGGACAAGTCATAGCGGTCCTAGATACCGGAGTGGATAACGAGCACTACTCATTGGATGACTTTTCTGATGAAAATAACGATAATACGGAGGAAGCAAGTAAAATTCCTGACAACAAGTGGGTTGGTGGATGCGACTCAACCGGTGTTGGACAGTCTGGATGTAATGATGAGGACCCTGATGATGGTGATGGCCATGGAACTCATGTTGCAGGAATCGCATTGGGTACTGGAGATTCATCTAGGATAAACCAGGGATATGCGACAGGCTCATACTTAGTTGATGTCAAAGTAATGCAAGATTATGGGGGTGGAAACTCTCAATCAATAATTGCAGGGCTAGAATGGGTAATCACCAATCGTGATACTGCATGGTCTGCTGGGAATGATTCTAGCAGAGGGATTCAGGTCGTTTCTATGTCTTTTGGGAGGGCTAGTTCAGCGGTTGGTGACAGTAATGAGGATGGATCAAGTGCTGAAGCTGTTTTGGTCAACAGAGCGACTGAGAACGGACTAGTGTGTGTAGCAGCAATTGGTAACGATGGAGCAAACAATGTGAACTCCGTGGGATCTGCAGATACGGCGATAACAGTGGGTTGGTTAGATGACAAGAATACGATTAATCGAGATGATGACTCAATAAGCTCCAACTCAAACTATGGGCCCAGATCTAGTGATGATGATTCTGATTCTTGGGATGAAATGAAACCATGGGTGGTAGCTCCTGGATCAAACATCAACTCTGCACAACATGCAGAATCCTCTGGAATCATCCCCGGATCGGAGGTAAACAGAGCGAGTGATGAATATACACAAAAATCTGGTTCAAGCATGTCCACCCCTGCTGTTGCCGGATTGGTAGCAATAATGCTAGAGATCGGGGAAGAAAGAAACATGGCCTTCATGGACGAGGATGTACCAGGAACTGAGAGGTATGAGGCCATCAGAAGTATCTTAGCCAGTAGTTCTGAATTCAGAACTGGATGGCAAATCGATGACACATTTCAGGACAATAGTTGGAATGAAAAATATGGATTTGGGATTATCGATGGGGCTGCGGTTGCGACCGAGATGTTTGGAGGCGGTTTTGTTAACGAAACTGGTGGCCCGGTTCCACCTCAAGAGGGGCACTGGGTTGAAATCGAAAGCCCCAGAAAGTACTCATGGCTTGTTGAAGGGGAGACTTACAACCTTAGAGGACACATCAATGAGCACGGAGAAGATAATGGAACAATTGAGCAGATAGCAGTGAAGGTTGAGATGGAATACAGGGAGTCGAAAGATAAGCCGATTCAAAGAATGTCAATAATGAATTGGTCGAACCCTATTGGACTGACCAACTGGACTGCTCCTTTCGAAGTCCCAGATCTACCTGATGACTACGCTGAGCTCGAGATTACAGGAATGGTAGCTGCAAGGAATGATATAGGCAGATGGAGCAATACAACTGAGTTTGAGTTTCCAGTGGGAAGGGTCAATTTGACGCTTGAAGGGCCTAGTGGCGTGAGTGAGATTGAGGGCAGCGTGGAGGTCTATGGGGAGTTTCAATCGATCGGTAATGCCACTATTCAGTGGAAAGTAGACGGAGGGGAGTGGCAGGACGGAGCCACCTACGAGGATGGATTGTGGGGTGAGGAGGATCTGCTTGGTCAAAAGCATTCTCAATCCCCGGAGGATGGAGATGGAAAGAGTGATCCGGACTTCCGAGGGCATGTTTACTGCGAGCACTTGTTCCAAAGGGGCGTTTGGGAGCAAAATGGAGAAGTTAGGAAATGTCAAGAAGGAGATGAAGGATGGACTTCCTGGAGCTTCGAATGGGATACTACTCAGTTCAAAGACGGGGAATATATCCTCTCTGTTAGGATGGTAAGCGCTGTGGGAGTTATTTCGCAAGAGTTGTACAGAAGAGTAAATATCGACAATATAGAACCCATGCCAGATTTACTTTTCGTAAGTAAATCGATATCAGTACAAGAATATGGTATACCCATGCAAAGTGCATATGTAAATACATTTCTGGAAGTTAGGGCCACAATTAGGAATACAGGAGATCTAGCAGCTAAAGATGTTGGGGTGACCTTAGAGGAATGGGGGGAGCGAAGAGACGAGTATCTGATTGGCAACATTGATTCCGGCGAGTTTGTCAATGTCGTCCTATATTGGAATCCATCAGAGTCAGGAGAATCTTTGATTTCGATAGTTATGGATCCTTTGAACACAATAGAAGAGTTAGATGATGGAAATAACCAGCTTTCAGGAATATTCACCGTTGATCCCAGGCCCCCTGGGGTTGACTTAGCAATTAGAGAGGGATCGGTATCAGCAATGACCGTCAGCAGCCCCATCCCCAGACCTGATGAGTCTGCAGTGATAGAGGTAAGAGTGGATAACCTTGGATCCCAAGATGCTGAATCAGTATATGGGACAATGGAAATTAAAGTTGAAGGCAGGGGCTGGGAATTGGCATCTAACTCAAGCGTCCCGCTTATCATGGGGGGTTCTTACTCGACAATGTCGTTCCCATACATCCCAAATCAGACGGGACCGTTAGAAATTAGGCTGAAGGTAAATCACGAAGGTAGTGAGAACGATTGGTCGGACAATGAGAGAGAAAGGACAATACTAGTTGATAGCACTACATTGACTGGGGCTAGGGATGCAAATTTGAATCCTGGAGAAAGTCCAGTTGAAATTGTGAGAATAGGGCAAGACGACGGGGATGATTTGCTTATCAGTGAGAAGGATGGAACCCTCCACATGTACAAACTGAGTCCAAGTAACACCCTACTTGAGTGTAATAATGTGATAGAAGAAAGATGGTCTGGTGATCTATCTGTTGTCACTACTGAAGATGGTTTTGCCCATGTTGTTTGGACTAGACGCTATATGGGTCCCGACTGGTTCCTAATGCAAACAGTGAGTTACTCGACAGTTGATTCCAATTGTAGATTGTCCCCGCCTCAGGACTTGATGCCGGGCATTCCTCTTTCTGATGGAAAATATTGGGGAGTCGACATTGATGTATTAGATTCTGAGATTATTGTTTCCGGCTATCACAGAGATGTTTTCACCGGCGGAACCCTTGATGATGTTACGGATATTTTCCTCATTTATGCTCAATCTCCGCAATCGTCACTTGATTGGTACCTGAATCCAAGTATAATCCATGATATCGATGCTGATCCAAATCACAAAGACCCGGTGGCTGTGGAATTCGGATACGATCAGATTCACATTCTTTACCAGACGGTAAGAAACGATACTACTGGAGAAAAAAGACTCGGAACTTGGTACACACACGGAGAAATTGATCAAGAGACGTGGTCATATCGAAAGGCCGTAGGTGACTACTCGGCGAGACCAGAACTTACAGTGATAACTGAAGATAAGACGGATTGGCTGATTTCTCTTTGGAGAGAGGGCGACCCCCAAGAGTCAGAGATTGTATCCTTCGTTACTGATTCTTCTTTTATCACCCAAGGTGGTATGGAGGTCAGAATGCCAGCTAGGGGCTTATCGGAAATAGAAGTGGTTGAGTCGGATCGAGGCATTCAAGTATTCTGTGACAGGGTTGGGCCCTTCGGCCCGCAAGTGGAATATGGCATGATAGACATCGAAGAGGGATGGATCGGGTTCTCAGATACTGTGGTCAGGGGACAAATGAATTGTGCGGATAGATCGGACGATTCTAGCGAAACCAGTATTGTAGTATTTTCATCTGGGAGGTGGCAGATAAGAACTCTGATAGATGACGGAGGGTCGAAAAGAGACAGTGATTTATCCGATCAACTAAGATCTTCTTTGGGCCTAGATCAAGAGAGCTTCGAAATATTGTTGATAGGGGTAGCTTTGTCTATACTCATTCTTGGCATTGTAACTCTAGCTGGAGTTTCTGCCCAGGGATTGAGATGGGCCGGTAGAAGAAGTACGGTGAACAAGGATGACACCGTAGTGATGGAGGATGATGTTATAGATCTTCTAGAGGACTCCGACCTAAAGGTCGGCCCTTTGGAAGTAGAAATAGTAGATTCGGCAGACAATTTGGAGCCATCAAACATCAGAAAGGAAAGGAGGAACAGGAGAGCTTCTGAGCAAGATGAAGCCCCAAATGAAGATAAGGTGGTTGTTTCGGAGGATATAATGAATGGCCCCATTCTTCCCGAAATTCCGACGACAGGCAGTCAAATTTCATGCAATGAGTGTGGGAGCAGGATAGTGACAAGTACGGGAGTAACTTCCACAAAATGCCCAGTTTGTGGCTCCAGGGTTGATCTCTGAATGAGTGAGATATCGATCACACTAGCTTCGACATCGCACAGAAGACGTTCGTGGATATCGGAAATTCTCGCAAATAGTGAAATTACCCTTAACTATCACGAATTGGGAGAAGTAGAGCCAGTTCCCAAATCAAACGTTGAAGTGAGTCTCCAAACGGAACATGCTTGTATGGTAAAGGCAGAGGCTGTAGCTTCCCAATTTCCAGAAGGCGAGAAACAACTTCCAACACTTATTCTTGTTTCTGATACCCTCGTGGAGGATCCGGACAATAGTTCGGTTGCATTGGGCAAACCAGAAGACGAGCTAATTGCAGCATCGACATTGATTAGACTATCAGGAAGGAGGCACAAAGTCTGGTCTTCCACAGCAATATTGGATGTGGAAGTGGGAGATATTGAATTAAAAGGAGGGTGGCGATTGAATATTTGGACTAATTCCTCGATAGTGGAATTTGATGATTTGAATGGCGATATGATGCATGAACTAATTCAATCGAGATCATGGTTTGGAAAGGCAGGAGGTTACGACATCGCGGGAATGGCGCAATCATTTGCTAAGGTTGTTCAGGGAGAAGAAGTCACAGTTTTGGGTTTCTCCAGCGATGCTATGGAAGAGCTGTTTAATAGAATCGGGTTCTAGACAAATGATACTCCTCCGAACTTAAGCAAAAAATCTCTCTGAATCTCATCGAACCATTCTAACATGCCAGAATTGAATCTTACAGAGATTATTTCATCATCCATCAATAAATCATCTTGTATCCCCTTGAGAGTGCCCGGTGCAGCTCCGCATGATACGCATGCGCCATCTAGATCAACTACTAAAGATAGGTTTTTTTTGCCGTCCTGGTTTATTTCTATTTCTCCGCTGAATACCACCAAAGAACCCCCATGACCCTCCAAAGCCGCCCTAACTGGGCCAAGCCTGACCATCAATGCGATAACTAAATCCGGGTGATTTTTCTCAAATAAGTCCACCAAGGACAGAGAATGAAGCCGTGACTCTTCCAAAGGGTCTTTATTTTCAGTAATTCTTCGCTCTGATTCATTCTTTATCAGTTCTTCAATTTCTATCCTGTAAGACTCTTCTAGATCGCCAGAAGTCGCAATTGAGTCGGAGTCATCTTGATTCACGACTAGTCGGTACATGGGCATGATTATAGGGTCATCTAATTGGCGCAGAACACAGTCAATAATATTGGATGGTGAGTGTATGGGCACAAGTAGCGGACTTCTGGAGATAAGGGGGCTTCATGCAGGAATCGGAGATACTGAAATATTGAAGGGAATAGATCTCAAGATTGGGCCCGGAGAGATTCATGCTATAATGGGGAGGAACGGTAGTGGGAAAACTACTACGGCCAATATTATCATGGGGCATCCAGACTATGAAGTGGAGAAGGGGGATGTACTTCTTGATGGAAGTAGTATCCTGGAGTTAGAATCTTGGGAGAGAGCCAGAAAGGGAGTTTTCCTTTCATTTCAGTACCCCCAATCAGTACCGGGACTTCAAGTGGGAAATTTCCTCAGGAAGTCGGTAGCAAGCATTAGAGGCGAGGAGGAGGCAAAGGGCTCTGAATTCCGTGAAGATCTAAAGAAAGCAATGTCAGCTCTTGATATACCTAGGTCTTTTCTTTCCAGATACGTAAATGATGGTTTCAGTGGCGGGGAAAAGAAAAGGTTTGAGATTCTGCAATTGATGCTACTGAAGCCGAAACTGGCTGTATTGGATGAGACAGACAGCGGACTAGATATCGAGGGCATCAGGACAGTTTCCAAAGGAGTGAACGAGGCGATAAGGGGCACTGGCTCTGGAGCACTTATTATTACCCATGACTCTAGGATTCTAGAGCATGTTAAACCTGATACGATTCACGTTCTAATGGGTGGCAAAATAGTAGCATCAGGTGGTTCTGAATTAGCTACAAAGCTTGAAGAGAGAGGATATGAGTGGCTGAATAAAGGATGAGATTGAAATGCCGGAGAATGAAGAAGCGAGAGGAGCAGTTGGAGA